>NZ_AODQ01000037.1 GCF_000348925.1 Cesiribacter andamanensis AMV16 | reverse complement strand
ATTTATCGGCCGAAGCAAACAGGTTGGATGGTGCCGCCAGTGAACTGCTGCGGTGGTGCTGGTACTGGTGGAAGTAGTGGTTGACTGCTTGAGCTGGTACTGGAGGTATTACCGGCTACCATTTTAAGGCTGATCTACATTGGAGTAGTCTGAGTACTTGCCCGAGCTGTTTTTGATCCGGATCCGGAAGTAGTAGGTCTGGCCTGCTACCAGGTTGGTTACCGTATAGCCGGTAGAGTTGGCGCCGCTCTTGGCCCGCAGGCTCCAGCTGGAGTTGTTGCCGGCACTCATGTAGATCTCAAACTCAGACTCGTCCGAGCTGTTGTCTTTCCAGCTCAGCTTGGCAACGGTTGATTTATCGGCTGTGGCATATAAGTTTGAGGGTGCTGCCAGTGTGCTGGTACTGGTGGTAGCTCCTTTTACAACCACAGTTACATCATCCGAAGCGGTAGCTCCTGCATTATCTTTAGCCGTAAGGCGGAAGGTATAGGTGCCTTCCAGCAGGTTGCTCAGGCCCAGGCTCAGTGAGCTGGTGTTGCTCAGGCTGGCCGATGGGCCGCTGATCTTGCTCCAGCTAACGGAGGCGATGGATCCATCAGAGTCGGAGGCAGATCCGCTAAGGGTAAGGCTGCTGCTGGGCAAGGTAATGCTTTTATCAGATCCGGCACTTACCACAGGGGCTTTGTTGCTGGTGCTTGAGCCTGGCTTGGCCGATACTTCGTTTGAATAAGAAGAGGTTCCGGAACTGTTTTTGGCGCGGATCTTAAAGTAATAGGTTTGCCCTGAGCTTAAGCTGCCTACGGTATAGGAAGTGGAGTTGGAGCCGGCTTTGGCCCGCAGGCTGTAGCTGGAGTTGTTCCCTGTGCTCATGTAGATCTCAAATTCGCTTTCGTTGCTGCTGTTGTCCTTCCAGGTGAGCTTCACGGAGCTGCTGGAGCTTACGGTAGCAGAAAGGCTGGAGGGGGCAGTAGGACCCGAGGTAGTTGTGGTGGTAGTAGTGGTTTTGGAGCTGCCTCTTGTGTATTGTAGCATCCAGCTGTAGATGTCATGGCCGGCGCTGCCGTCGTAGGTGCGGCTCCAGGCATCGTGCGTTACCCCTGAGTAAAGTGTCAGTTTGGCTGCTACAGGGGGGGAGGTCTTGTTGTAGGCCTCTACAGGTAATTTGGAGCCATCATAATGGATCACATTATCGGAAGTGCCATGAAAGGCCCACAGCTTTACCGATGCAGAATATTTGCTTACTTCTGAGGCGCTGCCTCTGCCGGAGATCGGCACTATGGCCGCCAGCTGGTGGGGATAATTGGCGGCAAAGCTAAAGGTAGCAATGCCACCCAGGCTCAAACCGGTCATGTAAACCTTATCCGGATTGATCCGGTATTTCTTTTTGGCAAACTCTATAAATTCATTAACGGTGCTGTTGCTCCAGCCGCTGGAGGTTTGCGGTGAAAGCACCAGCATGGGCAGGTGGCGACCATTTTTAATTACTTTAGGCAACCCATGCTTAAGCAACTCGTAAAGATCAGAACCGCCATTCCCGGTTTCGCCATTGCCATGCAGAAAGATGATCACCGGGAAGGAAGCGGAACTGGTGCCGTAGTCTACTGGCAGATACTCATAGTATCCGTAGGGCGATGAGGTTGTTCCTTTAGCGCGTGCAGTGTGTGTGCCCTGGGCGCTTACGATGGTGCTGCCAGCCAGTAGAACCAACATACTTGTAAGTACTACTCTTACATGATGCACCAGTTTGTTTGTTTTCATAATCGTGCTTCGAGGATATAATCTTAGCGAGGTTGAAAAAATGGCTCCCTTTACTGCAGGAGGCTCAATTATAAAATTAGGCAGATTATCGCTAGGATCATGAAGACGCAGAATAGCGCAAAATTCAATATAATAATTTTGATAATACATTGAACATTGCTCTTAGTAACAATTTATATGTCTAACATATAGGGCCATTTCTTACATGTGGAGATAGTCTACACTATCTAATCAATAGGTAATGTTATAGCTTGATATACCCTCTTTACTCCTTAATTTGGCCGAATCGTGGGTACGAAATGGGGATTTTTACAGCACTTTTCAGAAAGAAACTTAATTTCTTACGAAAAAGCGTAACTTTTTGCGTCCAGGGCCGTAATGAGGAGCTAATCTGTTCGTAATCACCTCTCAAGAGGGCAAAAAGTGCTTCCCGCCCCTCCATTTCCCCCACCTTCTCATGCTTCTGGATCGCCCGTTTCTTTCCACATCTTTGCAATGGGTGCTGAATTTTACGAATCAATGGCTAAACATGCGTAACTAGCTGTAAATAAGCTAGTTACATCCTGGGCATGTCGTATTGTATCGGCTTGTGTTAAGGTAGTGAGACTTCTGTGGGGGTTCCTAAATGGGGTTTACAGATGCCCCGGTCCCATTTACTGATAATCAGCAGTATTTATTTTGTGTGCTTTTCTGGAAAAAGCAGGCGTATGTTGCAGGTGGAATCCTGCAGCCGCTGTCCCATACTGATGGGAGCGATGCTGGGAGGATAGTTCGTCGTCTATGGGCAGACTTAGCGGGGTTTTGCCCCCCAACTGTGCAGTACACAGCAGGTGAGGACAAGGAATAGTGATTAAAAACGCAAAGCACGTGCTGATGTGTTTTGCGCTGGTTTCTCAGTCTTAGGGTTAGGGCAGGGGTTCCAGGCTGTTCGGCTTCATGCCCAGGTTGAGTGAAACCTGCGGCAGGGTTACATGGGCGGGACTGTTCTGAGCAGAGAGCACCGTGATGTACAGCTGCTCTACCCGGCTGGTCATCTTATGGATATCATGATTCTCCTGCATATCCAGGCTGGCCTGCTCTCCGTATTGCCGGATCAGGTCTTTATTGCTAGCTAGCGTATACAGGGCGTCTGCCAGCTTGTCGGGCTCCTGAGGAGGAATCAGCAAACCATTTACACGATTCTTGATCACTTCCTTTGTGCCATCTACCGCTGTGGCAATAATGGCTTTTTTCATGGCCATTGCCTCCAGCAGTCCTATGGGCAGACCTTCCCAAAGGGAGGGCAGGCAGTAGATGTCAATTGCCTTTAACACATCCGGGATGTCCTGCCGGAAATCACTGAAGATGATCCGGGAGTCAATGCCCATTTTGCGGGCCAGCTTGAGGGTAATCCACTTAAGGTCGCCATCACCGATAAAAAGAAACTTAACGTTCAGCGCTTTGGGCAATTTGGCAATGGCCTCCAGCAGCGTAAAGGGATCTTTTTGGGCAGTAATGCGGGCAATGTAGCCTATTAGTACCGTTTCCTTGTCAACCCCCAGCTCGGCCCGAACGTCCTTATAGCTGTTTAGCGGATTGTATTTATCCAGGTTGATGCCATACTTTACAACCGTAGCTTTTGGAAGCGGAAAGGTCTTGCTGGCATCCTGATAATTATTGTCGGATACACAGATGGTGAGCTGGGCATTTTGAGTAAGAATCCGTTCTCCCATGGCTCTGTACCAGCGGGTAAGGGGAAGCTGGTCGGCATGGAACGACCAGCCATGAACGGTATAGACGATGGGAATGTTGAGCTGCTTGGCCGGCCACAATACATTAGAATGTGCCCTGGAGCCATGGGCATGGATGATGTCGATATCTTCTGCTTCCAGTATCTCGCGCACCTTAGCCCAAATGGTCACATCAAAGGGCCATTCGGTATTCAATACGTAGGTTTTAACCCCGGCGGCCTTGAGCCTGTCTATCATGGGACCATCCGTAAAGGAGAGGACCACAGGCTCATATACAGTTTTATCGAGGGCCAGTACCAGGTCGATTACATGGGATTCTCCACCGCCAATTTTGCCCTGGCGAATCGTCTCAAGTACCTTAATCTTAGTTGTCAACATCACAGATCGGCAAAAAGTAAATCAAAAAGTAGTAGTTAAACCAGAAGCTGGGCCGGTAGCAAAAGCAGGAGTGTTAGGAAAACTACAGGCAAATGGGCATAACTAACGTGTAACGAAAAAATGGCAAAGGAAGCGTCGGCTTCTTCCATTTTACTACCAGGAGAACTACCTGAGAGCGTATCCCAAGCGGTAGTGAATGCGTGCGTACCGGTCTTACTACCGGTCTGAATTGTACTATATAATATACTACAAAAAACGCTGTCGGCCAATTGATCAGGCAAGTGAGGGGGCCGTTAGCTGCTTTTCTTTTTCGGGCTTATAGCTGAAATTCCACATCAGCCCCCGCACAAAAGACCGTAGATGCTCCGGCTGGCGGTTGATCGTATACTTGAGCAGGCTTTTGGGGATCACAAACAAGCCTACAAACGCCAGGAAAAAGGCAAACTGATAGCTTTTGGTGTTCCGGCGCATAAACAGAATGCGGTTGCGCGTGTGGTAATAAGCCTTCATGGGGCTTTCTTTGCCCATGGTAATGGATTCTTTGTGGTAGATCAGGGCTTCGGGTTGGTAATAGATGGCATAGCCCGCCCGGCGAATGCGCTCTGACCAGTCCAGCTCTTCGTAATAGATAAAGAATTCATCGGCAAAGGCACCCGTTTTTTCAATCACCTCCCGTTTTACCAGCATGGCAGCCCCATGGGCATAGTTGGTATAGGAGGGGGTATCGTGCTGGCCCCGGTCTTCCTGCTTGCCGCCGATGGCCTTGTTGCGGCCGGTAAAAGGGTTTATGGCAGTATAGCCGGCATACTGAATGAGGCTTGGTTTGGAATAGTAGCGGATCTTGGGCGAAACTACCCCTATGGTCTTATCCCGCTCAAAGGGTTCCAACAGCTTTTCCAGCAGGTTGGGGGTAACTTCGGTATCATTGTTTACCACAAACACATAATCCCCTTTGGTGGCGGCTATGCCCACATTGTTTCCCCCGGTAAAGCCCAGGTTCTTTTGGGTGCGGATGAGGTGCACATGGGGATAGTGCTCCCGAATTACCGGAGTGGGGTCTTCCCTGGAGTCATTATCCACCAGTATGATCTCATAATTGGGGTAGGTGAGGCTTCGGCAGGAATCCAGAAATTCGCGCGTTACCTGTAGTTGGTTGTAGTTGAGTATAACAATCGAGACGAGAGGCTTCATCCTGTTTTAGTTTTGTACTTGAGTATGGGTATGAGGAGTATGTATAAAGCGGCTGTCGGCATTTTTCAGCTTAAACAACAGGCCAAACATGATAAAGAAGATCTTGGGGGCCGTAGCCAGGGCTTTTATAAAGCGGCTGTCAAACAGCAGATTGCCAAGGCTCAGCAAAATGGCTGAGGTATAGAGCAGCATGCAGAGGGTCCAGCCCAGTACGCCTACAAAGCTCCACTGAGCCAGCAGAAGGGCCGCAGCAAAGCAGGCAAATACCAGTCCCAGCAGCAGGATACGCGGCAGCATCAGGTTGTTCATAACGGCCAGGTTAAAATAGTCCAGGTTGCCTTTGAACAGCTGGCGAAAGCCCTGGGCGAAATACATGCGCAGATTGGTGAACTGGCTGCTCACCCAGCGGCGGCGCTGTGTTTTAAACGTGCCGGCATTGTCTACTTTCTCATCATAAACCAGGGCATTGGGCAGGTATTTGATAAAGTGCCTGTGGCGGATCAGGTCTACCGACAGCATTTTATCAAAGCCCCCTACAGCCTTGTTGGACGATAGGGCATTGGTCATGAGCTGGTAGTCAAAGGCTACGCCCGAGCCGATGATGGGGGCCGAAAAGCCAATGGCATTAAAGCCCCGGCGGAAGATGTGGTTGTTTACCCGCTCGCTGGCAGCATCCAGCACGGCAAAGGAGGTGTTCATGTTCTTGGCTGTGCGGCATCCCTGCACTACCGTTTCGCCCTGCTCAAATTCGGCCGCCACTTTGCGCAGAAAGTCTGGCTCCATCACATTGTCGGCATCCAGGATCACCCCTATGTCATAGGGCCCCTTCAGGCTGGCAAAGGCAGTATTCAGGGCTTTTACCTTGGTGCTTTTTTCAAATGATACCTCCAGCACCTGTATGGGCAGGCTGCGTAAGCGCTCCAGGGTTTCGGGCTGCAGTGAATCGGCTATCACACATACATCATACATATTGCTGTTGTAAGTCTGCCGCAGGGCATCCTGAGCGGTGTGGAAGATAACGGCATCCTCTTTATAGGAGGGGATCAAGATGCAGATCTTGTAGCGGTCTGCCGAAGACGTTCGGGTAACGGATGTGCGCAGGCGCCCTGCCAGAGCCGGAAAAAAGATGTAAAGGCCAAAGGCCAGCAGGTAGAAAAACAGGGAGTACTCCAGAATTTTTAGTACAAGCATTGCTAAACTGATTCTTTTTGTAAGAGTGCAGGCACTGTTTGCGCCATGATTTTAAAGTCGTACCAAAGCGAGCACTCATCGGCATATTGCATATCCAGCTCTATGCGCTCTTCCGTTGACATTTCTTTGCGTCCCCGCTTGGTAACCTGCCACAGGCCGGTAATGCCCGCCGGGGCCAGAAAGCGCTTGGACCACAGGTCCCTGGTAATTTTTTCAGCCTCATAGAGGGGCAGCGGACGATTGCCTACTATGGACATGTCGCCAAGCAGCACATTAAAGAGCTGCGGAAGTTCATCCAGGCTTGAGTTGCGCAGGAAGCGTCCCAGGCGGGTAACCCGTGGGTCGTTATCGATCTTTACAAAGGCCAGGCCGCCGTTTTGGCTTTGGTACTGGTTCAGGTGAATTACTTTTTCCAGCTCTTTATCTGCATCGGGACGCATGGAGCGGAACTTGTAGAAATTAAAGATCCGGTAGCCGGTACCCACCCGCTTGGAGATGTAAAAGATAGGGCCCGGAGATTCCAGCCGTATGGCCAGTGCAATTACCAGCAGAATGGGGCTCAGTAAGATCAGCAGGATGCCTGAAAACAGGATATCAAACAGCCGCTTGCCCAGCGAAATGCGCAGGTGCGGAAAATCCTGCTGGGCGTCGGTTTGCTCCAGACGCTCATCACGGGTGGCGTGCAAAAACTCCAGCCGTTCCAGCAGATCTTCATGACTTACCGGACCGGTATAGAAATCATCGGCGCCGGCCAGTTTAGCTTTACGCTTGTTGGCACCCTCATTTTTATCCAGTAACAGGATGCTGGGTACAGTACGAAGCCTGTGGCAACGGGCCAGATTAGCAATAAAGGTATAGGCTTCTTCCTCCTTAAGGTCTTCCTGGCAAAGGATGGCATAGGGGAGGGGGGCATTGGCATATACTTCAGCCAGTAGGTACACATACGCCTTAAACGCATCTGTATACTGCAGGCAATTGTATCCCTCGTCCTGCAGTTGATTTACCAATGCCTGATTGATGGCCTGCCCTACGTATACTATCGTATTGGAATAGACAGGCGCAGCAGGTATATCATTTATCTTGCGCATAGTTCGTTGTGGATTCTTGGTTAGAAAGTGCAGATGTGATGGCGTGTAACAGATCAGGGGGATTAAAAGGCTTGGTCAGGCAGCCGTTCGCACCGGCTGACAGGCAGCGATCCCGGGTGGCTTCATCGTCAAAGCCTGTTAGCATAATAACAGGTATGTCACGATAGTAGCCGCTGCGGCGCAGTTGCTGCAGCAAATCGAAACCATCTAATTGGGGCATGTCAATATCGGAGAGTATCAGATCAGGCAAATTGCCCTTATCCATCCAGATCAGGCCTTTATGCCCATTCTCGACCGATACAACTTCGTATTGCTCCTTGAGGAGAAAGTTGAGCAGCGTGCGCACAAAATAATCATCTTCAATAATCAAAACACGCTTCCGCATATATACTTAGGTTTAAAAATTTGATTGAAATGGTAAGCCCGTCAGGCAGATGCATGAACGTTAAAAACTACCTGCAGTAAGCAAAAAAATGCCTCTATCAGCCTGTGAGCCAAACAAGCAGCATGTTAAAAAATATAACTTTCCCAATACTGTGTGTCCTCTTTTCATGCCCTGGGATGGATTACTTTAAACAAGCATACCTACCTTGAGCTGTGAGAAGAGATATGATTAGGTCAGCAAAACTTAGCTCAGCTTAAAATACGGTTGTCGGCCTTTTGAGTTGTGAAAGTTCTGCTAAAATTTAAAGGGCTTCTTTTAACACCCTGCCCTTGCTTTGATAACGACAACGGCCATCATAAGTTAGGGAGAAGGTGAAATTTAATCTCTAAAATTTAGGACCCTTGCCTGCAATCGATTGTACTTATTAAAGGAAAGGCTCTAAACATGCAGAGGGATAAGCGGCTATTTAAAACAATTCTAAATAATCAGGGGGAATTATAAACATACATAACTATCTGTATACCAGTTGTTTACTAGCCATCAGGCAAGTGCTTATCTAAGGTAAAAGAAATAGAGATGCTGTTGTTTTAATTAGGGCGTGGTCGTAGATTTGTGCCGAATTTTAGAATTACAACATGTCAGAAAATCATCTGGATATGCTGGAAGAAAGCGTTTCAAAACCGGCTCTCCTACGCTCAGGACTGGTTTTGATGGTTGCTGGATTGCTATGGTTTGGCAGTATACCAGCATTGGCGCAGGGGCAGTCTGCCGGCGCACCTACTCAACAGGATGTAGAAGCAGCCGCTGTGCCGTCTGCCGATGCAGTACCTGCAACCCAAGGCGATGCGGGGGGAATTCCCACCTCTGATGAAGCCATTAGTGCGGGTGCAGCCTTATTTAAGAACAACTGTCAGCAATGCCATGCCATTGAGCAGGTAGTGGTAGGGCCGGCACTCAAGAACATTCATACCCGCAGACCGGTAGAGTGGACCGCTGCATTTATCCGCAACTCTCAAAAGCTCATCCAGAGCGGTGATGCGTATGCGGTAAACCTGTACAATCAGTACAATAAGACGCAAATGCCCTCCTTCAACTTTAATGATGAGGAGATCATGTCGCTGCTGGCTTATATTAAGGCAGAATCAGATAGTCCTACCGGTACAGGTACAAATCAGGCATCTCCCGGTCAGGGAGGAGAGGGTGTAGCCCCAGCCGAAAGTGCCGCTACCCCGGGCTATATCACCGCTATATTAGTAGTATTAGGCATCGTACTGGTGCTGGTACTGGTAGTATTGGTACTGGTGCTGGCCGTGCTGCGCCGGTACCTTAACCAGCGTACCGATCTGGATGCCGCCGACCGCGAGATCATCGACCGCCGCATGAGCTTCCGCAGTGTGGTTAGCAGCAAGCCCTTCCTCTTTCTGGTGATCTTTATCTTTACGGCCGTAGTATTCAAAAATGTGATCGATGGCCTGTACCAGATAGGGGTACAGCAGGGCTATGCGCCTACGCAGCCCATTGCCTTCTCGCATAAGCTGCATGCCGGTACCTACCAGATCGATTGTAATTACTGCCATACTGGTGCGTATAAGGCCAAATCAGCCAATATTCCTTCGGTTAATATCTGTATGAACTGCCACAACTCCATTGGCACCGATCGGCCGGAGATCAAGAAACTGTATGCAGCGGTAGAGAACAACCAGCCCATTCAGTGGGTGCGCATTCATAACCTGCCCGATCTGGCTTATTTCAACCACGCCCAGCACACCAGTGTAGGCGGGATTGAGTGCCAGACCTGCCATGGTCCTATTCAGGAGATGGAAGTGGTGTACCAGTACAGCAAGCTTACCATGGGCTGGTGTATCAACTGCCACCGCGATACCGAGGTGAAGACCGAGGGCAACGATTATTACGACAAGCTGGTACAGCTGCATAATGAAGCTGAAGCCGGCGGCAAGCTGCGCGTAAAAGACATCGGCGGTATGGAATGCTCCCGCTGCCACTACTAATAAATCAAGGAATATCTTATTGGTACTCTATATAAGATGAGCGATAACAAAAAAACTATTGGAAAGGCCTGGAGCAGCTTCGTAATGAAGAAAGCTTTGTTCGTGCCAATGAGCGTGAATTTCCAGATTACCTGCCTATAAACTCCAATCATGGCGAAAGCGGCCCTTCGCGCCGTGATTTCCTTAAAATGATGGGGTTTGGCATTGCAGCCGTTTCTCTGGCCGCCTGTGAGGCACCGGTGAAATATGCAATTCCCTATCTCAACAAGCCTGTTGATGTAGACCCCTCCGTACCTAACTACTACGCCTCTACCTATGCTTCCGGTGGCGATTATTGCAGTATTGTAGTAAAAACACGCGAAGGCCGTCCCATCAAGATAGAAGGCAACCAGTACTCGACCATTACACAGGGGGGTACCAGCGCCGAGGTGCAGGCCTCTGTGCTATCGCTCTATGACAGTGAGCGCCTGCGCTTCCCCATCACCAAAGATGGCAAGGAAGTAAGCTGGGAGGCGCTTGACAAAACGGTGATCAACAGCCTGCGGCAGTCACGCAACCTGCGGGTGATCAGCAACACCCTGTTGAGCCCCAGCACCAAGGCCGTAATTCAGGAGTTTGTAAGCACTTATGGCGGTGAGCATATCATGTATGACCCAGCCTCCAGCTTTGCCCTGACCGAGGCGCATCGGGAAAATTTTGGCCAGGCAGCCGTGCCGTCGTATGATTTCAGCCGCGCCGATGTGATTGTAAGTTTTGGCGCCGATTTTCTGGGCACCTGGCTATCGCCGGTTGAGTTCAGCAAGCAGTACAGCAAAACCCGTAAAATAGGGGCTGCCAAAAAGAATATGTCCCGCCATTACCAGTTTGAGTCTGTAATGACGGTAACCGGTGCCAATGCGGACTATCGCTCGCCAATTCGTCCTTCAGAAGAGGGCATGGCCGTAACGGCGCTTTACAACCTTATTGCCGGTGGTAACACCACCTCTGTAAATACCAGCGCTCAGGCCGGTAACATCCAGTACCTGCGCAAGGCTGCTGCCGATCTGCAGAAAGCCCGCGGACGCAGCCTGGTGGTATCCAGCTCCAATGATGTGGCCGTACAGCGGATGGTGAACGCCATCAACCAGGCCCTGGGCAACTATGGCGCTACCATTGATATCAATACCCCTGCCTACTACCGCCAGGGCGACGACCGCCGCATGGCCCAGTTTGTACAGGAAGCGGCAAAAGGCAGTATTGAAGCAGTTGTGTTCTACGACTGTAACCCTGTTTATGACTATGCCGGTGGCATGGCCCTTGGCAAAGCCCTTGAGGAAAACCGTATCCGTACCAAGATCTCTACCGCACAGCAGCTGGACGAAACAGCTGTACTGTGTGATTTTGTAGCCCCGGATCACAACTATCTGGAATCCTGGAATGATTACGAGCCTAAGAGAGGCCACTTTAGCCTGTCGCAGCCGGTAATCCGCCCGATCTTCAATACCCGTCAGGCGCAGGAAAGCTTTTTGCTCTGGACCAGTGGCACGGCTAGCCCGTATCTTACCTATCTGCAGAACCGCTGGCAATCCGGCCAGTTTGGTCAGCAAAGTCAGATCGGCAACTTCCAGCAGTTTTGGGATACCGCACTCTACACCGGTATTTTTGTGCCCGGCCAGCCGCTTGACCTTACCATTGGCGCCGGTGGCAGAGATGAGCAGATTGAAGGCGGACCGTCTACTGCCCAGCTGCCAGCAGGTGGCGCAGTAGCTACTACCGGTACCCGCACCCCAGCTGCCTCAGCCGATACGGCCCGGGTAGCCAGCGCGCCGGTAACAACCGCACCCAATGCCCTCTACCGGGGCAGCGCCGATAGCGACGCCCGCCTGATTGCAGGTTCGTATAAATCAAATCCTGATCAGCTGGAACTGGTGATGTACCAGAAAGTGGGTCTGGGTGTAGGCCGTCAGGCCAATAACCCCTGGCTGCAGGAGCTGCCAGACCCCATCACCAAAGCAACCTGGGATAACTACCTTTCCATTCCCATTGATCTGGCTACCGAATGGGGCATTGATGGCGAACTTACCGAAGGCCGCAGCCGCAAGGCTCGCCTGAAGGTGGGTAACAGCCCCGAGATTGAAGTACCTGTGCTGATTCAGCCGGGACAAGCCTCCGGTACTGTAGGTCTGGCCCTGGGCTATGGCCGTATGAGCGCAGGCAAGGTTGCCAAAGGGGTAGGGGTAAATGCATATCCCCTCCTGCCCGTTGTGAATGGTGTAACCTACTACAGCGTACAGCAGGGCGTAAGCGTGGAGCTGACTAGCGACCGCTATTCCATAGCCCAGACCCAAACGCACCAGACGTATATGGGGCGCGAAACCATTCTGCAGGATGCCACCCTGGCCGAGTACCAGGTAAATCCCAAAGCAGGCCGGTTCGAGCCTAAGATAGCCACTGCCCACGGACCCAAAGATCCTGATTCCATCAGCCTCTGGGATGGTCACATCTATCCCAACCACCACTGGGCTATGGCCATCGACCTGAACTCCTGCACCGGTTGCAGCGCCTGTACCATTGCCTGTAATGTAGAAAACAACATTCCGGTAGTAGGCAAGGCCGAAGTGCTGAACCGACGCGATATGCACTGGATGCGGATTGACCGCTATTACAGCTCCCGCTCGGCCGTAGAGGGCAAAGAAGATCTGGAGAAGGCCTCAGCCAATCCGGAAGTTACCTTCCAGCCCATGCTGTGCCAGCACTGTAATAACGCTCCCTGTGAAACCGTATGTCCGGTAGCGGCTACTACCCACAGCACCGAAGGCATCAACCAGATGGCCTACAGCCGCTGCATTGGTACCCGCTATTGCGCCAACAACTGTCCTTATAAAGTACGTCGCTTCAACTGGTTCAAGTACCACGACAACGAGCAGTTTGCGGGTGTTAACCCCCAGATGAACGATGAGCTTGGCAAAATGGTGCTGAACCCGGATGTAACCGTACGGGCGCGTGGTATCATGGAGAAGTGTACCTTCTGCGTACAGCGTATCCAGGTAGGCAAGCTGCAGGCCAAGCGTGATGGACGCCGTCCGGCAGATGGTGAGATTGTAACGGCCTGTGCCAGTGCCTGTCCTACCGATGCCATTACCTTCGGTGACCTCAACGACGAGAACAGCCGCATTCGCCAGCTGATGGAGTCAGAGTCAGAAGGCCGTGCCTACAGCGTATTGAAAGAGATCGGTACCCGCCCGAACGTGTACTACCTCACCAAGATCCGCAATAAAGATTTGGAAGAAACAACTGCATAACTTATAAAAGAATAAACTATGCATATAGGTGCACCCGTACGGGAACCCTTGGTAACCGGTGGTAAGACCATCAAAGATGTTACCCATGATATAAGCCGGCACGTAGAAGCCACGCCCAACCCCCGCTGGTTGCTGGCCATGGCGGTTTCTATAGCGCTACTGGCCGCAGGAACCTATGCCGTATTCCGCACCGTATGGGACGGCATTGGCATGTGGGGCCTCAACAAGACAGTAGGTTGGGCATGGGACATCACCAACTTCGTATGGTGGGTGGGTATTGGCCACGCCGGTACCCTTATTTCAGCAGTACTGCTGCTGTTCCGTCAGAAATGGCGTACCTCCATCAACCGCGCTGCAGAGGCCATGACCATCTTTGCCGTAATCTGCGCCGCTCAGTTCCCCATTCTGCACATGGGCCGTCCCTGGCTGGGCGCCTATTGGGCACTGCCTCTGCCAAACACCTTTGGTTCGCTGTGGGTGAACTTCAATTCCCCCCTGTTGTGGGACGTATTTGCGATCTCTACCTACTTTACCGTATCGCTGGTATTCTGGTATATAGGCCTGGTGCCTGATTTTGCCACCATCCGCGACAGAGCCAAAGGCACCATCTCCAGAGCCGTATACGGCGCTCTCAGCCTTGGCTGGACGGGTGGAGCAAAAACCTGGCAGCGGTATGAGACCGTATCGCTGGTGCTGGCCGGTCTGGCTACCCCCCTGGTACTTTCGGTTCACACCATTGTATCCTTTGACTTTGCCACTTCGGTAATTCCCGGCTGGCACACCACCATCTTTCCTCCCTACTTCGTAGCGGGTGCTATCTTCTCAGGTTTTGCCATGGTGCTTACTCTGATGATCATTACCCGCAAGGTGTATAAGCTGGAAGATTACATCACCATGAGCCACATAGAGCTGATGAACATTGTTATCATCATTACGGGCTCCATTGTAGGTATCGCGTACATTACCGAGTTCTTTGTGGCCTGGTACAGTGGGGTAGAGTATGAGCAGTACGCCTTTATCAACCGGGCTACCGGTCCCTACTGGTGGGCCTACTGGAGCATGATGACCTGTAATGTGATCTCTCCGCAGCTGTTCTGGTTCAAGAAGATCCGTACCAGCATTGTGGCCACCTTTATCCTGAGCATTGTGGTGAACATTGGTATGTGGTTCGAGCGCTTTGTAATTATCGTTACTTCGCTGCACCGCGATTACCTGCCCTCCAGCTGGGCCATGTTCTCTCCCACGATCTATGATGTAGGGGTTTACCTGTTTACTTTCGGACTTTTCTTTACGCTCTTCTTCCTGTTTGCCAAGTTCTTCCCGGTGATCAACATGGCCGAGGTAAAAAGCGTGCTCAAGTCTTCATCATCCACCGAACAGATCAACCGATAATAAGAAGATGGCTGTTTCAACTACAGATAACTATATACTGGGCCTCTACGACGACGAGGATGTGTTGATGGAGGCGGTACGCACTGTCCGCAAGCAAGGTGTAATGATCGAGGAAGTGTATTCTCCCTTCCCGATCCACGGGCTGGACGAGGCCCTGGGCTATACGCGCAGCCGCCTGCCGATTGCTGCCTTTTTGTTTGGTATTCTGGGTACAACCCTGGCACTAACCATGCAAATCTACATGATGGGTGTAGACTGGCCGATGATCATTGGCGGTAAGGATTTTGTAGCCCTTCCGTCCTTTATCCCGGTTACCTTTGAGCTTACCGTACTGCTGTCTGCACTGGGCATGGTGGCTACCTTTCTGATCGTAAGTAACCTGAAGCCCTATGGCAGACCCAGGATCTACGACCTGCGCAGCACCGACAACCTGCACGTAATGGCGATCAACCTGAGGAGCAATCGCCTGAATCCGGCCCAGATCAAAGATGTGCTGGCCACTACCCAGGCAGTTGAAATCAATGAGAAATCTTTTGACTTAGTATAAGCATGCTGAAGAAGATTAGCATATACGGATTTAGCGCCCTTGCTTTGGGAGTGGGACTCGTAGGCTGTAGTGCCAACGACGACTACCCCGGTATGGAATATGCGCCTCAGATGTACCACTCGGTTCCTTATGAGCCGCTGAGCCAGATCACCGACGAATCGGCCGGTAGCTGGCTGAGCTCCCGTACAGATGAGAAAGGGGAGTTCTACAACAGCAACGGACTTAACCCCTATGAAATGAACATGCGTCTGCCGGCCGAAGGCACAGTGGCCCGCAATGCCGCAGCTGAACTGCCCTTCCGCATGCCAAAGGATTCGGCCGGCAGCACCTACTACCTGGATCAGGCTTCGGCCACCCTGCGCAGCCCTCTGCCAGCTTCTGAGGCGGTACTAAGCCAGGGCAAAGTGCTCTACACCAGCTACTGCTATCCCTGCCATGGCGAATCAGGTGCTGGTGACGGGCCTGTAGGACAGGTGTACAAGGGGGTTGCCAACCTGTCTGGCGGACAGGTAGCCCAGGCCACCGAAGGCCACCTTTTTTATGTGATTACCCACGGCAAAGGCCGTATGTGGCCGCACGATAAGCAAATCTCTATCGAAGACCGCTGGAAGATTGTGCGCTATGTTCAAACCCTGCAAAATCAAGGAAATAACTAATACGCTAATTGATGGAACACCCTATCCACGTAGAAGAACGCTATAGATTTACCGCTGGCCTTAAGAAGGTACTGGGTATCCTGCTGGTGGTTGGCGTAGTGCTGCTTGCCGTTGGTTTATTCTTTGGCATTTCCGGTTCCGGAGCGCATCATCATGCAGAAGATTCACTGGAGAGCCCCATTGAAGCTGCCGAAAGCCCAGTTGATGGTGCTGTAGGCGCACAGTCTGGTGCATTGGAAACACTGCCCGGCCAGGGAGGGGAGGACTCTGCGCATCCGCGCGCTTCGGGCAACCCCACCGCCGATGCCGCCCATGACGATGCCCCGGTGTGGAGAAAGCAACTCTTCTCCAACATCTGGATCAACAATGTGTTTTTTACCGGCCTGGCCATCATTGGCCTTTTCTTTGTGGCCATACAGTATGCCGCGCAGGCAGGCTGGTCGGCCAGCATCATCCGTGTGCCCCTGGCCATGGCGTCCTGGTTGCCCATTGCCGGTGTGCTGATGCTGGTTACCTGGCTGATCGCCAGCCATGACCTCTTCCACTGGACGCATGAGTCGCTGTATGATGTCAACAACCCGGATACCTATGATCCGATCATTGACGGGAAAAAGGGCTATCTGAACCCCGTGTTCTACCTGGCCCGTATGGTGATCTTCTTTGCTATCTGGATCCTGTTCTTCTTCCTGATCAGAAGAACCTCTATGGAAGAAGATCTGCATGGCGGCACCTCCTACTGGTACAAGCTGCGCAAGCACTCAGCCATCTTCCTGGTACTGTTTGCAGTTTCATCTTCTATGGCTGCCTGGGACTGGGTAATGTCCATTGACCCGCACTGGTTCAGCACCCTGTTTGGCTGGTATGTATTTGCCAGCTGGTGGGTAAGCGGTCTGGCGGCTATTACGCTCATCGTTATCTTCCTGCGCGAAGCCGGCTATATGAAGATCGTAAACAGCAATCACCTGCACGATCTGGGCAAGTTCATCTTTGCATTCAGCATTTTCTGGACCTACCTGTGGTTCTCGCAATTCCTGCTGATCTACTATGCCAACATTCCGGAAGAATCGATCTACTACATTGAGCGCCTCACCAGCGATTATTACTCTCCGGTATTCTTTATCAACCTTATTCTGAATTTCTTCTTTCCATTCCTTGTTCTGATGACACGGGATGCAAAGCGCCATACCATCTTCCTGAAGATTGTTTGCGCCGTGGTGCTCTTTGGCCACTGGCTGGACTTTTACCTGATGGTAACCCCTGGGGTTATGAAGGATTTCGGCGGATTTGGCCTGATTGAAGTTGGACTGATCCTGATTTATGCTTCAGCATTTGGTTTTGTGGTAATGACGTCTCTCTCTAAGATGGGCCTCATTCCAAAACATCACCCAATGCTTCAAGAAAGTATACATCATCACATTTAATCTTTTAACGCTTTAACATTCGGACAGTAATGTTTGGAATCCTGATAACCATTGGCGTACTCATTCTGCTGGCCATTCTGATGCTGCTCTACCGCGTGTATACGCTGGTGAGCGTGGCGCGGGGCACAGACAAGATCAAAGTTTCGGCCAGCAATAAAATAAATGCCATCCTGTTCCTGGTGTTCATGATCCTGTGCGGGGGGCTGTTCTTCTGGTACTCGTTTGATGCCTATGAGAATTATCAGACGCCTTTTGCGGCTGCTCATGGTGAGGAGTATGAATCGCTCTTCTGGGCAACCATGTGGGTGTCGGTTGCCGCCTTTCTGATCACCAACGTTGCCCTATTCTTTTTCGCCTTCCGCTACCAGTACAAGGAGGGAGCCAAGGCGCTGTTCTATCCCGATAACACCAAGCTGGAGATCGTCTGGACCATTATTCCGGCCATTATTCTGGTAACGCTGGTGTTTGGTGGTTTCAAGGTATGGAACCAGATGACGGATGAGTCTCCTGAAGATGCCGTAGAGCTCGAGATCATGGGCTATCAGTTTGCCTGGGTAGCGCGCTATCCCGGTAATGATGGGGTACTGGGCAAATACGACTTCCGTCTGATCTCGCCCGACAACCAGATGGGCCTTAATCTGGATGATGTGAACAGCCATGACGACTTCATGCCGCGCGAGATTCACATCCCCAAAGGCCGTGCGGTAGAGATCAAGATCCGGGCTCGTGATGTGCTGCACTCGGTAAGCTTGCCACATTTCCGTCAGAAAATGGATGCCATGCCGGGTATGCCCACGCGTATGTGGTTTATCCCGACAAAGACTACCGCTGAAATGCGGGAAGAAACCGGTAACCCCGACTTTAACTATGAGCTGGCCTGCCAGCAGATCTGTGGACGGGGTCACTTCTCCATGAAAATGATTGTGGTTGTAGACGAGCCCGCCGATTATGAAAAGTGGGTGGCCGAGCAGCAATCCTGGACGGATGCTAATCCGGAACTGTTAGGCAATCGGGGCGGACAGCAGGCTGCCCCCAGCGCGGCCCAGCCTGCCAGTGCAGAAAATGTGCAGCTAGAAGCTGGTGTTACACAATAAGTTAGACGAAGAATCTCAATAAAGCGATAGAATGGCTACCGTACACGTTAATCAACCTCATGGAGCTCATGCCGACGTACATGAAGAGCATGCACATCATGAGAGCTTTATTACTAAATACATTTTTTCGACCGACCATAAAATGATCGCCAAGCAGTTCCTGGTTACAGGTCTGCTCTGGGCGTTTATTGGTGGTTCGCTCTCGATCATGTTCCGCCTGCAGCTGGGCTTTCCGGAAATGAGCCAGGAATGGCTGCGTCCGCTGCTGGGTGACTGGATCAACAGCAGTGGCAAGATCGATCCGGAGTTTTACCTGGCGCTGGTGACCATGCACGGTACCATCATGGTATTCTTTGTGCTTACGGCCGGCCTAAGCGGTACCTTCTCCAACTTTCTGATCCCGCTGCAGCTGGGCGCGCGCGATATGGCGTCAGGCTTTATGAACATGCTTTCCTACTGGTTCTTCTTTTTGAGCAGTGTGATCATGTTTGCGAGCTTGTTTGTGGAAACAGGCCCTGCCGGTGCCGGCTGGACGGTGTATCCACCCCTGAGCGCCATTCAGACCTCTATTAGCGGGGCAGGCTTTGGCCTTACCCTCTGGCTGATCTCCATGACCTTCTTTATTGTGTCGCAGCTGCTGGGCGGTATCAACTACATTGCCACCATCATCAACCTGCGTACAAGGGGTATGTCGTTTGTGCGCATGCCACTCACCATCTGGTCGTTCTTCCTGACAGCCATTCTGGGTCTGCTGGCTTTCCCGGTACTGTTTGCCGCTGCTCTGCTGCTGGTATTTGACCGGAGCCTGGGCACTGCCTTCTACCTGTCTGATATTTACATTGCCGGTGAGGCCCTGCCACACGTAGGGGGGAGCCCCCTGCTGTACCAGCACCTGTTCTGGTTCCTGGGTCACCCCGAGGTGTACATTGTAATTATGCCAGCGCTGGGCATTACCTCTGAGGTAATTGCCACCAACGCCCGCAAGCCCATCTTTGGCTACCGGGCCATGATCGGCTCCCTAATTGGTATTTCCGTACTTTCCTTTGTGGTATGGGCGCACCACATGTTCGTATCGGGCATGAACCCCTTCCTGGGATCGGTCTTCATGTTCCTGACACTGATCATTGCCGTACCCTCGGGAGTGAAGGTATTTAACTACCTGACAACCCTCTGGCGTGGTAATATTGTCTTTACACCCGCCATGCTCTTCTCCATCGGTCTGGTGTCGCTCTTCATCTCGGGTGGTATCACCGGTATCTTCCTGGGCAATGCGGCCCTGGACGTTTACCTGCACGATACCTACTTTGTGGTAGCACACTTTCACCTGGTAATGGGTGCTGCAGCCTTCTTTGGCATGATGGCAGGTGTGTACCACTGGTTCCCCAAGATGTTTGGCCGCATGATGGACAACAAGCTGGGCTACATTCATTTCTGGATGACCTTTGTGGGGGTATACATGGTGTTCTTCCCCATGCACTACATCGGTATTGCCGGCTATCCCCGTCATTACTACAGCTGGACCAACTTTGATGCCTTCTCTGGCTTCACCGACCTTAACCAGTTTGTGACCATAGCGGCCATCATTACCTTCAGCTCCCAGCTGATCTTTGCTTTCAACTTCTTCTATAGCATGTTCTTTGGCCGCAAGGCTCCAGCGAACCCCTGGCGCTCCAATACCCTGGAGTGGACCACGCCAGCAGAGCCGGGCCACGGCAACTGGCCGGGCGAGATCCCTACGGTGTACCGCTGGCCCTATGATTACAGCAAGCCTGGTGCTATTGAAGATTACATACCGCAGCATATCCCCTACAGCATGACGCCAGGCTCCAACCTGCCGCATGAGAATGAGTTGGCAGACCGGGAGAAAGATGATGATGCGATTGTAGTTGATGACACCAACAAGCATTAATACATATAAACACTCATTTGGTAAACTGGCTGTGGTTACGATTACAGCCGTTTACCTTTTGATTTTAGTGGGGGGGATCGTTCGCAGCACAGGCTCCGGCATGGGCTGTCCGGACTGGCCTAAATGCTTTGGTAATTATGTGCCGCCCACAGATGCCGACCAGCTGCCGGACAACTATCAGCAGCTCTACACCGAAAAGCGGCTGGCCAAGAACGAGCGGCTGGCCAGCATGCTGGACCGCTTGGGCATGACCACTACCGCCCATGCGCTGCGAACAGAGGAGGCTATAAAGCAGGAATCCGAGTTCAATGTGGTTACCACCTGGATCGAGTACATCAACCGGCTGGTAGGGGTGGCCATCGGGCTGCTCATCATCGCCACCTTTGTGCGTTCTTTGTATCTCTGGAAATGGCGCAAAAGCATTGCGCTGCTCTCAGGCTTTGCTCTGGTGCTGGTGATCTTTCAGGGCTGGCTGGGCGCACTGGTGGTTACTACCCATTTATTGCCCTGGATGGTGACCATTCACATGCTGCCGGCCCTGCTGCTGGTAGCTGTGCTCATGCTGGCACGCCACAAGGCTGATGAGCCGGTGGTAGCACCCTTCAGGGCGGTACGGCTCAGTCGGGCGGTTCTCTGGGCAGCCCTGCTGCTTACGCTAATACAGGTAGTGATTGGCACGCAGGTACGGGAAAGCATTGATACCATTGCGCTGGCCATGCAGTACGAGCTGCGCGAAACCTGGGTGGAGCAGCTGGATGTTTCGTTTTATATTCATCGCTCATTTTCCTGGCTGTTGCTGGGAGTACATGTAGTGCTGGTCTTTCTCACCACTCGGGAGAAGCACCGGGAACTTAGCCGCTGGGCAATTGTTCTGCTCGCAGCGGTGATCACCGAGGGCCTGGTAGGCGTCTTGCTGGCCTATGCAGGTTTCCCGGCCTTTTTACAGCCTGTGCACCTGGTGCTGGGTACACTTATCGTAGGATTACAATATTATATGGTGCTGCTGGTAGGAAATGCCAGCCGCCAGCCAAAAAACTATACACTTCAGGCATGTTAGCAGCCAATACAACTAAACCACATGCAATAGCCGGCGATTTTCTGCGGGTACTTGCAGCGTTGCTTAAGTTTCGGCTTTCTTTCTTAGTAGCGTTTTCATCAGCCTTTGGCTATTTGCTGGCCATTAGCGGACCTATTGTGTGGGAGCAGCTGATCATGCTGTCCCTTGGTGGTTTTTTGGTGAGCGGTGCCGCCACCTCTATTAACCAGGTGCTGGAGCGGAAATACGACCGCCTGATGGACCGCACCAAAACCCGCCCCCTGCCTTCCGGACGCATTACAGTACAGGATGCCCTGGTCATTGCGGCCGTAACCGGTACACTCGGTTTAGGACTGCTGCTGCTATCCACCAATGTGCTTACCACGGCCTTGTCGGCGCTTTCCCTGGTGCTCTATAGCTTTGTGTATACCCCTATGAAGCGAGTAGGCCCCCTGGCTGTGCTGGTAGGGGCTATTCCCGGGGCGCTGCCGCCGCTCTTGGGCTGGACCGCTGCTACGGGCGCTATCTCGGCTGAGGCTATGATCCTGTTCGGCATTCAGTTTGTATGGCAGTTTCCGCACTTCTGGGCTATAGCCTGGGTAGCGGATGCTGATTACAAAAAAGCAGGTTTTAAGCTGCTGCCGCTTGGAGGGGAGAAGGACCTTCGTACAGCCATCCGCATCATGTCCTATACGCTCTTTTTGCTGCCCCTGGGCCTGCTGCCCACCAAGCTGGGCATTACCGGCATCAATTCGGCATTGGTGGCCACCATCTGCGGTGTGCTGTTTCTGATACAAACCTTTCATCTTATGCGGGACTGCAACCAGAAGGCGGCGCTTCGGCTGATGTTTGGTTCTTTTATATACCTGCCTGTTGTACATTGCTTATTTATTGGATAAAGTGTAGTGGAGAAGAATATGCAACATACCCAATTTCTGCAGCCGGATCAGCAGCCCTTACAGCCGCTGGCCATGCATCCCCGTAAGTTCATTGTCTGGCTGTTCATGGTATCCATCTTTATGATGTTTGCCGGCTGGACCAGCGCCTTTCTGGTAGCCCGTTCCGAAGGGGATGTGCTGAACATTGAACTGCCCAGCCTGTTTACCATTTCAACTGTGCTGCTGGTGATCAGCAGCGTAACCATGCACCTGGCCATCCGCTCTGCCCGCCGGGACAATCTGCAGGGGCTGAAACTTTTTCTGGGCATTACCCTTGCCCTGGGTGTAGTCTTCCTGGCAGCGCAGTGGACTGGTTTTGCGCGCTTTATGGAAATGGACATCTATTTTGTAGGTGGTACGGCCGTGCAAAGCTTTATGTACGTATTGCCTTTTATGCACGGGCTGCATATTATTGCGGGGCTAATTTTTGTAGGTCTTGTTTTATACCGGGCTTACCGCTTCAAGGTGCACAGCAAAAACATGCTGTCACTGGAAATGTGCGCAACCTTCTGGCATTTTTTAGATGCCCTTTGGCTATATTTGTTCCTGTTTTTGACGCTGAACGCTTAATCTTAACCTGATAATAACCCTTTACCTGATTCTATGGCAACCAAATCCGTTACCTTAGATAAACCAATGCGGAGCGTGTGGGATGGCGGTGAATCGCCCATGAAGGCCAGTTATGGCAAGCTCATGATGTGGTTTTTCCTGCTCTCCGATGCGTTTACCTTTTCGGCCCTGCTGATCTCCTATGGCATGATCCGCTACAGCAACCCCGCCAATGTGAGCGCGGCTACCGATGCGGGCTACCGTGCCTCCCAGAGCGAGTGGCCCATTCCGGATATGGTTTTCAACGCGGTTCCCTTTTTACATGGCGTGCACCTGCCGCTGGTATTTGTGGGCATCATGACGTTTATTCTGATCATGAGTAGCGTAACCATGGTACTTGCCGTAGAAGCCGGCCACCGCATGGACCGCCGTGCCGTAGAAAAATACCTGCTCTGGACCATTATTGGAGGTGCTACCTTTCTTGGCTGCCAGGCCTGGGAGTGGAGCCACTTTATACACGGAACCGATGAGGGCATTCTGCTGGCCGATGGCACCCGTTTCTTTGGCGCCAACCTGTACATGAATGAATATGGTCCTCAGCTCTTTGCTGACCTCTTCTTCTTTATCACTGGTTTTCATGGTACCCACGTATTCAGCGGCATTGTGCTGCTGGTACTGATTTTCTTTAATGCCGCTACAGGGGTGTATGAACGCCGTGGCCATTACGAGATGGTTGAAAAAGTGGGCCTGTACTGGCACTTTGTAGACCTGGTGTGGGTATTTGTATTTACTTTCTTCTACTTGATCTAATCGCATAAACCATACGTCCATGGCTCATCACGAACACGACGAAGTGGTGGTAACACCTCAACCTGCCGATAAGGCCCATATCCGCAAAATCTGGATGACTGCCCTGATCCTGGGGGTGGTAACAGCAATAGAATTCCTTATTGCCTTTACCGTTGATAATGCAACCTTCCGGATTGCGGTATTCATAGGCCTTACCATTGTAAAAGCCTTTTACATTGTGGCGGAATTCATGCACATGAAGTATGAAACAAAGTCACTCATCTGGAGTATTCTCATTCCCACCATCTTCATCATCTGGCTGATCATAGCCCTGCTGGTGGAAGGCGGCGAAGTACTAGACGCCAGATTTTAGGGATAAAGAGCCGGTTCTGCCGGCTTTTTTCTTGTCTGCCCTAAATTATTCCAGCGCCGGCTGTGTTTAGTTGATGGCTCCACATTGATCTTCTCTATGCGCAAGACGTTTATCATTCTCCTCTTTATGCTGGTTCCGGTCAGCATCATTCTGTTTCTTCATGGCTTTGGAGACAATAAGTTTGAAGTACCGGTCTACTATGGCAATGCGGCCGATATGTCGTCAGATTTGTGTGTATTTCCTGAAGGACAGCACTACATACCCCCTTTCCGGTTTACCGACCAGCAGGAGGCCGAGGTGACCGAAGCCTGGCTTACGGGCAAGCTTACTGTAGTGGACTTTATCTTTACCAACTGCCCCACCATCTGTCCGGCTATGTCTACCCAAATGGCGCGGGTGCAGGAAGCCTTTAGGGGAGATGCGCAGGTGCAGTTCCTGTCGGTTACGGTAGATCCCGAACGGGATACGCCATCGGTACTGGCAGCCTATGCCGAGCGGGTAGGGGCCGACCAGGGCCGCTGGCGCTTTGTGACCGGCGCCAAGCCCGAGCTGTATGAGCTGGCGCGCTGCGGCTTTCTGCTGCCGGTGCAGGAGGGCGATGGGGGGGAAGAAGATTTCATCCACAGCAACCGCCTGGTACTGGTAGATGCCCAGCGCCGCATACGGGGCTATTACGAGGGCGACGACCGCAAAGAGGTAGACCGCCTGGTGAAAGAAATTCAAATTATTAAAGCGGAAGAATAAGATGGCTGATCTGCTCTATCCTCGTAACGAAAAATACATTCTGCGTACCATCATTGCGGTATCGGTGGTGGTGCCCCTGCTGGTGGCGGCCCTGCTGTTTACCCCCATGAAGCTGGGCCTGCCCCTGGAACTGGTGACGCGCCTCCCGTTTGTAAATGCCCTTATTAACAGCGCCACCTCTGTTTTGCTCATACTGGCCCTGCTGGCGGTGCGCAAAAAGAAGAACCGGCTACATAGTCAGTTGATGCTCAGTGCTATGGGGCTGGGTACTGTTTTTCTGGTTTCCTATGTGCTGTACCATGCCAGTGTGCCCTCAGTGGTGTATGGCGATGCCAACGGCGATGGGCTGCGGGATGCCGCAGAGCTTGCTGCTGTAGGAGGGGGGCTGTATGCCTATCTGGCCATTTTGCTTACACACATTGTATTGGCTGCCATTGTGCTTCCCTTTGTATTGATGGCGGCCTTTTTTGCGTTACAGGATAAGGTGATCCTGCACAGAAAAGTGGTAAAAGTGGCCTATCCGCTCTGGTTGTACGTAAGCATAAGCGGGGTGGTCGTATACTTGATGATCAGTCCGTACTATCCCTTTTAAGAATTATGAAGCAGGCTGTTATGGGTCGTATTAGTGTACTGGTAGTGTTCTTTCTGCTGCTGGCACAGGGGGTTAGCGCCCAGTGTTCTATGTGCCGGGCGCCGCTGGAGGGCAATGTCAGCGACGGGACCTTTCTGCTGACCAGCGAAAACCTCAATGCCGGCATTACGCTGCTCTTTGTTACGCCTTATCTGCTGATAGGGGCAGTAGCACTCTTCTGGTATTTAAACGCCCGCAAACATGCCCGAAATCTCAACGGCCGAGGCTATTCTCAAGGCTAAATGCCCGCGCTGTCACATTGGGGATATCTACAAGCATCCTGCCCTGCATACGGGCTTTAGCCAGACCCATAAGACCTGCCCGCACTGTGGCCTGATGTACGAGCAGGAGCCCGGTTTCTTTTTTGGCGCCATGTACATCAGCTATGCCTTTGCAGTGGCTATTTTGCTGGGAACTTCCTTTGTGTTATATTTTGGATTCAATGATCCGCCAACCTGGGTCTACATGCTGGCCGTACCGCTGGTAACCCTGCTGTTTGTACCCTTCAGCTTCCGGTATTCCAGGGTATTGTACCTGTATGCCTTTGGCGGTATTCGCTACGACCGTTCCTTTGCCAGGGACCGATCGAATCCCTGATTGCCCATGCCCATCCGCACGCCTCGCAGGCTACAGTTTCTTCCGGTTCTGATCCTGTTGGCAGGCCTGCTGGCCTGGTGGGGTGCTGTTGCCCTGGCGCCTGCACCAGATGTTCAGATCAGCAAAGCCCTTGAAAGAGAAAGTCTGCGCATTGAGCACATGCTCCGGCAGATTGAGCAGGTGCTGCAGGAGAACCGCCAGAACCCCTTTTCGGCCCTGCCGCAGCCTGAGCAGTATCCCTATTATATCTTTGCCAATGGCACCCCCTGGTACTGGTCTGATTACCATCTTTTGCCTCCCTTCAGCGCGCTGCTTTCACCCCAGCCGGTGCAGTTTCTTAGCCTGCCCGATGGGCAGTACCTGAGCTACAAACGGGAGCTTACACTCCAAAGCACTCCCTATTCTATTTTTGTGCTGCTGCCCCTGCAAAGCAGCATGCTGGAGCCCCAGCTTGGGCTGCGCTATAATCCGGATGTCTTCTCAGGCCCGGCTTTTTCACTCAGCAGCACAGCTGTGGCCGGCTTTCAGCCCCTGCACCTCCCTAACTCAACTCAACCCCTTTTCCACATTGCCCTTCTGCCCGGCTATGAGCCCGGGGCTATCCTGATCAAAGAAATAGCAGCCTGGGGTATACTGCTGGGTTTTCTGGGCGTAGCCCTGCTGTTCTGGTTCCGGGGGAGAAGGGCAGCTTTGGGAAGCAGAGCCTTCTGGCTGTACGTGTCTTTGTTTGTTGCCATCAGAGTACTGATGCTGGTGCTGGACCTGCCGTATAAGGTTTACCCCCTGCGGATCTTCAATCCACAGCATTATGCATCCTCCAGCCTCATGCCCTCCCTGGGCGATTTTCTACTCAATGTGCTCTTTGCGGTAGGCAGTGTACTGTTACTGTGGCCCCACCGTTCCTGGCTGATGCAGCGCCTGGAGCGCCCGTCCTATGCGCGCATCACCAAGTTTGGGGTGCTGGTCTTTGTGCTGCTGGTGCTGCTGCTGCACTACCTGCTGATGCGGCTGCTGTTTTTCCATGCCCAGTTTTCGCTGGATATTACCACCAGCATCAGCCTTACGGATCTGAAGGTACTGGCCTGGTCGGTAGTGGCCATGGCTTCTCTTTTATTCTTTTTGCTGGCGCATCCGGGGCTGGTATGGCTACGCAGCCAGTCCTTTACCCGGGGCGAAATGATCATAGCAGGAGGTATCGTAGCGCTGGCCGCAGTGGTATTATACGCGTATTCACTGGCCAGCCTGCTGCTGTTGCTGGCGGGCGGGTTGTACCTGATGCTTTACCGCAGGCTACAGCCCCGCTACCCGGCTCCCCGCCTGAATTATGCGCTGTTTATCTACCTCTTTGCAGCCTCGGTGGTTTGTGCGCTGTCGGCTTCCCTGGCCCTGCACAGCCACCGCAAAGCCGGCCTGTTGCTGGAAAAGGAGCGGCTGGCTACCCAGATCCTGACCGAACGGGATCTGGTAGGGGAGTACCTGCTTTCTGAAACTTCCCGCAACATTCAGGGTGATCCATTTATCATCAACCGTTTTTTAAGCCCGCTCTTTAGCAAGGAAGGCATTGAGCAGAAAATTCGCCGCCAGTACCTGGGCCGGTATTTCGATAAATATGAGGTAACGATCCGCCTGTTTGGCCTGGATGGCAATCCGCTTATGAACCAGCCGGCAGGCTCCTACCACAGCTTGCACCAGCAGGCCCGGCAGGAGGGGGAGGCCACAACCTATGAGGGGCTGATCCGCCTGCAGGGCGATGGAGCTGTAGACTACCGCTACAAGCAGTTTGTTGCCGTCAGCTACCAGGGCTCGGCCATTGGCTATGTGATGCTGGACCTGAAACTGAAGCGTTACCAGCCCCGCACGGTCTATCCCGAGCTGTTTCTGGGGCAGCAGGAACCAGTATTTGAGCGCAATAACTATGCGGTTTACCTCAACGGCCGCCTGCGCTTTGATGCCGGCGATTTTGATTACCTGCACATTTTCCCGCCGCAGCTGCTGGAAGATGAGGAGCTGTATGAAAAGGGGGTGTTCATAGGAGGCTACCACCACTATGCCCAGCGAGGCGAGGGTAACCGTATAGTGGTGGTCTCCAGCCAGGCACAGCCCTGGAGCTTTCTGTATGCCAATTTTTCCTTTCTGCTCCTGATGCTGCTCTTTTTCATTACCGCCTATGTGTTACTGTATGTGCTCTACAGGGGCCTGCCCATGCGCTACCTTAACTTTACCACCAAAATTCAGCTTTACCTGAACTTTGCCATTTTTCTGCCGCTGCTCATCATTACCCTTTCTACGCTCAGCCTCATCAGCACCAGTTACCGCCGGGAAACGGAGCAACAGTATGTTGAAACCGCCGAAAGCATTGGCCGGGGGCTGTCCGATCAGTTACGCGAATACCAGATGGGGTACCTGGACCGCGATGTGCTTAATAGTACCCTGGACCGGGTGGCACGCTTTACTGAGACGGACATTCACCTGTTTGATACCCGGGGCATGCTGCAGGCCACCAGCCAGCCGGAGATCTACCAGAAAAATTACCTGGCCCCGGTCATAAATCCGCAGGCCCAGGCCGAAATTGTGGAGCAGCGCCACCGGCAGGTGATCCTTACCGAAACGGTGGGGCGCCTACAGTACCGCTCCACCTATGTGGCCGTGCGCAACAATACCGACGGACAGCTGCTGGGTATCCTGAGCATTCCCTTTTTTGATTCGGGCTATATGCTGCAGCGACAACTATCGGCCATTTTTTCCAATACAGTTTCTATTTTTGCTACCCTTTTTCTGGTGCTGCTGCTCCTGCTGTATGTGCTCTCCAAGGAATTGACGGCCCCCCTGCGCTATATAGCCGAGCGCCTGCGCCTTATAAGCCTTACCGGCAAGAATGAACCCCTGAGCTGGCCCACCGAAGATGAGATTGGCCTGCTGGTGCGGGAATATAACCTCATGCTCATTAACCTTCAGGCCAGTAAAGAAGCCTTATCCCGTACCGAAAAAGAGTCGGCCTGGCGGGAAATGGCCAAGCAGGTGGCCCACGAGATCAAGAACCCCCTTACCCCCATGCGCCTGAACCTGCAGCACCTCAGTCGCCGCCTGCAGCATTCGCTGGATGGGGAGCAGCAGGAAAAGGTTAATCGCTCCTTTCAGTCCATCCTGGACCAGATTGATACCCTGAGCGATATTGCCACTTCCTTCTCTACCTTTGCTCAAATGCCTGTGCTGCGCCAGGACCAGTTTGATGTGGCCGAGCTGTTGCGCAAGGTGGTGCGCCTCTATGCCAATGAGCAGGCCAGCCAGATCCATGCCCAGATAGCCGATGGGCAGTGGATGGTGCAGGGCGATGAGCAGTTGATGCAGCGTACCTTCAATAACCTGATCCTGAATGGCATACAGGCTGTGCCGCCCCAGCGTACCCCCCTGCTGCAGGTAAGCCTGCAGGCTGCCCGGTCAGGGGGGAAAGTGCTGATAAAAATAAAGGACAATGGAAGCGGCATTCCAGAAACTATCCGTAATAAAGTATTTGTTCCTAACTTTAGTACAAAAAGTAGCGGTTCGGGACTGGGGCTTGCCATTGCAAAACGCGGAATTGAGCATGCCGGTGGCAGCATCTGGTTTGATAGCCATACCGAAACCCAGCAGGAGAGCCGCAGCGATGAAGCAGGGACCACCTTCTTCATGGAATTGCCATTGGTTACCTGAATGCGGATACTCCGGCTTATGTGCTGCCTGCTGGCGCTCCCCCTGTTTGCCCATGCGCAGACAGCGCCAGCACCTGTGTGCCGCTGGATTAGGCCTGCTGCCCAGCCCCTGCTGCTCGATAGCCTCACCGTTTTACCGCAAAGCATCCGCCTGGCCGACTCTACCATACAGTGGACCTACCAGCCCACCACCGGCCTGCTGCACTTTAACAAGCCCTCCCTGCCAGACTCGCTCCTGATCTGTTATCAGACCCTGGCCTATAGCCTGCACCAGCCTGTATACAGGCGCACCCTGGCCGAATACGATTCCCTGGCCCCCTTTAAGAAGAAGCCCAAAACCGATGAGTTTGGCTGGAAAGAAGAGGAGCTTTTTGCCTCAGACGATATTGAGAAAAGCGGCAGCATCAGCCGGGGCATTAGTTTTGGCAATACCCAGGACCTGTTTGTTCAATCGGCCCTTAACCTGCAACTGGAGGGGCAGCTGACGGATAAGATTGGCCTGCGGGCTTCCATCTCGGATCAGAACGTCCCCTTTCAGCCCGATGGCAATACCCAAAACCTGCAGGAATTTGATAAGGTGTTTGTAGAGCTCTATACCGACAGCAGCCGCCTGACGGCCGGCGATCTGCAGCTGCGTACCGCCATGGGCAGTTTTTTGCGGTATCAGCGCAATGTACAGGGTCTTTCCTTTGGTACCACGGCCTCCTGGCTGGGCAGGGGCAAGAGCGAAACCAGCCTGGGCATAGCTGCAGCAAGGGGGCAGTTTACCGCTGTAGAACTGGAGCCGGTAGAGGGGATGCTGGGCCCCTATCGCCTCTCGGGGCCCAATGGGCAGGGCTACGTTATGGTACTGGCCAATTCTGAGCGGGTGTTTCTGGATGGCCGCCCCCTGGTGAGGGGCTATCAGAACGATTACATCATTGATTATAACCTGGGCGAGATCTCGTTTACCCCCGGCACCATCATTACCCGCTACTCCCGCATCCGGGTAGAATATGAATATGCCGATCAGCAGTACCGCCGGGGCATCCTCAGCGGCAGCCATCAGCAGCAGCTGGGCAAACTGGAGCTGTTCACCAGCTTCTACCAGGAAAAAGACAACCGCCACCAAACCCTTTTCTTTGACCTGACCGAAGAAGACATGCTGCGCCTGAGTGCAGCCGGCGATATCCAGGCCAACCTCTGGTCGCCGGCAGTAGATAGCCTGGGCTACTCGGCCGATCTGCTGCTCTACCTGCAAAAAGATACCCTGGACAGCAGCGGGCTGCCGGTACGGATCTATGCGTACAGCACCGATGAAAGCCGGGCCTTTTACCGCCTTGGCTTTACCCAGGTAGGGCAGGGGCAAGGCAATTACGTACTACAGGAGATTACTCCCAAGGGCAGGGTATACCAGTGGGTAAGCCCTGTGAATGGGGTGCCGCAGGGGGCGTTTGAGCCGGTGCGCCTGCTACAGCCTCCCCGCAAAAAACAGGTAGTGGCTGCAGGAGCCAGTTATGCCATGGGCCGCTGGGGAAAGCTCTATACCGAAGCGGCCCTGTCTGAATTTGACCAGAACCTCTTTAGCGAGCTGGATGAAGGGGATGATAAGGGCCTGGCTCTTAAAAGCGGCTATGCGCTGGAGGGGCTCCCCGTCTTTTTTGATCCGGCCTGGCACTGGAAGGCCGGGATGGAGTACGAGCTGACCAATCAGAACTTTACCCCCATTGATCGCTTTCGGGCCGTGGAATATGACCGTTACTGGGGCCTGCTGCCCCAGCAGGGCTTTGGCGTGCAGCCGCAGGCCTACCCGGCAGATGATCACCTGATCAGCCTGTGGGCCGGGCTGGAGAAAAATGCCGGCAACCGCCTGCACTACCGCCTGCGCAACCGCCAGCTGCAGGGGCTGGTCAATGGGTGGCAGCACGAGGTGGAGGCCGCCAAAACACTAGGGATCTGGGCGGGCTCTGCCGCCTATTTTGGCATGAAGAATGAGCAGGACCAGCAGCACATCCGCTGGGAGCGCCTGCAGCTGGAGCAGTGGCTAAACCTGCCCTATGTGGTGCCGGGCTGGGCCTACCAGCAGGAGCATAACACCTATTATCAACCCCAGACCGATTCGGTCACCAACTCGGCCCAGTACTTTAGCGAGCACCGCTTTTACCTGCGCAATCCTGCTGAAAGCGCCGGGCGCTACCTGCTGGAATACAGCCTGCGCCAGGACAAAGCCCCCTTCAGGGGAGAAATGGCCCAGGCCAATGATGCCCGCATGCTACGGGCCCAGTGGTATACCGATCCGGAAAAAGCCAACCAGCTGGGCATCCAGATGAGCTACCGCCACAGCGAGGTGCTGCTGGAAAATCAGCAGGACGATAATGAGGAGCGTATCCTCACCGGCCAGCTGCAGTGGCGCAACCAGGCCTGGCAGGGAGCCATTCGCCAGCAGCTGCTCTACAGTGCCGGCAGCGGGCGGGAGCTGCGCCGCGACTATGTCTATGTAAAGGTGCCCACCGGCCAGGGAACCCACATCTGGCGGGACAACAATGGCGATGGCGAGCAGCAGCTGGAAGAGTTCTTTGAAGCCGTGCTGCCCGATGAGAAGCAGTACATTCGCATCCTGCTGCCCAGCAGCGAGCTTACCCAGGCCTACACCACCGAGCTGCAGTACCGCCTCAATGCCAACAGCCCCCAGGCCTGGCGGGACAGGGGGGGACTTTGGAAACCCCTGAGCGAACTCTCAGCTGTGCTGAGCATACGGCTGAACCAGAAACTGACCGAGGCCAGCACCTGGCAGCGCTTTTTTCCGGCAGCCACCGAGCTGGCCGATGCCAGCCTGCTGCACCAGCGCCAGCAGTGGCAGGCCGCACTCTTTTACAACCGCAGCAATCCGGTATGGGGGCTAGAAGGGGGGCTTAGCCAGCAGACCCGCAAACAGCTGCTCAGCGGAGGCTTTGAAACAGGCAATACGGCCCATTACCACCTGGCTGGCCGCCGCAGCTTTACCCGCAGCTGGAACCTGCGCCTACAGCTGAGCCAGGGTGAGCAAAAAGATGTGTCTGATTTCCTGGGCGAGCAGCGCTTCCGGGTGCAGTACTGGGGAGCTGAGCCCCAGATTACCTGGCGCCCCCTTCAGCAGCTGGAGTTTGACCTGAGCGGGCGGTACCGGCACAAGGAAAACCGGCTTTGGAAACAGTCGGGCGAAGAAGCCCTGGTAAAGGAGCTGGGACTGGGCTTTCTGGTGAGCCGGCAACTGACCACTTCGCTCAGGGGGCAGGTAAAACTGGTAGAGATCGATTTTGTGGGCAGTGCCAATACCCCTGTGGGCTATGCCCTGCTGGAAGCGCTGCGGCCCGGTAGCAACTGGACCTGGAACCTGCAGCTGCAGCAGCGCATTATGCGGGGCCTGCAGCTGAACATGCTCTACGATGGCCGCCAGTCAGAGGGTGCCCCCATGGTGCACACCGGCCGCATGATGCTGCGGGCCCTGTTTTAAGATAATAAGGATGGTACGGGGCAGCCTTGGCAGAAGATCTTATGCAGCTTCGTCTTCGTTTTTCTTAAACGACTTGGCCAGCTTGTTGGCAAACACAAAATCATTCAGCTCAGGCACATCGGTGCTCAGAATCTGGTCTTTGTTGCCTTCCCAGAGCTTGTGCCCCTTAAACAGAAAAATGATGTGGTCGCCAATGCCCATTACCGAATTCATGTCGTGGGTAACAATTACTGTGGTAATGCCCAGTTCCTGGGTGATCTCGGCTATCAGATCATCCACCACAATCGAGGTTTGAGGGTCAAGGCCACTGTTGGGCTCGTCTACAAACAGGTACTTGATATCGCCCACAATGGCGCGCGCCAGGGCTACCCGCTTGCGCATACCGCCACTCAGCTCGGAGGGCATCTTTTTGTTCTGTCCCTCCAGACCCACGCGCTGCAGGCACCAGTTTACCCGGTCCAGCTTTTCGGCATAGGCTTTGCCCTTTAGCATGTCCAGCGGAAACATCACATTTTGCTCAACCGTTTTGGAATCAAACAGGGCCCCGGCCTGAAAAAGCATGCCTATGTCCTGCCGCACTGCAGTACGCAGGTCTTTATCCCCTTTGGTAAAATTGCGCTCGTCGTAGATCACCTCCCCCTCATCGGGTTCAACCAGGCCTACCAGGATTTTCAGCAGCACACTTTTGCCCGTACCACTGGCGCCAATGATCAGGTTGGTTTTGCCCGGTTTAAACGAGCCGCTTACCCCTTTGAGCACTTCTTTATCGCCAAAGGCTTTCTTGATGTTCTTGAATTCGATCATAACAGACTAGTAAACGCCAGCAGCCGGACTTTAGTTAAGCATGATCTCGGCCAGCAGATAATCGGCAACCAGAATGGCAATGCAGGAGGTAGTAACCGCTTTGGTGCTGCTTTCGCCCACCTCCAGGGCGCCCCCCTGGGTGTAATACCCCTTGTAAGAAGAAATGGAGCTTACCAGAAAAGCAAATACAACCGATTTTACCAGCATAAAGGTGATGGTAAACTCATTGAAGCCAAAGCGAATGCCATATATGTAGTCCTGTGCCGTAGAGAGGCCGCTGAGCGTAGCGGCCAGAAAGCCTCCATAGAGTGAGAGAAAAGCAGCCAGGATCACCAGCATGGGGTACATGATCATGGAGGCCAGGATCTTGGGAAACACCAGGTAGCTTACCGAGTTGATGCCCATCACCTCCAGCGCATCAATCTGATCGGTTATGCGCATAGTACCCAGCTGGCCGGCAATGTTGGAGCCAACCTTGCCTGCAAATACAATGGCCGTAATGGTAGGGGCCAGCTCCAGAATGGTCATGTCCCGCACAATGTTGCCAATGATGTAGTCTTCGATCAGGGGGCTTACAATGTTATAGGCCGTTTGCACAGCCGTAACCGCCCCTATAAAGGTAGAGACAATGGCCACAATAATGATGGAGCCTACCCCGATGCTGATGGCCTCGTCGATAAACAGACGAAAATAGGTACGCACCGATTCCATGTTGTTGAACATGGAGCCCAAAAAAAGAACATAACGGCCAAGGGATTTCATGCAGCAGCTGGCTACTTTAGGGGTACGAAATTACAAGTATGCACCAAAAATACGTTAAAAGCCTGTATATTTCGAGAAAATGAGCAATTCCAGCAAAAATGGCCTAATCGTTATTACCGGCGGCACCAAGGGCATTGGCCGGGCCCTGGTAGAACGCTTCTGTAGCGAAGCCTATACCGTTATTACCTGCAGCCGCAATGAACTGGATCTGGACGATCTGCAGCAGGAGATGCAGGAGCACTATCCCGCTGCCGTCCTGCACACCGTGGTGGCTGATCTGAGCCAGCGCGAATATGTGAACCTGTTTGCGGAAGCCGTGCTGGACCTGAGCCTGCCGCTAGATGTGCTCATCAACAACACAGGGGTTTTTGTGCCCGGGCAGATCCAGTCCGAGACCGAGGGGGTGCTGGAGCAAACCATGCAGACCAATGTGTACTCGGCCTACCACCTTACGCGCAGCCTGCTACCCGCCATGCTGTCAACAAAGGGGGGGCACATCTTCAACATCTGCTCCACCGCCAGCATAACCGCCTATACCAACGGAGGCTCCTACTGCATCAGCAAATTTGCCCTGCTGGGCTTTTCCAAGGTGCTGCGGGCAGAGCTTAAGGAAAAAGGCATCCGGGTTACATCGGTATTGCCCGGCGCTACGTATACAGCCTCCTGGGAGGGGGTAGACCTGCCCGAGGAGCGCTTTATGCCGGCCGAAGATGTGGCCGAGCTGATCTGGAGCTGCTGGCAGCTAAGCCCCCGCTCCGTAGTAGAAGAAATTTTACTGCGTCCGCAGCTGGGCGATCTGTAAGCGCGAACCAAAGCCCCTGCCACTACCGTTACCCCATTAGTTATTCACCAAACCTCTGCTGCCCTACAGCATGAACTCAGTCCAACAGCACATCCAGCAGCTTAAGCACTATTGCACTAGCCTAACCCAGTATAACCGCCGCCTGAGCCGCGAGGTATACATAGGCGACCTACCCATGGGGGGGCATAACCCCATTCGGGTACAGTCCATGACCACCCTGGATACCATGGACACCCGTGGCAGTGTGGAGCAGACCATTCGCATGGTAGAGGCCGGCTGCGAGTATG
>NZ_AODQ01000036.1 GCF_000348925.1 Cesiribacter andamanensis AMV16 | reverse complement strand
CCCGCAGCAGGTCCAGGCACTTGCGGCCGCTGCCCTCCAGATAGGCCAGNAGGCGCCGGCTGTTTACATCCGGTTCCTGCTCCGGAGGGGGTGCCAGCAGCGGCTCCAGTTCCGATAGGGGGACCAGCCGGCTGGCCTTACGTTGCCTGCGGTTCCAGAGGTGTTTGGCAATGCCCAGCAGGTAGGCTGCCGGGGCGCTGCGCAGCTGAAGATCCGCCTCGGTTTCCTTTTCAAAGTAGCACAACAGGGCATCCTGAAAGATGTCTTTGGCATCCTGCAGGGAACCGCCCATGCGGCTCACAAAACGGGCAGTGAGCGGAAAGGCCTGTTCGTATAGTTCCTCAAAGCGCTTTTCCCGCTGCAGAGCGGCCTGAGGAGGGGGGAGGTAAGGTACTGCATCCATAGTAGGGGTCTTTAGCCATATGTGCCCTATACGGATAAGATATCACCTTTTAAGGCAAGATTTATTTTTTTGTGGGGAAAGTTGGGCTCCGGCCACTCCTGCATAGGGCTGTTTAGCCACTCCTATGGGCCAGTGAATTAAGGAAGGGGGTAAGCGAGTATTTTTATACTGATGTAACGAATCGTGTCCCAGGTCTGTGAGCCTGGCCGGCCGCACCACAGACCCTGGAGATACAGGTGAATTTAGAGTTAATTTGGTATTACAGGAGGGTCTATCCAGGGGAAGAGGGTGCAGATCTGCACTACCCCCCCCCAATAGCGGCAGCTCTACCTTGTTTAGGTTTGTACGCCCCCCGGAGTGGGATTTGCATTTTGGGAGCTACTGCTTTTGGAGCAGTGCTGGTTGTGCCTTTGAGAAGGAGAGCTCCCAGCGAGAGAGGCTGGTGCATTAGCAGTCTGCGGGTGTTTACGGCTGTTGGGTGGCGCTAGGTGTGCTCCATTCGCCTGCAGCTTCAAAGAGGAACAATTCTTCCGAACTGCCGGGCAGGCAGATGCTGCCCTGCCGGCGGAACCCTATCTTCTCCAGCAGGCGAATGGAGCCCTCATTTTGCTGGCTGGTGATGGCAAGGATGCGGCCCAGGCCCAGCACCTGACGGGCATAGGTTAAGGTGGCGGAGGCACTTTCCAGCGCATAGCCCCGGCCTTCAAATTGGGGCAGCAGGGCATAGCCCAGGTCTACATCGGGCATGCCCTCCCGCCTGATGAGCCCAGCTATGCCTACCGGCTGCCTGCTTTCCTTCAACTCCACCAGCCAGAAGCCAAAGCCCTGCTCCTGATAGCTTTTCAGAATACCGTTGAGCAGGTACTGTTCGGCCTGGGCCACCGTTTTTACAGCCCGGTCGCCAATGTGCTGCAGCCAGCCGGGTGTATTGAGCAGGGCCAGCATAAAGGGGGCATCGGCCAGGCTCATCTGGCGCAACAGCAGGCGCTCGGTTTCCAGAATAACCTTCATAGTAGCAGGAATGTGGGTTGTGACCGGGAAGGGGATAGGTCAGGCCTTCTTCAGGAATTCGGTACGCAGCACTACAGAGCTTTTGCCAATGCGGCACTCCACTTCCTGGGGGCTGTCGGTCAGGCGAATATTTTTGATCACTACACCGCGCTTGAGGGTGGCAGACATGCCTTTTACTTTCAGGTCTTTGGTTACATGTACCGAATCGCCGTCCTGAAGCAGGTTGCCGTTGCTGTCTTTTACGTCCATTTTCTAACGTTATTGAGAAAGGAAGGGGGTGCTGCACACGGGGTACAGCCGGCCAAAGGTCGGGTTAAAAATCGGCTTTGCCAATTGCGCCTTCGCTCCTCTTTGCCCGGGCAGTAGCGGCAGGACTTATTCACAGATCTGGTCAAGCCACCAGTGGTCAATGGTCCCCTCCGGGCTTATGTGAAAAACAGCGCCCACCGGGCAGCCATCTGGGCCGGTGGAATCCACCAGATAGTGGTAATCAAATCCCATATTGATGGGATCGCCCAGCAGCCGGCTGAGATAGGCTGTATCGGCCCCTGCCGGAAAGCGGGCTACTACCTGCTTCAGGCTCTGATAGTCCTGTTGCTGGCGGTACTGCCGGCCCCAGGCCTGGATATCCTGCTCAGCGCTACAGCCTGTCAGTAGCAGCATTAATATGGGAAGTAGGCGCATGCTCATGCGTGTTTGACATCGTACCAAAGCTGAACCAGTCCCGTAGGGTACGTGATGCTTTGTTTGAATGCAATCTCCTGCTCCGGCGCCCCTTCCCGAAATAGCCGGATGCCGCTGCCCAGCAGCTGCGGAATTACCGATACAATGATACGGTCAATTAGCCGGTGGCGCAGCAGCTCAAGGACGATCTGCCCACCCCCATCGCAGTAAATACCCTTGCCCGGCTGCTGCTTCAGCTGGCGGATCAGGGCTACCACATCAGCATGGTAGCGGGCATGGGCTTCGGTGCCTGTTCGGCTTTTGGAGATTACATAGACTGCTTTATCAGCATAGGGCACCCCCTTGCCAAAGCCCAGTACAATATCGAAGGTGCGCCGGCCCCAGATCACCGTATCGATGTTCTTCAGAAAATCGCTATGCCCGTAATCTTCGCCCGGGCGCTCTACCTGGCTTAGAAAATCCAGGTTGTCATCTTCTGTAGCAATGTAGCCATCCAGGCTCATGGCGATATAGAGGGTTACGGTTCTGCTCATAGGGTGGGTGAAAGGATAGGTGCTATAGGGGATATTCCCTCGGCCAGGTCCTCAGGACCGGGGCTGGAGGTGTTGTTTGAGGATGGCGGTAATCCACCACACATTTCCGTAGGGGTCGGTTACGCCGCAGGTGCGGCCATAGTCCTTGTTGCTGAGCTCCATCAGCGTGGTGGCGCCCTGTTTGAGTGCCTGCCGGTGGGTGGCATCTGCATCGGCTACATATACAAACAGATTGGCCGTTTGCGGTTTCCACTGCTCACTGGCATCGCTTAGCATCAGCGTACTGTTGCCCAGCTGCAGCTCGGCATGTTGTACCCTGTCGCTACCCTCCTGCAGGTGGTGAGCGGTAAGCCTTGCATGAAATACCTTCTGGCAAAAGGCAATAAAGCCGGCTGCTCCTGCAATTATTAAGTAAGGCATAACGGTCTGATGGCCGCTTGGAATTTCCATAGTAGTGAAGGGGTTTTTGGTGTAGTAATATAGCAAAGATAGCCGGAGCAAGTACCCCCAAAGTGGAAAAAACCGGCCTTAAAGTCCCGCCAGCTTGTGGCAGATGCCTTGCTGGAAAAGAAGAACCTAGGCAAATGGCCGGAGAATTTCCGGAAATCGTACATAAGATGTGACTGCTTGTAAAAGCCACAGTTCAGCGCAGTATCGGTCAGGGAGCTATCCGACTGGCCATAGGCATCCATGGTGCTATGAAAGCCCGGAATGCGGGAAAATCTGGCCGTATCAGCCTTCAAAATACAAAAGCTGCTGCACAGCACCAGGCCTACAGTCGGTGGGTACCCCCTGACGGGGCTTAGCTCTCTTCGCCGGCTTTGGCGAGCCAGGCCTTCACAACATCAGCAAGGGCTGCTTTTTTAGCTTCAACATCGGCCATGCCTGTAAATGTTGCAATGGCTCTGTCTGGAGCAGCCCAGTCCAGCAGGCCACTGGCATCTTCGATCAGGTAGCCCTTGCCCAAAGGTGCTTTAGCTTTTGCACCCCTATGGAAGATCAATCGGATGGAGTCCCTGCTCTTGAGGTTGAAGGTAATGCGATCTTCCTGCTGCAGGCAAAAGCTGGGCGCATTCCATTTGATGTGCTCATTCAGCTCGGGCTTGGCTGCAAGAATAAGGGCCCTGACAACTTCTATTTCCTGTTTGAGGGGGTGCTCCAGTTTGTCTAAGAAGTGGCGGACTGCCAGTGGGCCGCTCTCTTGTGATGCTTTTTGAAAGGCCATTGGGAAATGTTTTTTAACGACTAAGAAGGGGTGATGCCTGGCACTGCAGGCATCAGATCGGTTAAGTCAGGCTGGACGTATTCGCTACAGGAGCAGGTGCTGGATGTAGTATTATCTGCAGTTTTTCCATCTTATGGTAACAGCGGTATGAGGTGAGCAGGATGGCCCAAACCAGCAGGGGAAAGAAGGTTTGTATCTGCAGCCCGTCTACCGCCCAGTGGCTCATAAAAGCTGAAAGCATGGTAAAGGTAAAACCGGCATAGGCCCATTCCTTTATAGTACCGCGCAGGAAGGGAAGCAGCAGTACCAGGGCGCCAGCCACTTTAAAGAGGGTGAGCAACACCCTGAAATAATCGGGATAGCCCAGGTGGCGAATGCCTTCTACGGCCAGCTCGGTATGTGAGGTGAGGGCGGGCATTACCCCTTCAAACAGCACGATGATCCCGGTGCTGATCCAATAGATGGTTTTGATACTCGTTGCAGATTTCATAGGGGGTATGGTTTGGATTGCGATATAGCAAAGATAGGGCAAGCGGAGAAGGCAAAAGGGGTGTGAATCTGCCATCCTAAAGGGGTAATTGCGACAAGCTCGTTGAAGTGCTTTTAGACTTGGTCTTCAAGCAGTGAATGGCTTCTTTTCTACAAGCAGCTACTCCATTATTTCGATTGGTCGGCCCGTTTCCAGTAGGTGACGGTGGCCAGATAACCGGCCCCACTCATAAGCAGGAGAATGAGGTAGCTCCAGATATCAAGCTGTGCCTTATACTCACCGCCGGCCCCGCTATAGAGCCCGGGCACTGCCCAGGGAAAGTAATAGCCCCAGCCGGCCGAGGCAATCACCTGGGAAAATACCAGCGTAAGGGCTACCACCCCCAGGGGCGCCAGGTAGCTCTTGCCCCAGAGCGCAAAAACCGCAAGGGGGGTACCCAGCAAAAGGGTAAGCAGGCTGGTAACCCCATACACCCACAACTGTGCATGCAGGCCCGATCCAGTGGGGGCTGGCAGGTCGAGCAGCAGGCTGATCAGGCCGCCCAGCAGCAGGTTGGAGAGGGCCAGCGCACAGCACCAAAGCAGATAGAGGCAGAACTTGGCATTGAGGATGCGGGTGCGGGAGGTCGGCAGCGCCAGCAGGTCCTTGGCTGTTCCTTCCGAGTATTCCCGGCCAAATAGCCAGCTGGCCACAAAGCCAAAGAGCAGAATACCCCCTACACCAATCGCCTGGGTAAGGATGGTGGCGTACGCATCCCAGCTGGCCACCATGCCCATGAGCTGTGCTTTTGCGCTGAGGGCTCCCTCTTTTGCCATGGCATCCGGATTTTTAAGCATGAGCATAAACACCGCACCCATGAGCGGCGCCAGCGAAAAGGCAACAAAGCTGGCCCACACTATGGGGGAGCGCCTAAGCTTGAGGAGTTCTGCCGAAAGGGCATTGAAAAGCCTGCCATAGGGGGTTAGGAGCGGATGGTGCGTAAAAAGAAATGTTCCAGGTCTTCGGTAACCAGCTGCAGCTGCCGGGGCGGCAAGCCTTCCCGTACCAGCAGGCTGGCCAGCTGCTCGGGCTGCTGCAGGGCCTGGGGATTGCTGATCTCAACGGTATTGTCAGGGCCGGCAACGGCTGCTGTGTAGTGGGTAGCCAGCAGGGCAAGTGTCGCAGCGCCATCCCGGGTCTGAACCACCACTTTTTTCTGCAGCCGTTGGGCCAGCTCGGCCGTGCTCAGTTCGGTGACAAGCCTGCCCTGGTGAATAATGCCAATGCGGTTGGCTATTTTGGCAATCTCACCCAGAATGTGGCTGGACAGGAACACCGTGGTGCCGCCGGCTGCCAGCTCGTTCAGCAGGGCACGCACTTCTACGATGCCTTCGGGGTCCAGGCCGTTGATGGGTTCGTCCAGGATCAGCAGCCGGGGCTTGTGCAGCAGCGCTTTGGCCAGGCCCAGCCGTTGCTGGTTGCCCATGGAAAGCACTTTGGCTTTTTTGGTCCGGTAGGGGCTAAGTTTTAAGCGGTCAATCACCTCATCGATCAGGGCGGGCTGCTTTAACTGTCGCAACTTGTAGTAGATCTTTAAGTTCTCAGCTACGGTAAGCTCAGGATAGGCAAAGGGGGTCTCCACCAGGTAGCCAATGTCGTTCCACTGATTGAAGCCGGTGTTCAGCTCCTGGCCAAATAGCCGGATGTTTCCGCTATCGGGCCGGATCATGCCCAGCAGCATGCGGATGAGCGTGGTTTTGCCTGCGCCGTTCAGGCCCAGAAATCCCCAGATCTCTCCCTCCTGTACCTGAAGGGAAACAGCATCGCTGGCCGTGGTACTGCCAAATGATTTGCATAGCCTATAGGTGCTGATAATATCCATCAGGATGCTTGAAATAGGATGGTTAGGTCCCTTTTGTAGAAAGAAGGGGATAGGTGAAATGGAAAATGCGCTGGCCCTGTGCATCCGTAGCCCGGTAGAAATCCAGGGCATGCAGATCTTCCTCTTCTGCCTGTACAAATACTTCTTCCATACCTTTTTCTCTGGCGTAGGCAATGGCTGTGGCCATCAGTTCCCGGCCAATGCCCTGCCGCTGCCTGCTGGGTGCTACGGCCAGGTCGTAGACGTAGAGCAAGGGGGCCGTGCTGTGGTATTGCGGTAGCGTAAAGGCGGTGAGTCCACCAATCACCTCGCTCCCTTCCATTGCCACAAACACATGAAAACTCTCCTGTAGCAGGAGCTGCTGCAGGTAGGAAGTCGCTGGCAGGGGAAGCGGGGGCAACTCAAACACCTCTTCAAACAGCTTGATCAGGGCTGTAAACTCCTCTATTTCCTGAGGGCCTACTCGTTTGATAATGCGGTTCATAGGCGTATTCCTTAAAGGGGTTAAACTGCTCAGCTCTTTGACAAATGTGCCAGAATAGCAGGGAAGAAACCGTATATCAGGAGCAGGAAAGCGGTTACCTATTCGGCAGCGGCTTGCGCTTCAGCTCCTTTTCGTAAAGGGCAATCCATTGCTGCGGATGTAGCTTCTCTGCCAGCTCACCGATCAGCGCATAGGGAATCCGATCGGGTTTCTTAAAGCGGATGCAGCTCTTGCCCATGTCCAGCTTATGGTTGCTGTGCAGGGGATAGGTTGCCGTAAACCAGCTCAGCAGCTGCGGATCGGCATAGAGGCCCATGTGGTACAGGGCGATGAAGTTCTTCTGCGAGGCTATGCTGATAAAGGGCAGCGGTAGTTTGGGATCGCAGTGGTAGCCGGCCGGGTAGCGGCTGTGGGGCACTACATAAGCGATCATGCCATAGTTGATGCATTCTTCAAAACCCGGGGGCAGGTGCTGCTGCAAGGTGCTGCGCAATTGCTGCATGGGCGCCTGACGGTCTGCGGGCAGACTGCTTATGTACTCGGCTGGCGATAGGGCGGTAAGGTGCATAAGGGGGTAGGAGGTTGAGGTTAAAGGCCAGGAGTTGGGGCGGCGGTTCAGGCCCGGACCGCATCTTGTTGGGCCGGAAGGGGGTGGCGGAAGAGCAGCACACCATAGCTCAGAGCAAAGAGTCCATACAGGCCGGTCAGCCCCCAGAACAGGGGATGCGCACTGGTGCCTGCCCACAGGACTTTGACCAGTGCCAGCGCCCCGATCATAAAGTGGCTGAAGTTGGCAACGGCAATGGGGCGGTTGTAAATGCCGCCTATGCGTCCGCCTTTGCTCATCCAGTTGAGCATGCCAAAGCCAAAGTAGAGGGCACCCAGCAGTTGCAGCAGCAGGGGGTAGGGTGGGGCAGTTTCCAGCCCGGCAACCGCCAGCACTTCATCTGGGAGAAAGGAGAGAAGTACGCCGCCAGCCATCAGGCATAGGGCACAGAGGGTCATCAGAATTTTTGTTGTCATGGCCGGGCTGAAAGGATTTAGCAGTGTCTTTCAGGACACCGCAGACAAGGTAACAAAAAATCTCAATCATTTCTGTAGAAAGGCATGTTGGAGCAGAGGCATTCTCAGGTGTGTGCTGATGCATGGAGCATCCATGCCTGCCTGCGCTCAGGAAAGCAAGGGCATCCCCATGGTTGGTTCGCAGTTGTACATTTGCTATGTGCGGAATTCTCCTCCTCTGCAAGATGCCAGTCAGTGTACGTACAAGTATGCTATTTGAGAATCAGTGCTGAAACATTCGACCGGGGATTAGTAGTTTATACTCATATTTTACTACCATGAGATACAAAGGCCGAAGATCCAGTACAAATGTAGATGACCGCAGAGGCATGTCCGGGGGCAAGATAGCCGTTGGGGGCGGCATAGGCGGGGTTATCATGTTGGTAATCTACCTTCTGATGGGGGGAGATCCCGGGGCACTGCAGGATCAGGGAGGGCAGCAGGGCCAGTACAATAGCTCTGGCACCTACGAGCCTACCGCTGAAGAGCAGGAACTCTACGAGCTGGTAACCGTAACGCTGGCCGATACCGAGGAAGTTTGGCATGAGATTTTCCGGGAACGAAATGCCACCTATCAGGAGCCTACCCTGGTGGTGTTTACCCAGGCGGTACAATCGGCCTGCGGCTCGGCCAGCGCGGCTACGGGTCCCTTTTACTGTCCGCTCGATCGGCAGGTATACATCGATCTGAGCTTTTATAACCAGCTGCGCCAATTGCGAGCGCCCGGCGATTTTGCCATGGCCTATGTGATTGCCCATGAGGTGGGCCACCATGTGCAGAACCTACTGGGCATCTCCGATCAGGTGCAGGCGCAGCGGGGCCGTATTTCACAGGAGGAGTATAACCAGTTATCGGTCCGGCTGGAGCTGCAGGCAGATTTTTTTGCCGGCCTCTGGGCGCATCATGCCCAGGATAAGTTCAATATTCTGCAGGAGGGTGATATTGAGGAAGCCCTTGGGGCGGCCAATGCCATTGGCGACGACCGTCTGCAGCAGCAGTCGCAGGGCTATGTAGTGCCCGAATCCTTTACCCACGGTACGTCTGCCCAGCGCGTTCGCTGGTTCCGCAAGGGCTTTGAATCGGGCCGGTTTGAAGAAGGGGATACGTTTAATACACCAAATCTGTAGCCGCCTGTAGCAGGCCTGTGTTCTTTACCAATGGATAGCATGCTATGCCCCTGCCGGCAGCTGACAATTGCTGACAGAAGCGCTTATCAGGGGGTGGGTTGACCTTGCGGATGTAACTGATCAGCATACCAGCGATGGGGATTATCGGCAACATACCTGGCGATGGTTAGGTAGGATTGCTCGCTGCGGATGATGTGTTCCCAATAATTACGTTGCCACAATCTTCCCCGAAAGGGGGGCCATCCCTCTTGTTTCACCCCGCGGATGTAGTCATTGGTGGTCATGGTTTTAAACCATTGTACTATCTGGTGAAGGGGTGATGGGGTGGAGCAATCATTTGGGTTTGGGCAGACATACAGGTCTGCCCAGACCTGTGTGTCTGCCCAGACTGCTCAATCTCACCAAACAGACACAGCCGGTCCTGCACGCAGATGGTAATAAAATACAAACCAGCCTTGCTGTAATCATAGCCCTTTAACCGAATGGATCGGCGGTGGTGGATCTGGGGATTGTAGGCCATAGGCTGTTATTGGAGCGATTGAATTCCCTAACAATAACAGCCCGCAAAAAAATTCTCGGATGTGTCTATTTCATGCATTCAGCGTAGGGGCAGACCTGTGTGTCTGCCCAGACCTAGGTAGGGGCAGACACATAGGTCTGCCCCTACGGGGAATCATTCATCGAATTGATCCCCTGTTCGTTCAGGCGTGCCAGATGATCCTTCATCGCCTGCACCTGTTCGATGGGGTGGCCCTGCCAGAGGGTCACTTCCCCTACCACCTTAAAAGGATGGGTGGATCGATACGATTTTGTCGGATTGCCCGGAAAGCGTTTATCGGTCAGGTCAGGATCGTCTTCGATCGGACCGGTTGGCTCTACCAGGTAGATTCGTTCCCGTCCACTACCCGCAGCCAGTTCGGCACCCCAGATGGCCGCATCCAGTGTGGCTGTTAGAAAAATATAAGGTGCATTTTTTCTTTGACCGTAGTTTGAAATATACCCGGCTTTGATCTGATCGCCAATCTTTAAGTCGGCCCTGCTGCCATGAAAATAGGTCTGGGCAAACGGGCTGGCCGCCGGCCCCTGGACTTGGTTTTCGGCCTTAGGTTTCTTCATACCGATGGGGTTGTTTGCTATATGAAGCTACACATCTAGGCGGAAGGATGCAACGGCCGAATGGCTAGAAGACGCTGTTGGGTGATTTTTGTAGCATCAAACAATTGCTTTGGCCACTCCTACAGCACCAGCAACCCACTCTCCCGCAGATCCTGCGCCTGCTGGCTGTGCCAGAAATGCTCCCAGGGGCCAAGCTGGTGCTCGGAAAAGCTTTCCTGCAACTGCTGATAGGTCCAGACGGTGGGGGCATCCGGTGTGAGCTGAGGCAGGAGGGCCAGCAGCCAGTCGCCCCAGTCCTGGCGGAGGGTAAGCTGCAATTCGTGCTTTTTGTTGGCAAAGCGCAACTCGGCCACCGCTACTTCTTTTCCCTTTTTCTTTTTGCTGCTGTAGCGCACCTGCGGCTGGTTGCCCAGCCAGATGATCTTGGAGGTAGGCTTCAGGGGAGTGGCTTCTTCCAGGGCCAGCAGCTGCTGGATAAGGGCAGGGGCTACCGTGCTGCGGGGCACTTTAAAGGAAAACCACTTTTGCAGCGGAAAATCAAAGCAAAGGCCGTGCATGTAGTTAAAGAGCGCCTTTTTGAGGCCCTCGCTGAAGAGCTCATGATCGGCCCCGCTTGGGTCCAGGTGGTAAATGTCGTTGTTGGCGAAGGTGCCCACCGCTTCGGTTACTTTTATGGCGCCAAAGAGGGCCGGGTTGAGGCCAATGGGGCTGTGAGCCGTCATGGCAAACTGGTGCCAGAAGCCCGACTGCACAATGCCCTGCTCAAAGAGCTGGCGCACCACCTCCAGCGAATCAATGGTTTCCTGTGCGGTCTGGGTTGGAAATCCGTACATCAGGTAGGCATGCACCATAATGCCGGCGCCCGTCAGGTTTTCGCAGACCTTTGCCACCTGCGCAATGGTGACCCCCTTCTTAATAAGGGCCAGCAGACGGTCGGAGGCCACCTCCAGCCCGCCGGATATGGCAATGCAGCCCGATTCCTTCAGCAGGCGGCACAGATCGGCGGTAAAGCTCTTTTCAAAGCGGATGTTGGTCCACCAGACCACCGTCAGCTCCCGGCGCAGGATCTCCAGGGCCAGCTCCCGCAAAAGGGCCGGGGGAGCAGCCTCGTCCACAAAATGAAAGCCGTTCTGGCCCGTCTGGGCAATGATCTCCTCCATGCGGTCGCAGAGCAGGGCGGCCGTCATGGGTTCGTAGCGCTTGATGTAGTCCAGCGAAATATCACAGAAGGTGCACTTGCCCCAGTAGCAGCCGTGGGCAAGCGTAAGCTTGTTCCAACGCCCATCGCTCCAGAGGCGGTGCATGGGGTTGGCAATCTCAATCACCGAGAGGTAGCGGTGCAGCGGAAAATCAGAATAGTCGGGCGTGCCAACCTCCCGCTGGGGGTAGTCCCGCTCAGGGCTACCATTGTGGTACACGACCTTTCCCACTGTAAGGGCAAAGGTGCGCTTGAGTTGCGAAAGGGGGCGCTGCCCCTCCAGATGTTCGATCAGGTGATAGATGGGCGCTTCGCCATCGTCCAGGCAAATAAAATCCAGATAATCGAACACCCGGGCATCGGAGAGGGAGCGCAGCTCGGTATTGGCAAAGCCGCCACCCATCACAATTTTGATGTGGGGGTGATTAAGCCTGAGCCACTGCCCGCACTTAAGCCCACTGTAGAGGTTGCCGGGAAAGGGAATGGACAGGGCAACCAGCGTGGGTTTTTCCCGCTCCACTCGTTGCTGCAGCAGGCGCAGGGTAATGCCATCAATATAGCTGTCGGGTTTTTGCAGTTCGCCCTGCAGTTCATCAAAAGAATTGGCTGAGCGGCCCAGGCGTTCGGCATATCGGCTAAAGCCAAAGTGGGGGTCCAGGGCCTCTACGATCAGGTCGGAGAGGTCTTCCAGGTAGAGAGTAGCCAGGTGGCGGGCTTTGTCGCGGGTGCCCATGCTGCCAAAGGCCCACTCCAGATCATCGAGCTGGGCAAAGCGGCTGGCCTCGGGCAGGTAGGTGCCTTCGCAGATAACATGGCCAAGGGTGGGGTTGCCATCCTGCAGGTACACCATCACCTGGTCAATGGTCTTGAGGTAGTCCCGCTTCAGGGCCAGAATACGCCGGGCATTTTCTGATAGGGTGAGGTTTCTGGCTTCGATCTCGGCAAATACTCCTTTCAACCCCCTGGATGAGAAGATCTCCAGAATCACCTCTATGCCCAGATCGGCCTGATAGCTGGGCACCCCTTTGGTATTGAGGAAGCCCTTTAGGTAGGCAGTGGCCGGATAGGGGGTATTCAGCTGGGTAAAAGGGGGGGTGATCAGGAGCAGTTTCTGGCGCAAGGGGGTACTCGGGTTTTTGCTAGTGCTGTAACGGGCAAAAGTAAGCGGAAAGTTCAGGGAATGCTAATGGAGGGGGTAGCAGGTAGTGAATAGCAGCCGCCCAATCCTCCAGGGCTTTCAAAACCTTGGAGGATGTATCAAAGCTGGCCCTAGCGGAAAAAGCGGTTTACCCGTGTCAGCTCGGTGCGGTACTGGCTTAGCAAGTCACTTTTGGAGATAAATCCAATGATCTTGTCATCGCGCATCACGGGCAGGTACCAGCGCTCCAGCTTATCAAACTTGGCCAGCACCTCCGAGGCCGGCTCGTTGATGTCCACTACCACATCGGGGGCATGCATCAGGTCCCGGGCCAGCAGGCTATCATAGCGGGTGGTGTCGCTGAGCCTGGCCCGAATATCGTTGAGGGTGATCACCCCCACCAGCTGTCCCTGCGCATTCTGCACCTGCAGAATATCCCGGTTGGTGCGGGAAAAAGCCTCCAGGATCTGCCGGAAGGTGGCCTCCTCCTGTACCGGCAGGCCATCGGACTCGGTGAGCTGCCGCACCGTCAACTGGTTAAGCAAAATGCGGTCTACCCGTTTGGCACTGGCCCGGTAGCTGGGCTGGGTAACCCCCTGGCTGAGGTTTTCCTTGTAATACTTCAAAAAGTAGGAGACGGCGCACACCAGCATCAGGGGGACAAAGAGCTGGTAGCTTTGGGTGATCTCGGCCACCAAAAAGATGGCTGTAACCGGTGCATTCATGATGCAGGCAAAGACCGAGGCCATGCCCAGAAAAATGTAGGTGGCCGGATTCAGGTCCAGGAAGGGAAAGAGCAGCATCACCACCTTGAAGTAGAAATAGCCCAGAAGCCCGCCGGTAATGAGCGAAGGCGCAAAGTAGCCACCCTCGCCGCCTGAATTCACGCAGATGCCTGTACTGACAGGCTTGGCCAGCGCCACCAGAAAAAAAAATAGCAGGCTGAACCAGGCCGAGCGGGGCAGCAGCGCCAGGGGGGAGTTCTGGAAAAGGGAGGCTTCTTCGCCATTGAGCAGGGCGTTGATGCTTACATAGCCCTCGCCGTACATAGGGGGCAGCAGGTAAATGATGGAGCCCAACACCAGGCCGCCCACCAGCGCCCGCACATAGGGGCTGCGAATGCGCGCAAACAGCTCACTGCAGTAGCGATAGGTTTTGAGCAGGTACACCGACATGAACATACCCAGCACCCCCAGCCCGATGATCAGGGGAATCTGCTCATAGGAGAAATCGGCAAGGGGAACACCAAAGCGCAGCTGCTCGCCCATGATAAACTCAAAGAGGATCTTGCCGGTAGCCGCCGATACCAGCAGCGGTATGAGCAGCGTGGGGGTGAATTCAGGCAGAATGGTTTCCAGCGCAAAGATAAAGCCTCCCATGGGGGCATTGTAGACAGCCGAGATGCCCGCCGCTACCCCGCAACCGATCAGCAGCGTACGCAGCCGGTAGCCCAGGCCCAGAAAGCGCCCTACATTGGAGCCCACAGCTGAGCCGCTGGTGATAATGGCGGCCTCTACGCCCGAGCTGCCCCCAAAGCCAATGGTGAGGCCCGTAGTAATAAATTTGGAATAGATGAGCCGGAAACGGATCACCGAGGAGTGCTGCTCAATGGCCTCTACCACATGCTTGGTGCCACTAAAATAGGCCGTGCTGGTAAAGGCGGTGCGGTTCAGGAATGTTACCAGTAGAAAGCCGATGAGCGGCAGCAGAAAATAAAGCAGCGAGGGGGCAAAGTATACGGCGTAGATCTCAAAATAGTGAATGATGGTCTTGATGAGGATGGCCGACAGCCCTACGATCAGGCCCACGACCACACTAAGCACAAACGGCATGATCCGGTTGTTGGATTGCTTTTTTCGCCAGCGCAGAAAAGCCAGTTGTATTTTGTTGGGTCTGGTCATAATGTGCCTGATGCCAATGGGCACAGCATACCCTAAGGTAGCAATTTTCCCCAATCAGCCCCTCTCATCCTGCAGATAATGCTGTATACCCACCGTTAAGGGGGCAGATTATAGTCTGTTGGGGGATCTCCTTGTCAGGAAAGCACAGATGGCCCTGCTGCTTACCCCAGGCATCAGACAGTTTATACCAGCAGTGCCCGGGCGTGGGGTAGGGCGCTAGTCCTTGCCAAGGGGGCTATAAGTCTGAAGCGGGCGCACCTTTTGAGCGGTTTTTTAGTGCTTTTCGGCGTGGGTGTAGCCACAGGGGGTGCCGGGGGAGGCGCTACCTGTTTAAAGGAATAGTGTTTCTGCAGCAGGTAGCTCACCACAATGCCAATGCCCGTAACCACCACTTTGGCCGGGGTGGGATAAAAGGCAAACGTTTCAACAAACAGCTTCAGAAGTACATAATGCAGCCCCAGGTTGAGCATTACCACCGAAAAATAGCGGATCAGCTGGGTGCGTCCGGCCAGGGCCGAGTGCGGAAAGGCCACATGCCGCATGAGCAAAAAAGCCAGTGGGAAACAGATGCAAAACGAAATGATAAAGGCGGCAATGTAAGGACTTACCGCCAGGCCAAAAGGCAGGTGAATGATCTGCTTCTGTACTATGTAATGGTAGGCAATGAAGAACATGAGAATATCCATGGCCACATTGATCCCGCCGCATGCCAGGTAGCGGTAGGTCTGTATGTCCATGAAACGCTTAAAAATCGGATAAAACGGATCGATCAGTCGTTCTACAGTTCTTCTCAATGTCACCATACTAACTCATGCCAGAAGCTTTTCGGTAGCTCATCACCCTAAAAAAATCGCTACACATTATTTTAGATAGTAAAAAAGTAGTGGCAGCACAGGCTCTTGCCCCAGTGCCTGTCCGGTTCAGAAAACGAGGGACTTCCTTCCGGGGTTTCTTCAGTAGTACTTTATTTTGGAAATAAAAGGGGGCTGCGCTTATCCCCGGCCGCCCCTGCGCCCACCGCCGGAGGAGCGTTTTACCTTGCCGGGCTTGCTCTTGCCAATGCGCGGACCGCCTTTTGCCGGTCCGGCCGCTTGTGGCCTGCCTCCCGATCTGCCGCCGGAAGGGGGGGCGGATGCTGGGCGGCCACCCGGCTTACTGCCGGTACGTTTTGGAGCAGGCCGGCGGGCAGTACCTTCTTCTCCCCAGCCATCACCCCCTGATCTGCCGGCCGGGCGCATGCTTTTTCTGGCTTTGGGCTTTGTTTCTCCGCTGTAGTCAGACGACGAATTCTGGATAAGGCGAAACATCTCGTCCATTTCTTCAGGGCTAAGCTCCCGCCAGTCACCCTGGGGCAAGCCCTTCAGGCTGATGTGCATGATGCGCACCCGCTCCAGCTTTAGCACCTCATAGCCAAAATGCTCGCACATGCGCCTGATCTGCCGGTTGAGGCCCTGCACCAGGGTAATGCGGAAGATAAAGGGGCTTTCTTTCTCAACCTTGCACTTTTTGGTGACTTCGCCCAGCATGGGTACCCCATTGGCCATGCCGCTGATAAACTCGGGGGTGATGGCCTTGTCTACCGTTACCAGGTATTCCTTTTCATGGTTGTTGCCGGCCCGCAGGATCTTGTTCACCAGGTCGCCGTTGTTGGTCAGGAAAATAAGCCCCTGAGAATCCTTATCAAGCCGGCCGATGGGGAAGATGCGTTCGGTATGGTTCACATAATCCACAATATTGCCCCGCACGCCGGCTTCGGTGGTGCTGGTAATGCCCACAGGTTTGTTAAAGGCCAGCACAAAGAGCTCTTCGGCCTTTTTGGGCGCAATGGCATGGCCATTTACCATTACCTTATCGCCAGGCTTTACCTGGTCGCCAATGCCGGCGCGCCGGCCGTTCAGAAACACCTGGCCCTGCTCAATGTAGCGGTCGGCCTCCCGGCGGGAGCACAGGCCGCTTTCGCTGATGTATTTGTTAAGACGGGTGGTGCTGCTAAATGGCATAGGCGTAAAGGGTTGGCAACTAGGGGGGAGCAGGCACCTACCCACACCACCCAGCGGCAAAGATAGGCAGATTCGTTAGCTTTTGCAGGCCTTGTCAGGGAGGGCTGCGTTATTATACACTGCTGATTATACGGCAGCGGTGTGGAATACCCTTTGGGTAGCCCGGAATCAGAGGCTGAAATGCAGATTTTGTAACATCATTCTAAAAAATCAGGAGCTTTGCTTACCTTTCCCCAATATCTCCCCAACGCGCATGATGCAAAAGAACAATCCTACGGTCTTGAATGCCTGGTGCTCCTACGATTGGGCCAACTCGGTGTATAACCTGATCGTTACTACGGCCATCTTTCCCATCTACTACAGTGCCGCTACCCGGCAGGCTTTTGGTGGGGAGGAGGTGCAGTTCTTTGGCCTTACCATCAAAAACACAGTACTCTACACCTATGCCATCTCCTTTTCCTTTTTCCTGATCGTGCTGCTCTCGCCCCTGCTCTCCGGCATTGCGGATTATAGCGGGCGCAAAAAGCGCTTCATGCAGTTCTTTACCTACATGGGGGCTACGGCCTGTATTGGGCTGTACTTCTTTCATGGCAGCAACATTGAGTGGGGCATTCTCTGTGCCGTGCTGGCCTCGGTGGGCTATGCCGGATCGCTGGTGTTTTACAACGGCTTTCTGCCCGAGATTGCCACTGCCGATCGTATGGACCGCATTAGCGCCCGGGGTTTTTCCTTTGGCTATGTGGGAAGTGTGATTCTGCTGCTGATCACCCTGGGGCTGCTCTTGCATCCGGAGGTATTTGGCTTTGGCTCCGGCGATGCGGGCGTTACCAGCGCCACCCGCTTTGGGTTTTTACTGGTAGGGGTCTGGTGGGTGGGCTTTGCCCAGATTGCCTTTTATCATCTGAAGGACCGCCCTACCGGCCTGAAGCTGGGGGGCGAAGTGCTGGGCAAGGGCTTTCAGGAGATCCGCAAGGTGCTGCGGGCGCTGCGGGGGCAGCTTAGTACGTTGCGTTTTCTGCTGTCGTTTTTCTTTTACAGCATGGGGGTGCAGACCGTAATGCTGCTGGCGCCGCTGTTTGGCGAGTCGGAAGTGGGCATCTCCGGTGATGAGATGATTCTGGTGGTGCTGATCCTGCAGGTGCTGGCCATAGCAGGTGCGCTCTTTTTTGCCTGGACCTCGGGCCGGCGGGGAAATGGGTTTGCCATCAGCAGCACCCTGCTAATCTGGATGGGCATCTGTGTGCTGGGGTATCTGCTGCAGGATAAGCTGAGCTTTTACGGGCTGGCTGGCCTGCTGGGCTTTGTGATGGGGGGTATTCAGGCAGTGTCCCGCTCTACCTACTCCAAACTGATTCCCGAAGGCACCAAAGATACAGCCTCCTACTTCAGCTTTTATGATATCACCGAGAAACTGGCCATTGTACTGGGCACCTTTTCGTACGGCCTCATCGAGCAGCTTACCGGCAGCATGCGCAACAGCATGCTGTTTATGACCTTGTTCTTTCTGGCCGGATTTGTCATTCTGCAAACCGCCCGGCTGCAAAAGTCGGGCAAGCCCCTGGCCGCAGCCAATTCCTGATCCTGATGCACCTGAAGATGAAAATCAGCATACTCCTTTTGAACCTTGGCCTGCTGCTGTGCAGCCTGTTGGCCGGCTGTGGCCGTCGAGACGATCCGCAGCGCATTATTGATGCAGCTATTGAGGCCCACGGGGGCAGCCGCTTTAACGAGCTTGAGATGGCCTTTGATTTCCGAAAACACCACTATACCTACCAGCGGCAGGGCGGCCTGTTTCGCTATACCCGGGAGATTACCGACAGCAGCGGCCATGTGCTGGATGTGCTCAGCAATGCTGGATTTACGCGCCTGATCAATGGCGATACCGTTTCCCTGCCAGAAGAGCGGGCGCAGGCCTTTACCAATTCCGTCAATTCTGTACACTATTTTGCCATGCTGCCCTATGGGCTCAATGACGCAGCGGTACAGAAAAGCTATGTTGCCGAAACCCGTCTGAAGGGGGAGCCCTATCATCTGATCCGGGTGCGCTTTGCCCAGGAGGGGGGTGGGGTAGATCATGAAGACGAGTTCCTGTACTGGATCCATACCGAAACGCACACCATGGATTACCTGGCCTATAGTTACCAGACCGAAGGGGGCGGCATGCGCTTTCGGGAAGCCTTTAACCAGCGGGAGCTGGGCGGCATTCGCCTGCAGGATTACCGTAATTACAAACCCAAAGGGGAGGGAGTACCCCTGGATAGCCTTGGTAGCCTTTGGGATGCGGGTAGGCTGGAACTGCTCTCCGAGATCAGGCTGTTGAATGTACAGGTAACCGGCTTCCAATAGAGCTACCGGCCCCTGTGCCTGGCTCTTTGTGAAAGCCGGACCACCCTGCAGAAGCCGGGTCCTAAATTCTATTCAAAAAAATACCGATATTCCTGATAACGTAAGCGGACCAACTATACCTATGCTGTATACCCTTTTGAAAAGCCTGCTTCGGGCAGCTGTCTGGGTTTTTTACAAAGAAATACAGGTCCAGGGCCGGGAGCTGTTGCCGCAAAAAGGCCCCCTGCTCCTGGCTGTGAATCATCCCAACACCTTTATGGACCCCATAGTAGTGGCGCTTCTGCTGCGGCAGCGTACTGGCTTTCTGGCCAATGGGGGCATCTTCGCCAATGCTTTTCTGAAGTGGATCTTCGCCAGGCTGCACCTGATTCCGGTATACCGGCCACAGGATGTGAAGGTGGGCGAACCCATTGATAACAGTAAAACCTTCCAGAAAAGCGCAGACTACCTGCTGAAAGGGGGAACCATCATGATCTTTCCGGAAGGCAGCAGTGTGAATGAAATGAAACTGCGCAAACTCAAGACCGGCACTGCCCGCATAGCTCTGGAAACGGCTGCCAGGCAACACTTTACGTCCGGACTGCTCATTTCTCCGGTATCCCTTACCTATTCAGATCCTACACGCTTTCACAGCCGGCTGTACATAGGTGTAGGCGAGCCTCTTGCAGTAGACCCTTATGCGGCCGCGTACGCAGCCGATCCGGTAGCGGCTGTTCAGGCCCTCACCGAGCAGTTGCGCATGCGGCTGCAGCAAAACATGCTGGAGCTGGACACCCGTGAAGAAGAGCTGCTGCACCGCCGCATCAGCAGGCTGTACCGGGAGCAACTGATGCAGGAGGGCGAGCCCACCGGGGGGGAGGCGCCTTTCGGCTTCAGCAACAGGTGGCCCGGGCCATTGCCCACTATAGGGAGCAGCTGCCGGAAGCCTATGCACGCATCCGGCAGAAGACCAACCGCTATTTTGAGCTGGTAGACAGGGCTGAATTAAAGGAAGGATTTTTTGCGCAGGGCTTCAATCGCTTTCGCAAGCTGGGGCTGCTGCTGGGCTGGGGGCTCCTGGTGCTGCTGCTGAGCCCCCTCTACCTGCTGGGTCTGCTCACTAACTGGCTGCCCTACCGGCTACCGGCCGCCATAGCCGGATGGCTGGGCACCGATATTGAATACCGGGCGGGCATTATGATGCTCAGCGGCTTGCTGCTTTTCCCCCTTTACTATGCCACCATGGGCTGGCTGTTTCATCAGTTGGTAGCGCCTCCGGCTGTAGGTATGCTGCTGTTTGTGCTGAGCCTGCCCCTGCTGGGCTACTTCACCCTCTGGTACTGGCAGGCCCTGGCCACACTCTGGAGCCTGCTGCGTTACCTGCGGCTCCGCCTCTTTAAACAGGCGCTGCTCCACACCCTAGCGGCGCTCAGAAAAGAGGTGCAGCTGGAAATAGCCGGAGCGGCTGCCCTAATGGCTTCCCAACCATCGTCACCCTCAAACTAACTGTCCGCAATTCTATCCAAAGGCGGGCCGGGAGGCCTGCCTTTAGCCTGTTTAACCCTCAGGAATAGGCTAAAGTACGCCGGCCTGATAACGGTAAGGACCCAGGATGCCTTCATTTTATGTTCAGACATGGATATACTGTGGCTTTCGGCATTTTTGCGCTATTTTTGCGGGCACTGACATTAGACAAATTCTGCTATACATGAAAAAATTAGTTATTCTTTGTTTGTTGATGCCCCTGCTGCAGCCAGATGCTCTTGCCTGGGGACAAAATGGCCACCGTGTGGTGGGGCATGTGGCGCAGGAAAACCTAAGCCGCAAAGCCGAGAAAAAGATCATGGCGCTTCTGGGCAACAATTCTCTCTCTGAGGTATCGGTTTGGATGGACGATATCAAATCTGATGCACGCTACGACCATACCCACGACTGGCACTGGGTAACCATACCCGATGGGCAAACCTATGCCCAGACCGAAAAGAATGAAAAAGGCGATATCCTGATGAAGATTCAGGAACTGGTAGTCAGCCTGAAAGGGGGTAGCCTGAACCGGCAAGAGGAGCAGGAAGCTCTCAAATACCTTGTTCACCTGGTAGGGGACCTGCACCAGCCCCTGCATGTAGGGGGTGGCGATGATAAAGGCGGCAACGATGTGCGGGTAGACTGGTTTGGCCGCAACTCCAACCTGCACCGCGTATGGGATAGCGAGATGATCGAAAGCAAGCAGCTAAGCTTTACCGAGCTCTCGCACTACCTGAACAAACCCAGCAAGGCCCAGATCAAAGCCTGGCAGTCCAGCTCGGTAGAAGCCTGGGCCATGGAATCCATGGGACTGCGCTCTATTGTTTATGATCTGCCCGAAAACAAGAAGCTGGGCTATAGCTATATGTACAAAAACTGGGACACAGTAGAAACCCGCCTGCTGCAGGCCGGTATTCGCCTGGCCGGCCTCCTGAACGAGATCTATGGCTGATTGTCCTACATCTGACATACAAAAAGGCGCCTCTGGGCGCCTTTTTTGGTTTTTGTACAAAGCTCTTAGGGGATATGCCAAAGGGAGACTTACTGCTTAAAATTGCCCCGGTCTACCTCATGGATAAAGCGGATGAGGCCGGCAAAATAGGTTTGCTGATCATCATACATGGCACAGTGGCTGCCCTCAGGGCAGTGCAGGTAACGTCCTTGCTGCACCTGGGTAGCCATCCACTCCATATGTTTGGGGTCCATGGTATCGTGGGCGCCGCCAATGGTGAGAGTAGGCACCTGGATGGAGGGCAGGTCGGCGGTGCGGTCCCATTCCTTCAGACGGGCATCGCCGGTAATGCCAAATTCGCTATAGCCCTGCATCAGCACATAAATCGTGGGGTTCAGGTGTTTGAACATGCGGTTGGCCGGCTCGGGCCACTCTTCTACGGGCATGCGCAGCACATGTTTGGTATAAAAATGAGGCATGAGGAGTTCCATGTAGCGGGGGTTGTCAAAATCCTGCCGGGCTTCCATCTCCTTAAGTTCTGCCAATACCTGGGGGTCCATTTGCGGGGCCAGTACCTCGGCGGCATATTCATTGTAGGCCGGCACACTGGCCATCATGTTTGAGATGATCATGCCCTTGAGGTGCTGCTGGTATTTAAGGGCATATTCCAGGGCCAGGATGCCACCCCAGGAATGACCCAGCAGGTAAAAATTGTCTTTGTTGAGCCCCAGCGCCTGGCGTACCTGCTCTACCTCTTCTACAAAGCGCTCGGTTTGCCAGAGGCTGCTGTCCTGGGGCTGATCACTGTAGTAGGAACCCAGCTGATCATAATAGTAGTACTCGATCCCCTCCTGCGGCAGAAAACTATCAAAACATTCAAACAGCTCATGCGTACCGCCCGGGCCGCCGTGCAGCAGGAGCAGCTTTTTGGTAGGGTTGTTGCCCACCCGCTTGGTCCAGACCTTGAACGTACCAGAGGGGGTCTGGATATCGATCATCCGCACCCCGCCGGTCTGCAGCTTGCCTGGCTCGGGCGTTTGCAGGTAGTCATTGGACGGGGCCACACCCAGGGGTTCGGAGGTGTTGCAGGCGAGTATAAAAAGGGCTATCAGAGCCGTAAGAAGGGTAGCTGATTTCATAGGAATAAGGTTGAAGATTGCGGTGTTGGGTTCTAATTGTTGGTGGGAGGTGCTTCAGGTGAACTGGCTTGCTCCTTTTTAGGGAGCTATACCGCTTGCATGCACCTGGCTGAAACGGTACTGCCCATTTTTCTGGATGCTGTAGTGGAGTGCCTGGCGGCTGGCCATAAAGAGATCATGTCCTTCTTTCAGGTTCTTCCAGAATAGCAGCAGCTCCGGCTGCGCCTGGTAGCGGGCCTGCAGGCGGGCAAAGCCCTCCTTATCCAGCCGGGAGGGGAAAAAATAGACCGGCAGGCTGCGCTGTCCGTTGGCGCGGGCTTCTACGGCCAGCACATACAGCTCGGCCATCAGGGGGTCGGTGAGGGGCAGGCAGCCAATGGTGCTGCAGCCGCCATGGATAAAGATGTCTCCTCCCAGGTTGGCATGCGGGCTTATGGCCTTATCCGAGGCATTGGGGTAGTTGATGCCCAGTGAAAGAAAATAGTTGCTAACCGGGTTAAAACGGTCAATCTCGTAGAAGCCTTCGGGAATCTGCCGGTCGCCCGACTGCCGCTTGGGGCCGCTGATGCCGGATGTGGCGCAGATGGGGTAGGTCTTCAGTTTCTGATAAACCGGGGAATCCTGGTCCCGTACCCATAGTTCCAGTTCTTTTTCTTCCTTAAACGCAATCAGGAGTATCTGCATCCGCTCCAGGCTGGTGCCGGCCTGCAGCACATCCTGGCGCAGCCGGGGTTCATAGCTGGTGTAGGCTTCCCGTACCCGGCTAAACTTTAACTGTTCTTCCTTAAAGCTCTGTCTGGGGAGCAGGTAGGTATGCGCCAGCAACAACACGAACATCGCCAATAGGGTCTTCATGATGGGTAGCAGGTTAAGCCAATTTTTTTAGCCAGCAGGGAGGAGTAGGGTTAGTTAGAAGAGATGAGCTTGCCTAAGCTACACTATTAATATGACTTTTTAAAGAAATGTGCACAATTTTCTAAGGTCTTTCCCGGCTGAAGGTAAATGTGTACCAGTCAGGCACTGGAGCAAGGCATCTGAGTACACCAGCGATGCATCTGCAAAAGAGGGTAACCGGCCATTCTGCGTAGGAGTGGCGGTTCTTCTTATTTGTCCGGTACATTGCAAAGGGTGGTGTTATACCCCTAGACCTACTCAAGTCGGGAATGCATCCTACCTCTCCTGAGCGTGTGGTGCATAGCCATTCTCACCTACTTGAGAGTGCACTTACCTTTGGTAGCTGTTGAAGAGGGAGAATAGGTGGGTGAACATACAAAAGGGGTACCGTTGGGTACCCCTTAAGCAGTAGTGGTTGGTAGATGCGCTTACTGACCTGCTTTGATCAGCGTAGCGGGTGCCAGTTTAGCATCTTGTTGGTCTTTGTCGGGGTACACCAGTGTCATTTCTTCTACCAGGTGGCCAGCGCCGGCAAATTTATCGATGATAAAGAGCACATAGCGGATGTCAACATTGATGCAGCGCTGCAGCTGGGGCTCAAAGGCAATATCGCCGCTCATGGCTTCCCAGTTGCCGTCAAAAGCTACCCCAATCAGGTGGCCTTTTCCATCAAGTACCGGGCTGCCCGAGTTGCCGCCGGTGATGTCATTGTTGGTGATAAAGGCTACGGGCAGCTCGCCCTGGCTGTTGGCGTAGGGGCCCCAGTCTTTTCTGGCATACAGCTCATCCAGCTTGGGGGGTACCGCAAATTCCGGATCGCTGTTATCCTTTTTCTGCATCACGCCTTCCATGGTGGTGTAGTAGGAATAGATCACACCATCGCGGGGCGCATAGCTACCCACAGTGCCATAGGTCAGGCGCATGGTGGAGTTGGCATTGGGGTAGAATTTGCGATCGGGCTGCATCTGGCGCAGGCCCTGTACAAACAGGCGGTTGCCCTTTTCCCGCTGTGCCTGTATGGGCTGCATGCGGGGGTAGATCTCCTTATTGTACTTGTTGATGATGGAGCTGGCGGCGGCAAAGGCCGGGTCGGCCTGTAGTTTTTTCAGCTCTGGTTTTTGCAAAAAGGCCAGTGTGGCAGCCTCGGAGGCAAACATGGATTTGGCAAAAACATCGGCCGCCCACTTGACAAAGTTGCCTTTGTACTTTTTCTCCACCTGCTGGAAGATCTCAGGATGGTCTTTTTTGGGAACATCCTGGTAATAGAGGCGCAGCAGATGCTCCATTACCTTACGGTCGGTGGGGGCATTGTAGTCCTTAAAGTGGCTGCTGGTACGCTCCTGCAGGCTTGCTATAAGGCTGGCAATACGCGCCTGATCGGTTTCTGTGCTCATCAGGGCTGTCTCCAGACTGCGGAAGGTGTTGGCAAAGCGAATGATCTCGGTACCCAGGGCAGCCTCTGCCAGGTAGAGGTAGCTCAGGTTGGCCTCGTAGCTCTGCTCGTAGGATTGCTGTACCAGGGGGAGGGCTTCGGCCCACTGCTTTTTACGGTCCTCGCTGGCATTTACCCAAGTGGTGAATTCCTGCTCCAGGGTTTCTTTTTTAGAAAGCACATCCAGGTTTTCCAGTCCCTTGCTCTGGCCAATGAAGTACTTCCAGTAGTTGGCTACGCTGGCGTACTTGCTGGCATACTTGATGCGGACATCCTTGTTCTTGTCCATATCTTCCTTGAGCAGTTTGAGGCGCAGGTCCCGGATCTTCACCCGCGTGGGGTTGGTTTGCTCCAGGGCCTGCTTTACGCCATAGGAGGTCAGGTACCGATCGGTGCTGCCGGGATAGCCAAAGACCATGGCAAAATCGCCCTCCTGTACCCCCTGCAGCGATACGGGCAGGTGGTGCTTGGGCTTGAGGGGTACGTTTTCGGCTGCATAGGGGGCCGGCTTGCCATCGGGGGCGCTATAGACCCGGAATAAGGCAAAATCGCCCGTGTGGCGGGGCCACATCCAGTTGTCGGTATCGCCGCCGTATTTGCCGATGCTTTCTGGCGGTGCGCCTACAAGTCGCACATCGGTGAAGGTTTCATACACGAAAAGATAGAACTCATTTCCGTGGAAGAAGTCCCGCACCACCACATCGTAATGGCTGTTGCCTTTGGCCTGCTCCGAAAGGGTTTTGGTAACGGCTGCTATGGCGGCTGCGCGCTCTTCTTCGCTCATGCCTTCCTTAACAGCTGCCAGCACCTGCTGGCTTACATCTTCCATGCGTACCAGAAAGCGGGCATAGAGCCCTTTGTTGGGCAACTCATCGGCCTTGGTTTTGGCCCAGAAGCCATCAGAGAGGTAATCCTGCTCTACCGAACTGTGTGTTTGGATGGCACCATAGGCACAGTGGTGATTGGTCAGCAGCAGACCCTGCGAGGAGATAACCTCCGCCGTACAGAAACCGCCCAGGGATACAATGGCATCCTTCAGGCTGCTCTGGTTTACACTGTAGATCTCTTCAGCAGTAAGCTGGAGGCCCATCTTTTGCATGTCGGCCTCATTGAGTCTTTTTACGAGTAGTGGCAGCCACATTCCCTCATTGGCATAGAGAGAACCCAGGCTGAGCACACCCGCAAGTACGAGTAACACTAGTCTTTTATACATAGGTGTAATTCAGAAGGTGAATCTTAGGTGTAAAGGTACTAAAACCCTCTGTTCATATTGATGAAAAATCCACGTTCCATGCGGCTATTCATCGAATATTCGAGTTGCAGTACAAAATCATAGAAACTAACGATATCCAGCCCAATGCCCGTACCCCAAACGGGCCGGTTTACCAGAAAATCATTGCCTGGCTGAGGGTTGGGCATGTGCACATAGGCTGCATCAAAGAAGATCTTGGGGTAGAGGGCCAGGGGAATTTTGCTGAACTGGTCCAGGGGCATGTGGCGGCTTATATTGTACTCTTTGTTAAGCATTTGCCATTTGAGCTCTGTTTTATTGAGCACATGATGCTGGCCTTCCAGCACATAGAGCTCCATGCCACGGACATACTTCTGGCCGTAGCCAAGCCCGTTCATCAGGTAGTAGGGCTGTTTTGGAGCCACGCTCATGCGGGTATTGAAGGTGTTGGACCAGAAGATACGCTTTGCAAGGGGAAGATGGGTGCCCAGGGTGCCATCTACCTCCAGTATGTTTACATCATCAAAAATGCCCAGGCCGGTTTTGCTGGCATAAGCACTTATGTTGAAGCCTCTGAGGGGGTAGCTGACATTATCGCGCATTTCCCGCAGAAAGCCATAGGTAAGGGTAAAGTAGCGGATGTCATTTTGCAGCTGCGGGTGAAACTCCGGATTGGAGCGCAGCACCGTATCGGCAAAGGTGTTGGCATAGAAAGAGGCGCCCAGCAGGTGGGTGTTGTAAAAGCTGGCCCTACGGGTGTAGGTCATGCTGCCGCCAAAGGTGCGGCGCATCTCCTGCCCGTTGTTGGTCAGGAAAATGCGCTTGTGGTTAAGGGTGCGCAGGGCCACGTTGTTGTTATCAAAGTAAAGCGCGCTAAAGCCCAGGCCGTTTTTGCGGCTTTTGTCGATATAGGGCATGTAATAGGCCAGGCGCAGGCTGCGGGCAAAGCCAAACTGCGCCGTTACCGACATGCGCTCGGCCCGGCCCATAAAGTTGTAATGGTTGAATTTGAGCCCATAATTCACCCGCCTCATATCCCGGTTCTGGTTGGTCCACCAGTCGTTAAAGTTGCGGTCGGCCAGGCTGAAGATGGGAACGGGCACCACATACCAGCGCTCCAGCACCTCTATCTGTACCTGTACATGGTTGTTGCCCAGGGGTACCAGCTGGGTGTGGACGGTTACAAAAAGACGGGTATTGGTAATGCGCTTGCGGTCTTCGGCCAGCAGCTCTTCCAGCTCATCGGCCGCTACCAGCTTGCCCTCGTGTAGCGACATTTCCCGGCGGATAATGTATTCCCGTGTCTTTTCATTTCCGCCAATCTGGATATCGGCTATGCGCAGCACCGGGTTGACGGCCGGGGCGTCTGCGGCCGGAACAGACAAAGCCATCTCCTGACCGGTAGCCCCTGGCCCACAAAATAAGCAGATCGTGCCTATCAGGAAAATAAAACAGGCTCTTGCTACCACGCTACGTCCGCCTTTACTTGATGTGTGTTCTATAATACTACAAAAAAACTTGCAAATTGTCCATAGGCCCACCCTTATTCCTGTCGGCTACCCCCCTAGTGCTCAAATCATGCCCCTGAATTCCTACCATATGTAAAAATTCTGGCCGCCTTCACCCCCTCTCCGCAAACGCGCTGCAGCACTCTTCGGTGTTAGCCTAACGGGATTTGGGACAGCTAAGTTTCCAAAAAAAGAGCCCTCCGGCTGGAGGGCTCCGTAGGTAGTTAAGAAACCTTCTGTTGGCTGGGTACAGGCGGTTCTTCGGATCGTTTGCGTCGCAGGCTTTGAAGGATAAAATATACCCCCGCCAGCACCAGCGGAATGCTCAGCCACTGGCCCATGTTCAGGACCATGCCCTCTTCAAAAGCTACCTGATTTTCCTTCATAAATTCCCAGATAAAGCGGAAACCGAAGAGTGTAACCAGAAAGATACCAAAGAGCAGCCCCTCGGGCGCCCGGCCTTTGTAGCGGGACCAGATGGCAAAGAGCAGGAAGAAGATAAACAGGTAGGAAGCTGCTTCATAGAGCTGGGTAGGGTGACGCGGCACCCCATTGGCTACCACCCGGGCGCTTACCACCCCGCTGCGTTGCTGCAGGCTGTAGGGCAGAGGCTCCGGGCCGGGATCGGTAAAGAAGGCTTCTCCGCGGGATTGATACCGCACCATTTGCTGAATATCGGAGCGGATATACTGAGCCGCTGCCGCCGTATCAATTCCTTTTCTGAATTCCAGCTCCAGCAGTACGGGCGCCTCAAAACGCTCGTTCCAGCGGCCGCTCTCCTCTGCCGAGGCTTCGGCACTTACAATCTGGCCCTGGCTGTTGCGAACGATGGATTCTTCCAGCCAGTGGCCAAAGACCACCCCATACTCAGGGGTTTGGGTAGGCATGCCCACAATTTCGGAGTTCATGAAGTTGCCAATGCGGATCAGGGCGCCGATAAAGGCTGTAACGATCACTACTTTATCTACCACCCAGAGGTAGGACTGGCCGGGCCGCTTGCGCTTTTTTACCTCAAATTTGCCCTTATGAAAGCGGATCAGGTAATTCACATACAGAAACAGGGCGGTAAGGATACCAATGGCAGCGCCATGGCTGGCCAGGCCGCCGCCGCGGATGTTCAGGATCTGGATAGGGTCGCTCAGGTATTTATCAGGTTCATAGAAGAACACATGCCCCAGGCGAGCGCCAATAATGGTAGCCACCACCATAAAGATGGTAAGTGTTTCCACATCCTGGGCAGGCTTGCCTTCCTGACGGTACAGATAAAACATGATCTGCTGGCCAATGAGAAAGCCAACGGCAAACATGAGCCCGTACCAGCGCACATCCAGCCCGAAAATTGAAAAGATGCTGGGATCGGGATCCCAAACGATAAAATGCAGTAACTCCATAATGGCCCACAAGTTAGGCAATTTTTGCTTTTAGGAAAGGGGAGAGTAGACAATGGACGATTGACAATGGACGATAGACAATGGAAGATAGACAATGGATCTTAGAGGATGAACATACGTCCCTGGACATCAATCATCAGACCATCATGCAGCATGTCCAGAAAGTTGTTGGTGAAAACACCAACAACAGGGGGATGTGGCAGCTGGGTACTGTTCATTTTATTTAACCGCTTTGTTGGTGTTTTCACCAACAAACCATCTGTAGCTCAGAATAGAGTTGTTGGTGAAAACACCAACAACAGGATACGTCCCCAGATTAATTATCCATCGTCCATTGTCCAATTTCCATCATCTGTTATTCCTCCTCCAGCTCTTAACCGCTTTGTTGGTGTTTTCACCAACAAACCATCTGTAGCTCAGAAGAGAGTTGTTGGTGAAAACACCAACAACAGGATAGACGATTAACTGCTTTTCCAGCTGGATGGGGGACCAATTATCCATTCACCCTCCAGCTCTTTAAGCTCCTCGGCATAGCCGCCGGAGAGGATGGGGAAGCGGCACCAGGAGCGGGGGTCTACGTTGAAATCGTCCAGGTGAAAGGCCGGGGCATAGCGCTCCCGTTTCCACTGATTGCGGCTCCAGAGGCGAAAGAACTTGATCACCCAGCCTTTTAACTTATCGGCAGGGGCCAGCTCCTGCAACTGCAGCAGGTGCAGGGTTTGCTTTGGCGAATAGCGGTCCCGGATGGCCAGGCGCTCAATGGCCACCAGTATGGCATAAGGCATCAGGTCTTCCTCATCGGTCTGGGTTTGCTCCAGCGGGCGCAGCTCGGCGCTTGGGCTAAGCCCATTTACGGGGGCCAGGCCCGGATAGTCCAGGGCCTGCTGGGCCCAGCGGAGCCAGTGGCGCACAAACTCCTTATCTACCCCGGCAATGGGCGAAATGCTGCCGCTGGTGTCGCCATCCATGGTGGCATAACCCACATCGGCTTCGGAGCGGTTAGAGGTGGTGAGCAGCAGGGCGTTGTTAAGGTTGGCCAGCATCCAGATAATGGGTGAACGGGCACGCGCCTGTATGTTCTGCAGGGCAATATCATCGCTCTGCCACGCCAGCTTGCGGCCAATGGCCTGCTCGATCTTGCCGGTGTAGGAGCGCACTTCCTCATCAATGGTCCAGTGGTAGAAGGTAGCTCCTACATCCTGGGCCAACTGTTGGGCAGAGGCAAAAGTATCGTCTGAAGAGTGTTTGGTACCCTGGTAGGCGCAGACCAGCAGCTTGCTTACGATGTAGCGCTCGGCGGCGCGCCCCTGCAGCTCCTGTTGTGCCAATTCCTCTGCCAGTGCGCCAAAGCCGGCGCGTTCTAAAAAGCGCTTGGTACCCAGCTCGGCACAGCCCCGCTTTACCATTTCCGATACCAGCACGGCGCAGGTGCTGCTATCGGCGCCGCCACTCAGCGAGAGCACAAAGCCCCTGCTGCGGCTCTTGCGCATGTAATCGAACAGGGCCAGGCTGGCGGCCTTTGCAAACTCGGTTTCCTTGTCAAGCGCATCCTGCTTAATGGGCTGAGGGGTAAAGCGGCGGTTGGCAAAGTCCACATCGGCCCAGATCATGTCTACCTCTTTGAAGGAAAGCCGGCAGCTGCGCTGTACCAGCTCGCCATGATGGGTAATAAAGCAGTCTCCATCGTAGATCATGCGGCCGGCCTCATTGCCCAGCAGGTTGGCATACACATAGGTGCAGGCATAGAGGGCGGAGGAGGTGCAGACCAGTTCTTTGCGCAGCTCGGTCTTGCACATGGCAAAGTGGCTGGCACTGGGGTTCAGGATCAGGTCTACATCTTTCTCGTGGTGGCGGATGGCTGGCCTGCTGGTTGTGCGCCAGGCATCCTCACAAATCTCAAAAGCGATTTTGATGCCATGCAGCTCATAGACCACATCACCAAAAGGAAAGGACTCGCCATGCAGCTCCACGGTCTCCTGACGGCCGGCGGGCCAGGGGCTAAACCAGCGGGTTTCGTAATGCACCCCATCGTTGGCCAGCCACTGCTTGGCGGTAATGCCCAGTATACGACCATCATGGATCAGGCAGGCACCGTTGTAGAGATCGCCCTGATAGCGGTAGGGCACCCCCAGCGCTACGGTTATGTTGCTGCACCAGCCCTTCACTTCTTCCAGTAACTGCAGGGCTTTGGTGGGCAGCCATTCGGTCAGGAATACATCCTCACAGCCATAGCCGGTCAGGCACATTTCAGGCAGCAGCAACAGCTGTACCCCCTTCTCCCGTGCTTCTTCTATAGCCAAACGGATGTTGCGCAGGTTGGCAGCCCAGTCGAAAGGGGTTGTATTAAGGGAGGCGGCTCCCAGACGTAGGTAAGTCATGGCAAAAAATATGGCGCTAATTTACGCATCTGCACCACTTATACACGCACCGCCCCTTTTTTGTTGAGGTACAGTGCCAGATTCAGCTCCGCCGGGGCAGTATAGGGTAAAGGAAAGAAGGGGGGATCAGGGTTCAAAGCCCAGGGCCGACCAGGCCTTGCGCGCTGCGTCTTTCTCGGCTTTCTTTTTGCTGGACCCCTTGCCGGTGGCCAGCGGCTCGCCATTGAGCAGGATGGTGGCCGTAAATTCCCGGCCCTGCCCGCTGGCGCCGTCCTGCACTTCAAACTGCAGCTGGCGCGCTTCCTTTTGTGCCCACTCTATGAGCAGGCTCTTGTGGTTGTGCGGGGTATTGATGAGGGTATCCAGGTGAAAGTAGGGGAGCAGCAGCCGGTTTTCGATAAAAGCTGCGCAGAAGGCATAGCCCCAGTCCAGGTAAATGGCCCCTATCAGGGCCTCCAGGGCGTTGCCAAAAATGGTGCGGTAGGATTCGCGCCGCAGGTTGTTATCAAACACCAGCAGGGCATTGAGGCCCAGCTGGCGGCCAATGTCGTTGAGCGACTCCCGGTTTACGATGCGGCTGCGCATTTCGGTCAGGAAGCCCTCATCTTTAAAGGGAAATTTGCTGAACAGGTAATCGGCCACCACGGCATTGAGCACGGCATCGCCCAGATATTCCAGGCGTTCGTTGCTGGCACGGTGGCCATTGTCAAGCGCAGGGGCAGCCGAGCTGTGCAGCATGGCCAGCTTGTAGAGATGCAAATTGCCAGGATAGCGCCCGGTAATCACATGCATGGCTTCGGCCAGCTTACGGTCGGGAGAACCAAACCGCAGGGCCCAGCTAAACATGCGCCTGTACCAGGGGGTCACTAGTCTTCTACTTTGCGGAAGATAATAGAGGCATTGTGGCCGCCAAATCCAAAGGTGTTGCTCAGGGCTACCTTTACCTCACGCGCCTGCGCTTCATTAAAGGTGAAATTGAGCTTTGGATCAAGGGCTTCGTCCGATTCAAAATGGTTGATGGTAGGCGGCACCAGGTTGTGCTGCATGGCCAGAATAGACGCAATCGATTCTATGGCGCCGGCAGCACCCAGCAGGTGGCCTGTCATGCTTTTGGTAGAGCTGATGTTAAGCTTGTAGGCATGCTCTCCAAATACGCGCTGTATGGCACGGGCCTCGCCTACATCGCCCAGGGGGGTAGAGGTACCATGTACGTTTACATAGTCTACTTCCTCGGGAGAGATGCCGGCATCTTCCAGTGCATTTTTCATAACGGCGATCACACCCAGGCCTTCCGGATGGGGGGCTGTCATGTGGTAGGCATCGGCACTCATGCCACCGCCGATGATCTCGGCATAGATCTTGGCACCGCGCTTTTTGGCGTGCTCGTATTCTTCTACCACCAGAGCACCGGCGCCTTCACCCAGTACAAAACCATCGCGGTCTTTATCAAAGGGGCGGGAGGCGGTTTTGGGGTCGTCGTTGCGCTCCGAGAGGGCTTTCATGGCGTTAAAGCCACCAATGCCGGCCTCGGTAACGGCCGCTTCGGAGCCACCGGTGATGATGATATCGGCTTTGCCCAGCCGAATGGTGTTAAAGGCATCAATAAGGGCGTGTGTAGAAGACGCACAGGCCGATACCGTTGCATAGTTTGGTCCGCGCAGTCCCCAGCGCATGGAAATGAGGCCGGCGCAAATGTCGGCGATCATTTTAGGAATGAAGAAGGGGTTGAAGCGGGGGGTGCCGTCGCCTTTGGCGAAATCGGCCACTTCGTTTTGGAAAGTAGTCAGGCCTCCTATGCCAGAGCCCCATATTACACCGGCGCGGTCCAGGTTTATTTTACCAAGATCGATGTTGGCATCTTCAAAGGCCTGTTGGGCCACGGCAATGCCATACTGGGTGAAGAGGTCCATTTTGCGGGCCTCTTTTCGATCCATAAACTGGCCGGCATCAAACCCCCGTACCTCGCAGGCAAACTTGGTTTTGAATTTTTCGGCGTCGAATTTGGTGATGGGCCCAGCGCCACTTACACCCCCGGCAAGACCCTGCCAGTAGTCCTGCACGGTGTTGCCCAGGGGAGTAAGTGCACCTAAGCCTGTTATAACAGCTCTCTTTAACTGCATAGAAGGTGGTTAGTAAACAAAGATTATTTGTTCACGTTGGCTTCCAGATAATCAACAGCCTGACCTACGGTCGAGATGTTTTCGGCTTGATCATCGGGAATAGATATGTTGAATTCTTTTTCAAACTCCATGATGAGCTCTACTGTATCCAGAGAGTCGGCACCAAGGTCGTTTGTGAAGCTCGCCTCGCGGGTTACTTCAGACTCTTCAACGCCCAACTTATCTACGATGATTTGTTTTACTTTTTGAGCGATCTCAGACATTGCTGTGAAAAATTTAGGTTAGAAATTAATCCGCTGCAAATAAATGCAGATTTTGAAATAAAAACAAACCAAGTTACGAATGTTGAAATAATTAGCCTGTTCTCCCTACAGTTAACAGGAATGTTTTGGCACGGTTTAGAAAATCAGTATCTTTCGTGCACACTGCGGCTAAAAAGAATGTGTGTCTGCTAAATCCTTTAGCTGCAAATTGTTATGAAACGAAGCCGTTTACAGGTCGACTATGAATATGATTTTACCTTGTGGGCACTGCTGAGCCCCATGCGGGAATATAAACTGGCCTGGTACCTCAATCAGCTTCTGCACATTCGGCTGGTGAAAGAAAAAGATATTGCCTTTGCTTTCACCAATCAACCCGATCTCTCCATCTCAAACTATATATTTGCTACCGAAAATTGCCTTTTGCGTCTCCTGCGCAATCGCTCCGTAAGTGAAGCGGAGCAGGCGTTTTTACTGCCCGAGCTCAAACAGTTTGATTATCTGCTGATGTTACAGGGTGAGGGGGGGCTATTTGATCATCTGGACCTGGTAGCAGTGCTGCAGAAGATCCCTACGGTAGACTTTGTAAAGCCAATTGAGGTGGAGAGCTTAAAATCTAAGGAAAATCTGATCTTTTAATATGGAACAACGAATTGCTTTTAATAAGACCAAAATTGTTGCTACGGTAGGACCCGCCTGCAATAGCCGGGAAAAACTGAAAGAACTGGCGCTGGCCGGGGTGGACGTGTTCCGCCTTAACTTCTCCCACGGCTCACATGAGGAGCACCTGCAGGTAGTGCAGTATGTACGCTCGATCAATGAGGAACTGGGTACGCACATTGCCCTTTTGCAGGACCTGCAGGGGCCCAAGATCCGTACCCGCGAGGTTGAAAATAACGGGGTGGAGCTAAAGGCAGGCCAGGAACTGGTGATCACCACCGAGCGTGTGTTGGGCAACAGTCATCTGATCTCCACCTCTTACGAGGCCATGCCGCAGGATGTAAAATCGGGCGACATGATCCTGGTAGATGATGGCAAGATTGAGCTGCGCGTGGAGCGCAGCGAGGGCAATAAGGTATTTACCCGGGTGATCTACGGCGGCATACTTAAATCCCGCAAAGGAATTAACCTGCCCATGACCGATGTATCGGCTCCTTCGCTGACTGAAAAAGACGAAGAGGACCTGGTATTTGGCATGCAAAACGACCTGGACTGGATTGCGCTTTCCTTTGTACGCACGGCCGATGATGTGCTTTCGCTGAAAGAAAAGATCCGCAAGGCCGGCAAGTACTGCAAAGTGATGGCCAAAGTAGAAAAACCCGAGGCTCTTAAGAATATTGATGCCATTATCCGCGCGGCCGATGGCATTATGGTAGCCCGTGGTGACCTGGGTGTTGAAACCCAGATGGAAGAGGTGCCCATGGTACAGAAAATGATTGTGCGCAAGTGCAATGATATAGGCAAGCCGGTGATCATTGCTACTCAAATGATGGAGAGCATGATCACCAACCCGCGCCCCACCCGAGCCGAAACCAACGACATTGCCAATGCCGTATCGGACGGGGCGGATGCCCTGATGCTCTCTGCTGAAACAGCGGCCGGCCAGTACCCCCTTGAAGTGATCAAAAGCATGGTGCGTACCATCCTCTCAGTAGAGGAAAACATGCCCAGCATCTACTTCAAACATGAGAACGTATCGGAGCAGTCGGCTACCTTCCTGAACGATTCCATTGTGCTACAGGCCTGCCGCCTGGCCAAGAAGGTAAAGGCCAATGCCATAGTAGGCATGACCAAATCGGGCTATACCGGCTACCGCATTGCCAGTCACCGGCCCAAGGCCAATGTGTTCATCTTTACCAATAACCGTCCGCTGATGTCCAGCCTTAACCTGCTGTGGGGCATCCGCTGCTTTTATTATGATAAGATGGAATCGACCGACCAGACCTTTACGGACATTACCAATTATCTGAAGGAGATGGGCTGCCTGTTTGAGGGCAACATCCTGATCCATACGGCCAGCATGCCCATACAGGCTAAGGCCCGCACCAATACCATTAAGCTTACTGTGGTTGACTAAGGGGGCTGATGCCCCTGCCTCATAAGAGACATGAATCATCCCGAATTTTTAGTGGGA
>NZ_AODQ01000035.1 GCF_000348925.1 Cesiribacter andamanensis AMV16 | reverse complement strand
ATACAGCGGGCTAGTAGGGCTTTGGCTGACACAAGGTGCTGGAAAAGAGCCGTTTACGCTGTGTACGTGTAGGATGGGGCGCACTTCAATAGCGCCTCCATTTTTTAGAATGGGGCAGGTTCGGCAATCTCTATGGCCTGCTCCCGGCTGGTAGCCTGTATCATAAAATACCCGCTCAGCGCCTCCTTGGCTTCGATAAAGGGCCCATCTGTCTGCAGCTGCCCATCGGCGCTCAGGTAGGTGCCTTCCGGTTCAAGGGGTTCGCCGCTAAGAAAATGGCCGGTTTTGGCCAGCTCTTCTACCCAGTGCATGTATTCTTTAATATCGGCCTGCAGCGCCTCGGGGCTCATTTGCTTAACAGCCTGCAGATCTTCCCGCAGAAAAAGCATGTAGTGCTTCATGGTACCTTGTGTAGTGATGGTATTGGTTATTGATCAGCTGTACAAGGTATAGACAAAAGGGCTTCCCTGAAGCGGACAACTTTACGAAAATTTTTTTGCTTTTTTTTGGAATGGGGGTGCAGCTTGCCGGTTAATTCAGCCTGTATGTCCGGCCTATAAGGGGAAAACTGGCCCTATGGAGCTCCTCATCCCTTAGGCTGCTGCGGTCCGGGGGCAGGGGAGGGCACATCGCTGAGGTGCGAAGCCACTACCTGCCAGCCCGTATCGGTTTTTACCCAGGTATCGGTATAGTACTGGCGGTGCTGCTGCCGTTTGCCCCCCTGTTCAACTTCTGAAACCACAATTCCGCGCAGGATGATGGTAGCCGGATATACCGTAGCAGTAGTCCCCTCGGTATAAAAGCGATGGCTGGAGGGCTTGCCCGCATGCCGGCGCACCAGTGCCATAAGCTCTTTTTTGGTTTCGCTATGGCCATTGGGGTAACGGATGGCAAAAGTCTCGGCCACCAGCTGGTGCATGGCCAGGGTATCGTTTTGCTCATAGGCCTGCAGCCACTTGTGTTCCAGGCTGCGCACTTCCTGCTCGGCGCTTAGCTGTGCATGGCTTGCCAGTGCAATAAAAATAAACAGGATAGTTAGTAAGGGGGTCTTCATCGGCTTGGTTTTAAAAAATGGGGAGATACCAATGCTCTTCTGGCAGGTGCCCTGCTGGAGAAGCGGCAGTAAAGATGGCGGATGATCGGGCTAGGGAAAACGAATTTTACACCAGCGGCACAAAATCGTTTAGAACTGCTCCAAATTAGTCGGCATGCATACTAATTTTTGGGATTCTTTTGTAATTTAGGCACTGCAGAAAATCCACAACCAAGAAGATGCAAACGATTGATAGCGGCGGACATAAAAAAACCCTTCCCGGTGGGGGAAGGGTCTCGCTGGGTGGTGATGAGTGGAATCGAACCACCGACTCAAGGATTTTCAGTCCTTTGCTCTACCAACTGAGCTACATCACCAGCGAATTGGGAGTACAAAAGTAGCATACAAAACTTTTCTGGCAAACATTTTCCAGAAAAAAGATTTTACAGGATATTTAAAAATTATCGCACTACTTGCAGCCAACTAACCCCCCTTGCTAATGGAATTTTTACCCCGTCTTGTTTTTATCATCATCATCGGGCTTACTATCTGGATCATTGCCAAGCGCATACGCTTTATCAGCCGCAATATTCAGCTGGGCCTGCCACAAGACCGCACCGATCATAAAGACCAGCGCTGGCGCAACCTGCTGCTGGTAGCCTTTGGCCAGCAAAAAATGTTCAAGCGGCCCATTCCTGCCATTTTGCACCTCTTTATTTACATCGGCTTCATCATCATCAACATTGAGGTGCTGGAGTTCATCATAGATGGCCTGTTTGGCTCTCACCGTTTCTTTGCCAGCATCATTGGGGGCGATGGCTTGTATACGGCGGCGCTTAACTTTTTTGAGCTGCTGGCCATTCTGGTACTTATCTCCTGTGTGGTGTTCCTGATCCGGCGCAATGTGCTGAAGGTAAACCGCTTTGAGGGGGAGGAAATGACCCGCTGGCCCAAGCTGGATGCCAACATCATTCTGATGGTGGAGATTGTGCTGATGATTGCCATTATTGTGATGAATGCTACCGACAGCATTCTGCAGGCCCGCTCCCCTTATTACACAGCGGCCGGCCCTTTCTACTTCAGCGGCCTGCTGGTGCCCCTTTTTGAGAACATGAGCACCAATACGCTGATTATCATCGAGCGTTTTGCCTGGTGGTTTCACATCATTGGCATTCTGGCCTTTGCCGTATATGTTACCTATTCCAAGCACCTGCACATTTTCCTGGCCTTTCCCAACACCTATTATGGCGATGTTAAGCCCAAGGGCGAAATGCGCAACATGCCGGTAGTAACCACCGAGGTGAAGAACATGCTGGGCATCCCCCTGGATACGCCCGCCCCGGATCATGATGCACCCGAAGCACCTGCCGATATTGCCCGCTTTGGTGCCAAGGATGTAACCGACCTGAGCTGGAAGAACATCTTGGATGCCTATACCTGCACCCAGTGTGGCCGCTGTACCGACTCCTGCCCGGCCAACCAGACCGGCAAAAAGCTATCGCCGCGCAAGATTGTGATGGATGTACGCTACCGGGCCGAAGAGATCGGCCGCAGCCTGGATGTGGGCGGGCCCGGCGCCGAAGACGGCAAAGCGCTCTTCCGGGACTATATTACCGAAGAAGAGATCAACGCCTGCACCACCTGCCAGGCCTGTGTAGAAGCCTGCCCGGTGCTGATCAACCCCCTGGATGTGATCCTGCAGATTCGCCGCTATATGTCCATGGAAGAAAGCAGCAGCCCGCAGGAATGGCAGATCATGTTCCAGAACATTGAGACCTCCTTTGCTCCCTGGAAATTTCCGCCAAGCGACCGCTTTACCTGGGCCGATTCTCTAAAAAACAAATCTGAATAGCCCCCCGGGCTGGAGCTGGCTTGCTGCTCCGGCCCAGGGCTATGCCCGGCTGCTTTTACTGCCGCTGCCGGAGGGGTAGCGCACTTCTGAACCAATTGACCTATAACGAACCCATCCTATACACATGGAATATAAAGTACCAACCGTAGCAGAGCTGGCCGCCGCCGGCCAAACGCCCGATGTTCTCTTCTGGGTAGGCTGTGCCGGTAGCTTCGACGACCGCTACAAAAATGTGACCCGCGCCTTTGTGAAGATCCTCAACAAGCTGGGCATCAACTTTGCCGTACTGGGCCAGGAAGAAAGCTGCACGGGCGATCCGGCCCGGCGCGCCGGCAACGAATTTCTGTTTCAGATGCAGGCCATGAGCAACATACAGGTGCTCAATGGCTATGAGATCAAAAAGATTGTAACGGCCTGTCCCCACTGCTTTAATACCATCAAAAATGAATATCCTGCCCTGGGGGGTACCTATGAGGTAATGCACCATTCGCAGTTTCTGCAGCAGCTCATTAATGAGGGACGGGTGACCCTGAAGGGGGGTGGCGAGTTTAAAGGCAAACGCATCACCTACCATGACAGCTGCTACCTGGGCCGCGCCAATGGCATTTACGAGGCGCCCCGCGAAGTACTGGAAGCCCTGGATGCCGAGCTGGTGGAAATGAAGCGCGTAAAGGCCAAAGGCTTTTGCTGTGGCGCCGGGGGTGCCCAGATGTGGAAAGAGCCAGAGCCGGGCAAAAAAGATGTGAACATAGACCGGGCCGAAGAAGCCCTGGCTACCGGCGCCCAAACCATTGCCGTGGCCTGTCCCTTCTGCATGGTGATGCTCTCCGACGGGGTCAAAGCCAAGAACAAAGAAAATGAGGTGGATGTGGTAGACCTGGCCGAGCTTATTGACAGAAGCCTGTAAGATGCCGATATTTGATAGGGCGCTGCTGTCCGCATTGGGGCATTAAACACTGCTGCAGGTATGAAGGCTGTCTGGCTTATGCTTATGCTTCTGTTCCTGGCCCTCTCCAGGGGCCTGGCCGGCATTGTATTTGACCGCTATACCCTGCCGTATGCCCCGGAAGGCATCTACTACGATGCCGAAAATGTGGTGGCGTACCAGGAGCAGTCCGTACTCGGCTGGGGTAGCCTGCTGGCAATCAGCCTGCTGCTTACCGCTGTTTGCGCTTATTTTGCCTTTAGCCGCCGCCGTAAAGGAACTCTCCTGCCCTAATTCTTTTTCTGCTAGAAAATGATCCTCTATTAGAAGTGTATGTATATCCCCTATCCCCAATTGCCCGCCGCCAGCAGAGTCTGGATCTATGCCGCCCCCAGGCCTTTTAACCAGGCAGAGCTGCAACACATTGAGGCAACAGCCCCCGCCTTTCTGGACGACTGGGCCACGCATGGCAGCCCCATGCAGGCTTCTTACCACATATTGCAGGGGCAGTTTCTGGTGCTGGCGGTTAATGAAGCCGTACAGGCCGCCAGCGGCTGCTCTATAGACAGCTCCATGGGCTACATTCGCTCGCTTGAGCAGCAGTTTTCCCTGTCCCTGACTGATCGGAGCCAGGTATATGTTCTGCAGGAGGGGAGGGTGCAGGCCATTCCGGTAGCGGCGCTCAAACAGCGCATAGCCGATGGGGCCCTTACCCCCGAAAGCCTGCTGCTGAATACCCTGGCCGCTACTAAGGGGGCGCTGGAGCAGCACTGGCAGCAAGCCGCCGGCCAGAGCTGGCTTAAACGTTATTTCAAAAAGGCCCTGGCCTGATAGAGCACTGACCACCGCCCTGCAGCGGTGGTTTTTTTCTGCCCCCAGATCTAGTAGGAAATGGCAGGCTGCCTATGTATTCCCTCCCCGGGGCAAATGAGAGGTACAAGACCCCTTATGCTGGCAGCCGGCCCTTAGCAGGCAGCCTTCCCTCAGCCGCAGGGGCACCTTCTCACAAACATACAGCTGTGAAGGTAAGGAGGGGTTCGACTCAAGTACCCCCTGATTATGAGAAAAATACCTGTAATGGGTATCCAATAAAAAAGCACAGGCCCGGACAGGCCTGTGCTTTTTGCTGGTAGAGTATGCAGGGCTTATAGGCTGGCCTGCAATCCCTCTTTTTGATGTTCCTCTTCCGGCAGCTCAATGGCAGCCAGACGCTGGGCGTATTGTTGTTTTACTTCCTGGAAGGCCTGCAGGTGCTGCTTGCCAATGGGCTCGGCGGGCGGCATCTTGATGGAGAAGGGGTCGATCTGCTTGCCGTTTTTCCAGAAGCGGAAGCACAGGTGCGGACCGGTGGCCAGGCCGGTGCTGCCTACATAACCGATCACCTGTCCCTGCCGTACCCGGGTTCCTTTTTTCATTCCTCTGGCAATCTTGCTCATGTGCAGGTACTGGGTGGTATAAGTATCGTTGTGCTTTACTTTTACATAATTGCCGTTGCCGCCATTGTAGCCGGCTTCTACTACCACGCCATCGCCTACGGTATAGATCTCGGTGCCGGTAGGGGCGGCATAGTCGGTGCCCAGGTGGGCTTTCCAGCGCTTTTGTACCGGATGAAAGCGCTTCATGGTAAAGCGGGAGCTGATGCGGGTAAAATTAAGGGGGGCTTTCAGGAAGGCCTGGCGCATGCTGTTGCCATTCTCATCAAAGTAATTGCTGCCCTGACCCTGATCATAGTAGTAAGCGCTGTAGGTCTGGCCGGCATGGGCAAATTCTACGGCCAGCACTTTGCCTACGCCAATGGGTTTATCTTCCACCCATTCTTCTTCATAGATCAGGCGGAAGGAGTCGCCCTTCTGAATGCGGAAGAAGTCGATCTGCCAGGCAAACACATCCACCAGTTTGCTGGTAAGGGCGGCATTGCCACCGGCCTGGGTCATGCTTTCCGAGAGGGAGCTGGTGATGGTGCCGTAAATGCTTTTTTCTACCGTTCTGGTTTCGCGTTGTACCAGGGTGGCGCCTAGGGTATCGGCCAGCGAAAAAACCACAAATTCGGTAGGGTTAGGCTCATAGATCATGAACTGAGCCGTTTGGCTGCTATCCTTGCTGGCCAGAATGGTTACTTTTTTATTGGCGGCCAGACGGCGCACATCAAAAATTGATTTGCATTTGCTGGCCAGCTCAGAGGCAATACGCGCCTCAATGTTAAAGGGAATTAGAATATCGGCCAGGTTTTGCCGGGGTCTGATGGTGTGCTCCACCACCTGAAATGAATCTACCACCATGCCATAGAGGATGGTAGGTTCGGGCAGTACTGCCGGCTGGTCTTCCTGGTCTGTATCCTGCTGGGTATACTTCGCAAATTTTTGGGCTTTGTTTTTCTTCAGGCTTTGTTCCAACAGATCTCTGCCTGTCCACCACGCACATACCAATACAGCAACCAATAGTAGGGCAGCTACAGCTCTCTTGCTCATACAATAGAATATTTTTTAGATGTCAATTTTTGCTTCCACAGCTAACGGAACCAAAAATTAGGCATATATGATCCATCAGGCCCTTCGTATCTTCCCGAATCTTACAGCCTGTAAGAAAAACAGAAAGCTTTTTGCTTTATTGCCCTCTGGAAGCGTTTAGCAGCGCTTAATTTAGGGATTGTCCAAAACATAGAGGTAAGGTTTGGGGTAAAATTTTCAAAATTTCACTTTTTCGTGCCCATTTTTTACCATCCGGCACGCCCTGCAGCTAGCCCGCTACCCCTCAGGCAGTTACCTGAAGGCCTAAAAAAGTATGCAGACCGTTCAATATGAACTTTCTTTTATCTCCTGTTTGCCAGATTTTGGCTTTTTTGTATGCCTATCTGCATCTGTTCTACCTGCTTTTATACAGTCAGCTGCCTGCCTGAGAAAAATAGAGGTTCTGCGGCCTGGTCAGGCGGATAAGCGCAGGCAGGAATCCTCAAGTCGTGTTGAAATAGAATTATTAAAAGGTATTTCTGTAGGATAGGATCAATTTAGCCCTGGCTGCAACACCCTAAAGAGGCATACGTATAGTCTTGCCGGTATTGTACCAATCTTAAAGGCAAATCAGGATTTTTATATGCACGCGCAGAGATGATCTGGGGCAACTGCCGTTTATAGCCAGGCAAGTGTATCGGCAGAAGGATGCTGAACGTTAGCCATTTTCAGCCTGCCGGCGGCCTGGCATTCTTCCAGTACAGGCAGCCTTAATAAATTTGGGCTCCAGCGGCATCTTTTGTAAACAGAACGTTAGTTTCCAGGGTTTTCCCTGAAGGGAAACCACACTTCTGATCATTTCGTTGCACCGCAACCTGACCAGCAGACCTTATAAGGAGCAATACCGAAGGGCTGAAGGACCTTTATCCTTTTAAAATCGGAATAATTGGATGTACCCTCCAATGTGACGGTGTACTTTTAACAGTGGCGACCCTGGCTGAGTAAATGAAGAAGCTCTTTCAAAAAATTTTTAGTTCCTATTGGTTCCGTTCCGGCGCTTTTAAGCTGTTTGAGCGGGTTTCGCTGGTTGCTTTTGGCCTGTTTACCTTTTATGTGCTGGTGCGCTATACCTCTAAGGAAGAGTACGGTACCTGGTCGCTCTACATTACCCTCACCACCTTTCTGGAACTGATGCGGGCAGGCTTTGTAGGCAATGGCCTGATCCGCTACATTGGCCAGTCGACCGACCGGGCAAGCTATATCCGAACGGAATCAGCCGCCCTGCTGCTCAACCTCATCCTTACCCTTATTACCTCGGCCATCATCTTTGCCAGCAGCAGCTACCTGAGCGGGTTGCTGAATGCCCCCCTGCTTGAGCCCCTGCTGTGGTGGTATGGCTTTCTGAACCTGCTGATGCTGCCGCTCTTTCACCTGGATCTGATGCAGCAGGCCAATATGGATTTTAAGGGATCATCACTGGGCCAGTTTGCGCTAAAGGGCTCCCTTTTTGTACTCATCACCGCCTATGTGCTGAGCGTTCCCTCCATTACCATGGAAATGCTGGTGCTGGTGCAGGCCATCAGCATCCTGATAGGCACCCTTGTGATGTTTATCTATGGCCGCAAGTACCTTACCTTCCGCTGGAAGACGGATAGGGCCGCCCTGGGCGAGCTGTTCCATTTTGGCAAGTACACCTTTGGCACCCATGTAAGCGCCATTATTGTAAAGAATGTGGATAGCTGGATGCTGGCTTACCTGATCAATCCGGCAGCAGTGGCCGTCTACAGCCTGGCCATACGGGTTTCCAATATTTTTGAGGTGCCCACCAATACGGTTTCTTCCATTGTGTTTCCGCAAATGGTTAAGGAGATAAAGGAAAAAGGCATTAAGGCTGCTACCCCTCTCTATGAAAAGTCGGTGGCGCTGCTCTTTGCCCTGCTGCTGCCTACCGTACTGCTCACCCTTATTTTTGCCGAAGAGATTGTACTGCTCATTGCCGAAGAGCGCTATGCCGATGCGGTGCCCATTTTGCAGATCACCGCCCTGTACGGTCTGCTGCTGCCCTTTAACAAACAGGTAGGCATTATGATGGATTCCGTAGGGGATGCCCGTAAAAACATGCTGTTCGTAATCCGAAACGCTGTTCTCAACATTGTGCTCAATTATTTCCTGATCACCAAATTTGGCGTAATGGGGGCGGCCCTGGCCACCCTTACCACCTACTTTATCAGCCTGGTGCTCAACCAGATCTACATCAACCGCAAATACCAGGTAAGCACCGGCAATTATATCCGCTACCTGGGCTGGTCCTACAGCAAAGCCTGGAGCTTTGTGAACCAAAAGCTCAAAAGCATCTGAAGGACAAAATAAGCCCCACAGGGGGCCAGCGCCGGCGGCCGGATTTTGTTCCTGCTCATAAGCGCGTATTTTTGTAGCGGATTCTTTTTTTTGTTTATTGCCTTGAAGATTATTAGCTACAATGTGAATGGGCTGCGCGCCGCCCAGCAGAAGGGCTTTGCCCACTGGCTGGAACAACAGCAGGCCGATATCGTGTGCCTGCAGGAGATCAAAACCCGCCCCGATCAGCTGGATGTTACCCCCTTTGAAGCGCTGGGCTATCACCTCTACTGGTTTCCGGCCCAAAAACCAGGCTATAGCGGCGTAGCCATTTTTAGCCGCCCCAAACCCCTGCATGTGGCCTGGGGCTGTGGCATCGACAAATACGATCAGGAGGGCCGGGTGCTGCGGGCCGATTATCCGGGCCTGTCAGTGATGAGTGTGTACATGCCCTCCGGTTCCAGCGGCGAGGAGCGTCAGGCGTTTAAAATGCAGTGGCTCGAGGATTTTGGGCACTACATTGCCGGCCTGCGCCAGGAGCTGCCCAACCTGATCATCAGCGGCGATTACAACATCTGCCACAAAGCCATTGATATCCACGACCCCATCCGCAACAAGAACAGCTCCGGCTTTTTGCCCGAAGAGCGGGAGTGGTTTGAGTCTTTTGTCTGCTCGGGCTTTATCGATACCTTTCGCTACTTCAACCAGGACCCCCATCACTACAGCTGGTGGAGCTACCGGGCCGGCGCCCGCAGCAAGAACAAAGGCTGGCGCATCGATTACAACCTGGCCAGCCTGCCGCTGCAGGACCGCCTCAAAAGCGCCACCATTTTGCCCGACGCCCTGCATTCAGACCACTGCCCGGTGGTGGTTGAGCTGCTTTAGGGCCTAAAATAGAGCCTGTAGCGGGCTTTTCTTTTATCTTACTGGCACTTTTCCTATCTTTTGGCTATGAGCAACAGGTGGGCCTTTATACCCCTGGTACTACTGCTGGCGTATGCCTGCAGCCCAAGCCAGGAACAATCAGCAGAAAACAGCGGCGCAATACTTACCGAAGGGGAGGGTGGACGCTATTACGGAGGGGTGTTTCGCATGAACGAAACCGAGTACATCAAAACCCTCTATCCGCCGGCCATTACCGATGCCTTCTCCAACCGCGTAGCCAACCAGATCTATGAAGGGCTCTTTAAGTTCAAGCCAGATAACCTGAGCGTTATCAACGGCCTGGCCGAAAGCCATACCGTAGATGAAAGCGGTACGGTCTATACCATCCGCCTGCGGGATGATGTATACTTCCATGACGACCCCTGCTTTAGCAGCGGGCGGGGCCGCAAGCTTATTGCCGATGATGTGGCCTTTTGCTTTACCCAGGTGTGTACCCAATCAGCCCAGAACCAGAATTTCTCCGTTTTCTCCGGCTTGCTAAAGGGAGCTGATGAGTACTACCGCGCCTCGGCCGGCGGTGCTACCCCTACCTTTGCTGTATCGGGCATTGAAGTACTGGACCAGCGTACGCTGCGCCTTACCCTTACCCGCCCCCATGCTACCTTTCTGATGAGCCTGGCAGGGCCTGCCGGCTACATTTACCCCCCTGAAGCATGGGAGAAATACGGGGCCGATATGCGCATTCATCCCGTAGGCACAGGGCCCTTTAAACTGGGCACTCTGGAGGAGAATATCTCCATCATATTGCCAAAACATGAGCGCTACTGGCGCAAGGACCAGTTCGGCAACCAGCTGCCCTTTCTGGAGGCGCTCAGCATCCAGTTCATCAACAGCAAGAATACCGAGCTGCTGGAGTTTCGCAAAACCAATCTCGATATGATCTACCGCCTGCCCACCGAGCATATCATCGAGATTCTGGAACATAACCAGACCGGCACCGGCGAATTTATCAAGTATGAGCTGCAGCGCGAGCCCGAAATGGTTACCCAGTTTCTGGCCTTCAACATGGCCGATAAAAAGCTGTTCAGCAACCGCGATCTGCGCAAGGCCATCAGCTATGCCATTGACCGGGAGAAGATCCTGAACTTTGCCCTCAACAACGAGGGGTATGCTCCGGGCCACCATGGCATCACCCCCCCGGTATTTGCCGATTACAACATCTCGCAAGTGATTGGTTATCAATTAAATATCGATTCAGCCCGTTACTACCTGGCTCGGGCGGGGTACCCAAACGGCAAGGGCTTTCCCAAAATAGAGCTCATGCTGAATGCCGAAGGCGACCGCAACACCAATGTGGCCGTGGAAATTCAGAAGCAGCTCAACGATTACCTCAACATACAGGTAGAGATCAATACCTACCCCTTTGCCCAGCTGCTGGAGCGGGCCTACAGCGGAAATTTTGATGTGATGCGCTCGGCCTGGTATGCCGATTATCCCAGCCCTGAAAACTTTCTGTGGGTTTTTTACAGCGGCAGCCTCGACCGGCAAAATAGGGGGGTGGCCTATCCGAACATCGTGCGCTATAATAATGTTACCTTTAACAGATTGTACGAGCAGGCCCTGCGCGCGCGTTCTATACAGGAGGCCAACGAACTTTTTATGCGTGCCGAAAAGGTGCTCATGAAAGATGCCCCCATTATAGTGCTCTGGTATGACGAAGGGTATCGGCTGCTGCAGTCGTACGTCAAAAATTTTCCCAATAACCCCATGCAATACAGAGACTTGGGTGAAGTTTACTTTCAACAGGCACGCACCCTGCGCAGCCAGTAACACACAACGGAAAACGAGCGGTACATAGAAAAGAAGCGAAGCGGAAATAAGCATGAAGCATAGGGACGATCTGGAGGTGATTCGCAACATACGGCGCTACAAGCGCAAGTACTACACTAATCTGCTGCTGCGCGGCTTTATCTGGACGCTGGCGTGCCTTTTAGCCATCTTTCTTGTGCTTGCGTTTGCCGAGTACCTGGCCAATTTTAACAGCACCACCCGCACGCTGCTGTTCTTTGGTTTTACCGGCCTGGCCCTGGTAGTACTCTATTTATGGGTGCTGCGGCCGCTGGGCTACCTCTTTTCCATTACGCGGCCCCTTACCGATGAGGAAGCCGCCCGCCGCATTGGTGCCCACTTTCCGGAGGTAAAAGACAAACTCATCAACGTGCTGCAACTGCGCCAGCTGGCAGTAAGCAGCCCTCTGGCCGCTGCGGGCATGCAGCAGAAAGCTTCCGAGATCTCAACTGTGCATTTTGATGCAGCCGTAGACTACAGCAGCAACCGCCAGTACCTGCGCTACCTGCTGCCCCCCCTGGCCGTGCTGATCCTGGCTGCTGTTTTTCTGCCCGAGCTGCTCACCGACAGTACCCGGCGCCTGGTAAGCTACCGGCAGGAATTCAGGCCGGCAGCCCCCTTCCAGTTCATGCTCCTGACAGAGAACCTGCAGGCCTTCCGCAACGAAGATTTTACCCTACAGCTGCAGTTCAGCGGCACTACCATTCCCCAAACGGCTTATCTGGTGGTAGACAACCGCCGCCTGAAAATGCAGCGGGAGGGAGAGCTTTTTACCTATACCTTTCCCAAGGTGCAGGAGCAGAAGAATTTTTATTTTGAAGCCGCCGGTTTTGAAAGCGACTCCTATACGCTGGTACTGGCCGACCGGCCCGATCTCAAAGGCTTCCGCGTAAAGCTGCAGTATCCCGATTATCTGGGCAGGGAACCCGCCGTGCTGGATAATACCGGCAGTTTTCAGGTACCGGAAGGTACCAATGTGCAATGGCAGTTCTTTACCGCCGCTACCGATAGCCTCCGCCTGCGCTTTTCCAAAGACAGTATCCCCCTAAAGGGTACCCCCGGCCGGGAGCAGCAGCTGCAGTTCTCCAAAGTAGTCAGCAGCTCTCAACACTATACTGTAGAACTCAAGAACCGCTGGAGCCAGAACCGCGATGCCATTCAGTATGAGCTGGAGGTGATTCCGGACAGGCACCCCCAGATCAGCCTCAACAAATTCAGCGATACACTGCTGTACAATTACCTTATTCTGGCCGGCAATGTATCGGACGATTACGGGCTTACGCGCCTGCAGGTACACTACCGGCTTACGGGCAAAAACGGGCAGGAGGGCGCCTTTAAACGTACAGTGCTCCCCCTGCAGCGGGGCAATACCAGCCAAACCTACTACTATCGCTGGCAGCTCGATAGTCTGGGCATAGGCGTGGGCGATAAGCTGGAGTACTTTGTGCAGGTATGGGACAATGATGGCGTAAACGGCGCCAAGGCTTCCCGCACAGGCGTTTACATGCTACAGCTGCCCGAGGCCAGGGAGGTAGAAGATCAACTGAGCAAGGCCGAGCAGCAAAACCAGTCCCAGATCGATGAGAACCTCAAGCAGGCCAAGCAGCTAAAAGACCAGCTCAAGAAAGCCGAAGAGCGCCTGCGGGGCAAAAACCGCCTGGATTACCAGGATGAGAAAATCCTGGAAGAGATTGTGCAGGAGCGCCAGAAGCTGGAAGAAGCCCTGCAGAAGCTGCAGGAGCAGCAGAAGCTGATCGACGAGCAGAAAAAACGCTTTAACCAGCAGGACAACGAAAAGATTGCCGAAAAAGCCGAGCAGCTGCGCCAGCTCATGAACGAGCTGCTGGATGAGGAAACCAAAAAGCTGTACGAAGAGCTGCAAAAGCTGCTGGAAGAAAAGAGTAATCCCGAAGAGCTGCGCAACGTGCTGGACAAGCTCAACCGCAAGGAAAACAACCTGGAGAAGGAACTGGAACGTACCCTGGAGCTCTTTAAGCGCATGAAATTTGAGAACCAGCTGGACCAGACCATTGATAAGCTGGACAAGCTGCAAAAGGAGCAGGAAGAGCTGGCCCAAAAGAGCGAAGAAAAAAATCCGGATACCGAACAGCTGCAGCAGGAGCAGGAGCAGCTCAACGAAGAATTCAAAGAGCTGGAGAAACAGATGGAAGAGCTGCAAAAGCTTAACCAGGACCTAAAGAGTCCCAACTCTATGGAAGATACCAAGCCCGAGCAGCAGGAGATCAAAAAACAGCAGGAGCAAAGCCAGCAGGAGCTGCAGGACGGCAAACCCAAAAAAGCCGGCAAGGCCCAGCAGAAAGCCGCTGAGCAAATGAAGAAAATGCAGCAAAAGCTGCAGCAGATGCAGGGGGGTATGGAAATGGAATCCATGCAGGAAAACATGGACAACCTGCGCGACATCGTCGATAACCTGGTAAAACTTTCTTTTGACCAGGAAGCCCTCATGAAGGAGTTCAGGGGGGTAAACCAGAGCGATCCACGCTTTGTAGCCCTTGGCCAGCAGCAGCTTAAGCTCAAAGACGATGCCGTAATTCTGGAAGACAGCCTGCGCTCTCTGGCCGAGCGGGTGTTTCAGATCCGAAGTTTTGTGACCCGCGAGGTAGACCAAATGAATCGTTTTCTTGAAGAAAGCGTAGAATCAATACGGGAGCGCAAAAAAGGCACGGCTACCGGCAAGCAACAATTTGCCATGACCTCCATGAACAATTTGGCCCTTTTGCTGGATGATATCTTACAGCAGATGCAGCAGCAAATGGCCGATGCCATGGGAAATCCCCAAAAGGGAAACCAAAAGGGGCAGATGCCCAGCATGGGGCAGATGCAGCAGCAGCTCAATGAGCGCATCCAGAAACTACGGGAAGGCGGCAAAAGCGGCCGTGAGGTCAGCGAAGAACTGGCCCGCATGGCCGCCGAGCAGGAACGTATTCGGGAAGCCCTCAAGGAAATGGAGGAGAAGTACGGAAAAGATGGTAAATTGCCGGGCAGTGAAGGTTTGCAGAAAATGATGGAGCAAACCGAAACGGAACTGGTAAACAAGCGCCTTTCCCGGGAGCTGATGGAACGCCAGCAGCAGATCATGACCCGCCTTCTGGAGGCTGAAAAGGCCGTACGGGAGCGGGAGCTGGACGAAGAACGGAAGGGCGAAACCGCCAAAGAATACGAACGCCAGGCGCCGCGTGCCCTGGAAGACTATTTAAAGCAGAAAGAAAAAGAAGTTGAATTGTTGCGGTCAGTACCCCCCAAGCTCAACTCCTTTTATAAAGAAGAGATTACTAACTATTTTAAGCGATTAGAGCAATAATTTTTCAGGACGGGTATGATCAATACGATTAGAATTGAAATTCCTTCTCTCATAGAAAACATCCGAATGATTGAGAGTTTCATTGACAATGCCAAGGAGGAGTTTCAGTTGGACGATGGCTTATATGGCAACATCATGATTGCCGTTACCGAATCGGTAAACAATGCCATTCGGCATGGCAACAAAATGGATCCCAACAAAAATGTAAAGCTTACCCTGCAACTGGGGGAAGATAACATCCAGTTCGAAATTCAGGATGAAGGGGAGGGTTTTGACTACGATCACCTGCCGGACCCCACTGCCCCCGAGAACATTGAGAAGCCTGGCGGCCGTGGTATCTTCCTGATGCGCCACCTGGCCGACGAGGTAAACTTCAAAGACAATGGACGTATTGTAGAGCTGTGGTTTTATTTAAATTAATATGCCGCAGATCAATTTCTTTTCGGAAGATATTGACTTCACCCTTTCGAATAAGCTGAAAACGAGAAGTTGGATAAAAAAAGTTTGCCAGGAAGAAGGTGTATCTGTTCGGGAATTAAACGTTATTTTTTGCTCTGATCCTTACCTACGTCAACTCAACAAGGAGTACCTGCAGCACGACTATTTTACCGACATCGTTACCTTTGACAATGCCGAAGAAGAGGGGGTGCTGGAGGGCGATCTGTTTATCAGCATTGATCGTATACAGGAAAATAGTCAGGACTATGCTATATCCACTGATCAGGAACTGCGCCGTGTTATCATTCACGGCGTTTTGCATTTACTAGGGTATGGGGATAAATCTGAAGCCGAGCAAACCCTTATGCGGCAAAAAGAAGATGCTTGCTTATCTTTGTATGCTTCGCTGAACCAAAGCTAATCTTCTTTTGTAAAAAGAGAACGGGTATGTTCCACGTGGAACATACAGCCAGCTCAATTGGAGGTTTATCCGCCACATTTACACACACCACATAGGTTCCACGTGGAACACTTAGAAAGAAAACGATATGTTTCCGGAATATGATCTGATAGTAGTAGGAGGGGGGCATGCCGGCTGCGAAGCCGCACATGCTGCTGCAAAAATGGGATCAAAGGTGCTGCTCATTACCATGAACATGCAGACTATAGCCCAGATGTCCTGCAACCCTGCCATGGGAGGAGTAGCCAAAGGGCAAATAGTGCGGGAAATTGATGCGCTGGGAGGCATGTCGGGTATAATCTCCGATAAATCCACCGTGCAGTTTCGCATGCTGAATCAATCCAAGGGTCCGGCCATGTGGAGCCCGCGTACCCAAAACGACCGCATGCGCTTTGCCGAAGAGTGGCGCATAGCCCTGGAGCAAACCCCTAACCTGGACCTATGGCAGGAGATGGTAAAGGGAATTGTGGTAAAAGAGGGAAGAGTGGTGGGCGTTCGTACCGCACTGGATATCGAAATCCCGGCCAAAGCAGTAGTTCTCACCAATGGTACTTTTCTTAATGGCCTGATCCATATTGGCGAAAAACAGTTTGGCGGGGGACGTAGTGGCGAAAAAGCCGCTACCGGCATTACTGAGCAACTGGTTTCCCTGGGTTTTGAAGCTGGCCGTATGAAAACCGGTACTCCTCCCCGCATTGATGGACGCTCGCTTAACTACAGCCTGATGGAAGAGCAGAAGGGAGACGAAGACCCGCGTACCTTCTCCTACCTGACGGAGCAGCCCATTCAGAAGCAACTAAGCTGCTACATCACCTATACCAACGAGGCCGTACATGAAACGCTGCAGACCGGTTTTGACCGCTCGCCCATGTTCAATGGGCGCATCAAGGGGCTGGGGCCGCGCTATTGCCCGTCTATTGAGGATAAGATCAACCGCTTTGCCGAGCGGGACCGCCACCAGATCTTTGTAGAGCCTGAGGGCTGGAATACCGTTGAGATCTATGTAAATGGCTTCTCTACCTCCCTGCCGGAAGATGTGCAGTACAAAGCCCTGCGCCAGATACCTGGCTTTGAAGCGGCCAAAATGTTCAGGCCTGGCTATGCAATCGAGTATGATTACTTTCCGCCTACCCAGCTGCAGCTGACCCTTGAAACCCGACTGATCGAAAATCTCTATTTTGCCGGACAGATCAATGGCACCACCGGCTATGAAGAGGCCGCCTGCCAGGGCCTGATGGCCGGTATCAATGCGCACAATAAAGTGCATGGCAAAGACCCCTTTGTGCTAAAGCGGTCCGATGCCTACATTGGGGTACTGATTGATGATCTGGTGAATAAAGGAACAGACGAACCCTACCGAATGTTTACCTCCCGCGCCGAATTCCGCATCCTGCTCCGCCAGGACAATGCCGATTTGCGCCTAACCGAAACCGGCCATAAACTTGGCCTGGCCAGTGATGCACGCCTGGAAAAGGTGCTGGATAAAAAGAACGATCTCAAACGCCTGCTCAACGATCTGAAGCAGCGTAAAATGAATCCTGAGCTGACAAATGAGGGGCTGGAAGAGCTGAATACGGCTACGCTACGGGAAGCAACCAGCGCTCTGCAGCTGCTGCGCCGTCCCCAGATCGGGATTGCCGAGCTTGGCAGGCTGGATGCCGATCTGCAGCAGTACCTGCAGCGCTATCCCAAAGAGGTGGTAGAGCAGGCCGAGATCCACATCAAATACGAAACCTACATCGATAAGGAACAGAAACTGGCCGAGCGGATGGAGGGGCTGGAAAACCACCAGATCCCCCAGAACTTCGATTATAATAAGATCATCGCCTTATCGGCCGAGGCAAAGCAGAAGCTTAACAAGACCCGGCCTGCTACCATTGGACAGGCTAGCCGCATTAGTGGCGTATCGCCGGCCGATATTTCTGTACTTACTGTTTACCTGGGTAGATAAGATCCCTATGCACCAACAGCTACAGCACTGCCCGCTTTGTCATAGCGGGCAGTTCCGTTTGTTCATCAGCAGCAAAGACTACAACCTAAGCCAGGAGCGGTTTACCATAGAAGAGTGCCAGCAGTGCCGGCTGCTCTTTACCAACCCCCGTCCGACCGAAGCAGAACTGGGTAAATACTACGAATCGGCCACTTACATCTCTCATACCGACCAGGGAAATACGCTGGTGAACCGGGCCTATAAACTGGTACGGGAATATACCCTGCGGCAGAAAGTAGCGTTGATACAGAAATGGAGCCCGCAGGGTGAGCTGCTGGATATCGGCTGCGGAACAGGGCATTTTCTGGCCAAAGCAAAGGAAAAGGGCTGGCAGGTAGAAGGAGTAGAAATTAATGAGGGCGCACGGGCACAGGCAGAAAGCCGGTTGGCGCAAGCCCTTCATCCGCTTCTGCGAAACATACCTGCCACACGGCGCTTTCAGGCTATTACCCTCTGGCATGTACTGGAGCATGTGTATGACCTTTCCGAAACCATGACCCAGCTCAAAGACCTGCTCCACAAACAGGGTAGCCTGTTTATAGCCGTGCCAAACCCGCAAAGCTACGATGCCCAGTATTATGGCGCCGCCTGGGCCGCATGGGATGTGCCCCGTCACCTGTATCACTTCAATCAGGAGGTGATGCAGCGCCTGGCTAAAAAATGGGGCTTTGCCGTAAAGGGGGTAGCACCTATGCGCTTTGATGCCTTCTATGTAAGCCTGCTGAGCGAGGGGTATAAACATGGACGCACCAATTACCTGAAGGCCATCAGCACCGGTCTTAAAAGCAACCTGTGGGCCAGCAATCACCAAAATAACTACTCAAGCTTAATATATATTCTGCAACACGCATGAGGATTTACGTCAGTCTCTCCTTCCTTCTGATCATCGCTGCGCTTTGGTATGGAACCACGGGCTGTGCCAATGTAGGCAGTCCTACCGGCGGTAGTAAAGATACCATCCCTCCCCAACTGCTAACGTCGCTACCCCTGAGCGGGAGTGTAAATTACAAGCAGGGTATTATACGCATGGAGTTCAGCGAAGCGGTAGTGCTTAAAAATCTCCAGAGCCAGCTCATTATCAGCCCCCGTACCTCGGTACCCTACAAAACACGGGTAAACCGAAATGTGGTAGAGCTGCGGTTTGATAAGCCCTTTGCCGACAGTACCACCTATACCTTTAACTTCAGAGACGGTATTGTAGATATCACAGAAGGTAATCCCGTTCCAAACCTCTACCTGGCCTTCAGCACCGGCAGTTACCTGGATTCCCTGCGCCTTCAGGGAAATGTACAGCGTGCGCTCACCAATGCCGCTGCAGATGGAGCAACAGTGGCCATTTATGATGCCAGAGACACCCTGAACATCTTCAGCGATAAGCCGCTCTATTTTACCAAAACCGATAAGGAGGGGAACTACGAGATCCGTAACCTGAAACGGGGCCGCTACCTGGTCTATGCCTTTAATGATAAGAATAATAACCTGACGCTACAGTCAAAGGATGAAGCCTATGGCTTCTGGCCCGATACGCTGCAGCTGCAGGCATCACAGGATTCTATCAACATTTCAACCTTTAGAGCAAATGCCGATGTGCCTGCCATTACAAATGCACGCCCGACCACAGCCGGTTATTATGAAGTTACCTTTAACAAATCCATGCAGAATTACCGCCTGCAGCTGAATACGGGTGATAGTATTGCCAGCAACTTTATAGAAGAGCAGAAAAAGATTCGCATTTACCCCTTTGCCCTGCAGGATAGCCTGGGGGCCACACTGCTGGCCTGGGACTCACTGCAGCAGCAGTTGGAGCAGCAGATCATGATCCGCTTTGAGCCCGGACGCCGTAAGCGGGAAGCCCTTGTAACCACCAGTGTACTGCCGAAGGCAAACACTGCCCTGAGCCGAACCGTTACCTTTGAGCTGACCTTTAACAAACCCATTGCCTCCCTGCGCCTGGACAGTATTCGCCTGGTATATGACAGCATCACCTTTCAGGGATTTGCACCAGCAGATGTACGCTGGAATGAACGACGGGATAAGCTGCGACTTCAGAAAACCCTACAGCCTCCCAGGCGTGCCGTACAGCCGCCTTCCGCCACTGCCGATGCACAAACCCTGGCCCGCCAGGGATCGGAAGGTGCAGGCCAAAACGCCCGCCTGCTTATTCCAAAGGGAAGTATACAGAGTGTGGAATCAGATACCCTTGATAATCAAGAAGTTAGCTATAAAATTGCACAGGAAAGCCAGACCGGCATTATCAGCGGCACCATACAAAGCGCTGAAACTAATTTTATACTTCAGTTAGTACGCGCCAATAATTTTGAGGTGGTAGCCGAGCAATACAATGCGCGCAGCTACACATTCCGCTTTGTAGAGGCGGGCGAATACAGGTTGCGCATCATTCGGGATTTAAACAACAACGGCCGCTGGGATGCCGGTAATATACGGAAGCTGCAGGCACCGGAGCCTGTGTATGTCTACCCCGATCCCATCAGTATCAAGGCACAGGGAGATCCAGCATCCGGAAATTCAGCTGTAAAAGCTGTGTATAAGTGGAGAAGCGCTGTCGATAAGTAATGTGGAGAAGGCCGGGCACTACCCCTGCGGTGGATTACGGCTTACTTATCCATAGACAGCCTCAGCAGTGTCCACATAGCAGGAATTTATCAACAGCTTTAAAAGCTTAATGTGGAACTACAAGTGGATAACGATAACTACCTAATAAATAGAAACTTATATCCTGTTATCTAAACTGTTTCTTGAGATATCCACAGGGGTGGAAAGGCAAAGTAGAGAAAATATGCGACTTATTAACCTTTTCACACCTTAATAGAAACAATAAAATAGATAGATATTTATTTATTAATAAATACTAGAATGTGGTGATATGTGTATAAGTGCCGGCATCCAAAAATTTTTCGGTCTGTTTCTTCTTTTCATACTGCCCCTGCTGGGCCTGGCTCAGCAGCAGCAGGAGATCAACCTGGCCGATGAGTATTATCAGCGGGGCGATCTGGTAAAAGCGCGCCAGCTATACGAAGAGCTGGCCAAAGACGAGGCCAACATTGCACATATCCACACCAATTATCTGAGCCTGTTACTAAGTCAGGACGATTACAAAACGGCCGAACGCTACCTGCTGCGCCTGATCCGCAACCGGGCCAATGCCGAGCGTTTTCAGATAGAGCTGGCCCAGATGTACAGCCAGCAGGGGGAGACCAAAAAGGCCGAGAAGCTCTTTGGAGAAATTATAGAGGCTGCCGCGGCCAACAATTTCAAAACGCATGTTGTGGCCCAGCAATTCATGGGCGCCCGTCTGTATGAAAAAGCCCTGCGTACCTATGAGCGGGCCCGGGAGGTGCAGCGTGATCCCGACGAGACCTACTCCCTGCAAATGGCCGTGCTGTATAATGTGCTGGGCAACCAGACGCAGATGTTCGAAGAATACTTTCGCTACATCCGCCAGAACCCCACCCGCCTGCAGCATGCTCAGAACATGCTGCAAAATGTGCTGAACAAGCCAGAAGACATACAGGCCCTGGAAACGCTTCTGCTGGAAAAAGTGCAGCAGGAGCCCGATAACCGGCAGTTTGGCGATCTGCTCATCTGGCTCAACCTGCAGCAAAAGAACTTTTACGGCGCCTTTGTGCAGGCGCGGGCCCTGCAGCGCCGCTTCCGCACCGGTTCTGAGCAGCTCATGGAAATTGGCCAGATTGCCCTGGAGAATAAAGACTATCAGGCCGCCAGCAAAATATTTGAATACATCAACCAAAGCTTTTCCAGCTCGCCCGATCGTTTTCTGGGGCGCCGCTACCTGATCCTGTCCCGCGAAAATCTGGTCAAAAGCACCTACCCGGTCGATACGGCCGAGATCCGCAAGCTGATAACCGACTACAGAAGCCTGGTACAGGATGCCGAGAATACCCCTACCGCTATGGATGCCCAAAACAGCATGGCCATGCTCTATGCCTTTTACCTGGATGAAAAGGACCGCGCCACCGAAATCCTTACCGAGCTGATCCAGAATCCCCGCGCTCCTGCCCGCCTGCGGGGCCAGAGCAAGATGACGCAGGGCGATATCTACCTGCTGATGGGCGAGCCCTGGGAGGCAACCCTGCTGTACTCGCAGGTAGAGAAGGCTTTCAAAGACGATCCGCTTGGCTATGAAGCCAAGCTGCGCAACGCCCGCCTCTCCTACTTCAAAGGAGAATTTGCCCTGGCCCAGGGGCATCTGGATGTGCTGAAAGAGGCCACCAGCCGGGAGATTGCCAACGATGCCATGTCGCTAAGCCAGCTGATCAAGAACAACAGCTTTATGGACTCTACCGACCTGCCCATGCAGCGCTATGCCGCCACCGAGCTGCTCTTGTTCCAAAATAAAAAAGATGAAGCCCTCAGGGCGCTAAATGCCATGCTTACCGACTTTGCCGGCCATAGCCTTACCGACGAGATTCTCTACAAGCAGGCGCAGATCCTGATAGAACTGGGCCGTTTTCCGGAAGCGGTGGATAAACTTACCAAGGTGGTGGACAACTGGTCGCATGATATCCTGGCCGATGATGCCTGGTTTCTGCGGGCCAGGATTGTGGAAGAATACCTGAAAGAAAGGGAAACCGCCATGGAGCAGTACGGCGAATTCATGAAGCGATTTCCTGGCAGTGTCTATGTAGCTGAGGCCCGCAAGCGCTTCCGCAGCCTGCGCGGCGATTTCGCAAATTAACGTGCAGCGAGTCACACATGTTGAAAGGGATAGCCGAAAAAGCGATCCCTTTTTTTGCGCCTTCCTAATACGTTATCCACCGTTGTGCACACAGCTGTGGACGAAAAAGCAAAGTCCGACCTGGCTATACCAAGCAGCACAGCGCAGAAGGGCTAGTGGCCAAACGCCTGTCAAATCGGCCAAATTTGCAAAATCAGGATATATATGCTATATTTTTTGAAAATAGTATAATTTTTACTCCTATGAAGCCAAGCCGCCTTTTCGACCTGCTGCCCCAGCAGCTAAAGAAGTTCCCCAAACCCGATGCCCTGGCCTATAAACAGGGAGGCCAATGGACCAGCTACAGCACCGAAGAGGTGATCAACATCGTAAACCAGATGAGCATTGGCCTGCGCAAAAAGGGGATCGAAAAAGGCGATCGGGTCGCTATCATCTCCCCTAACCGGCCCGAGTGGAATTTTGTAGATTTTGCCCTGCAACAGCTGGGCGCCATTAGTGTGCCCATGTACCCAACCATTTCGGTACGGGAGTTTGCCTTTATCTTCAAAGATTCGGGCGCCAAAATGGTGTTTGTGGCCGATGCCGATCTCTACCAGAAAGCCACCAGCGCTGCGAATGAGCTCCCCAGCCCTATTCCCGTCTATACCTTTGATTCGGTGCCCGATGCGCCCCGCTGGCTAAGTGTGCTCACCGAAGGCAAAGGGGAAGATCCCAAACAGCTCGACCCCCTCAAGACCGATGTTTCTGCCGAAGATCTGCTCACCATCATCTATACCTCGGGCACCACCGGCAACCCCAAGGGGGTAATGCTCACTCACCATAACATTCTGAGCAATGCCCAGGCCGTGGCCGATCTTTTCCCCATGGAAGGCTCTCAGATGCGGGTGCTGAGCTTTCTGCCCATCTGCCACATTTTTGAGCGCACGGCCGTTTATGCCTACCTCAATGTGGGCGCCAGCATCTACTATGCCGAAAGCATGGAAACCATTGGCGAAAATCTAAAGGAGATCAAACCGCACTTTTTCACCACTGTGCCCCGCCTGCTGGAAAAAGTCTATGCCAAGATTGTGGCTAAGGGCATGGAGCTGACGGGTGTAAAACGCAAACTCTTCTTCTGGGCACTGGCGCTGGGCAATGAGCATGATCCGGCCAGGGACCAGGGCTGGTGGTACAATACGCAGCTAAAGCTGGCCAACAAGCTTATCTTCAGCAAATGGCGGGAAGCGCTTGGAGGCAACATCCAGATGATTGTATCCGGAGCGGCCGCTCTGCAGCCACGCCTGGCCCGGGTATTCTGGGCAGGGGGTATACCGGTATGCGAGGCCTATGGCCTGACCGAAACCTCGCCGGGTATCAGCTTCACCCGCATGGACCCGGAGAGGGTACGTATTGGCTACGTAGGCGAGCTTCTGGAAGGTATACAGGTGAAGATAGCCCCCGATGGCGAAATCCTCACCAAGGGGCCTAATTTGATGAAAGGCTACTGGGGCCGCCCCGACCTTACCGCCGAGGTGATTGATGCCGATGGCTGGTTCCATACCGGCGATGTGGGTGAGCTGGCTGAGGGCCGCTTTCTGCGCATTACCGACCGCAAAAAAGAAATGTTCAAGACCTCGGGCGGCAAGTATATTGCCCCACAGGTGCTGGAAAATAAGATCAAGGAATCGCCCCTGGTAGAGCAGGTGATGGTAGTAGGCGAAGGCCACCGCTTTCCGGCAGCGCTCATTGTGCCTAACCTGGATGCCCTGCGCAGCTGGTGCGAGCATAAAGAAATCCCCTATAGCACTGATAGCGAAATGCTCCGTCATCCGCTGGTGGTGGAAAAATTCGAGCGCGATATCGAAAAATACAACGAGGATTTTGGGCAGTGGGAAAGAATCAAACAGTTCCGCATACTGGACAAGCCCTGGTCGATCGAAGGGGGCGAGCTTACCCCTACCCTTAAGCTCAAGCGCCGCCGCATTATGGAGCAGTACCAGTCGCTAGTAGAAAGCATCTATGCCGAGGAATCGTCCGGCCAAAGCGAGCGGCAAAAAACACCGGTGGCATAAGTAACATCAGTAATCATCACCATAGGGCCTGCTGATCTTTTATACAAGATTAGCAGGCCTTTTTTTGCTGGGTACACCCTCCAGAAACCCCTTTCGTTGCCTTACAGGGAATGCAGAAATACTCCCTAACAAAAAATATTTTTGTTCACCTGTAACTTTTGCCTGCTTAAACTGTCCTACGGCAAAACGGGCACAGCTATCTTTGGAGTGAATGATCTCGGTTCAGGAATATAATGCGGCAGTTCAGGAATATACCAAAAATATATTCCGCTTCCTGTACAAAGCTCTGCGCGACGAAGATGCGGTTAATGACCTGGTGCAGGACTGCTACCTAAAACTGTGGCAGCACCGGGAATCGGTAAATCCGCAAAAGGTGAAAGCCTGGCTTTTTTCGGTGGCCTACCATGCCCTGTGTACCCACCTGAAGACCAATGCCAGGAGCGTACCCCTTCAGGACAGTACCCCCCTGCAGCCGGTATACCAGCAGCATGGCTGGGATACGCGGGAACTCCTGGAAAAGATCCTGAACGACTTACCTCCCCTTCAGAAATCCATTTTGCTGCTGCGAGACCTGGAAGGCTATGAGTACCGGGAGATCGGCGAGATATTGGCCCTGGGCGAATCGCAGGTAAAAGTCTACCTGTTCAGGGCCAGGCAACGGGTAAAGGAAACCATTAACAAGCTGGAAAAGGCATGAGCACGGCATCATCGTTCATATGGGATGAAGAAAGCAGGGACCTGCTCCTCTTCGACTACCTGGAAGGCAACTTGCCCGAAGAAAAAGCCGCTATGCTTGAGCAGGCGCTGGCCGCCGATCCGGCCCTACAGGCAGCCCTCAGCAGCTGGCAGGCAAGTGTGGTGGCGGAGCCCTATTATCCCACCGGCCAGCTGGAGGCAGCACTGCTGAAGATTCCGCAGGCGTCCCCAGGCCTTTCGTATTCCGGACTAGCCTGGTCAGTGGTGCTCCTGCTGCTGCTAAGCCTAATGCCGGCCGCCCACTACCCCCTGCAGCTACCGCCTGCCCATGCGGAGCAACAGGCCCAAGACCTGGCAAAAGACAGCCTGCACCAGCCCCCCCAGAAACTGCAGGAAGCAGCACCCCCTTTAAGCGATGCGGCCAGCCCGATAGAGCAGGCCGCTGCGAGCAGCATTGGTAGCAGACAGCCTTTACAGGCGGCATCCCCGCTCCTACAGTCTCCCGTAGTGCCCCTGGCAGAGCAACTGCCCGTACTGGATAAGCAGGCGCCAGCAGAAGTGCAGGTCCAACGAGTGCTGCCACCCCTGTATCCCCTGCCCGCAAAGGCACAGCCCCGGCAGATAGCTCCAAAGCAGATCAGCCGGCAGCAGGCCCGCCAGATCCGGCACATGAAAGAAAAAGCGCTGCGCCAAAAACAGGCTAACGAATTTATGAAGGGTAACCGCCCCTACGTGGTTCCTCTGGATACAAAGAACTTTTAACCCTTTCCTTCCATGCTTCACTCCTATTTAAAAGCCGGAATTTTCTGGTGTGGTATGTTATTGTCTTTATCCTGCTATGGACAAAGAGACCTTAGCCGTGGTGTAAGACTACACGAACCCCTGGGTTCCATGCCCACCCAGTACACCGGGGCTTTTGCGGGCGAGACTGGTAGCCCAAGACTAAATTTGTATACGGGCTATGTCTGGCGCCATTTTCCTAGTAGAGAGCGCATTAATTTTTATGCCTTTGCACTCTCTTACGACCAGTTTATACCAGCCTTGCGAACAGGAATAGGTTTTTCTGCCCACAGGAGGGCTGGTCGGATTGAGCAGCTTTCAGATAATCAAGAAGGGTATTATCCTTCGGTATTAGACCTCAGAGACCAGTATTATGCCCTTGATATAGCCCCAAAATTTTCTATAAAAGGAAAATATACCCTTTCCCCTTTTATTACACTGAACTATTTAAAAGGATCAAATAAACAGAATTGGTTGGATTATCAACTAGAGGGCTTTGGCAGCAGATTGGGCATCCTATGGAATACTCCAAAGTACTACATTGGGTACTCGTTCAATGGTATAGATGGATACCAGGCACCGGACGGTCGTAAACCTCAAAAGCACTTCACTTCCTATTTGCAGGCAGGCTATACCTTTCAAAAAAGCTCGGATGCTAATTTTTCAGTCACTCCACAGCTTGTACTGTTGATAACCTCTCCCTACCATAAGTATGGAGTAGGTGTCTACGCCAAGAATAAACTTGATCAATATGTAGAAGCCTTCAATTTGAACTTTCGCTACAAGCAGTTTATCTGGGGGGTAAACAATGCTGGCATTCATTTGGGATTTCAGAGCGAACGCCTGCGCCTGATGCTGACAAACGACTCCGGCTATTTTGGCGATGGTGCTGGTGGTAGAAAAGGAATACTGGGAGGACAAGGAGCAACCTACTATGAAGGAAACCTCTCGCTGCGCTATGTGTTCAAATAAGTAAACCTACAGCTTTTAGCAGCAGCACCCTGACCCACGCCCTAGAACTGTACCAGCGCAGGGGGTAGCCGGTGGGTGAATTGTTGAAAGAATGAGTTTTTGTAAAAAACCCCTGCCCTGCTTCGCCGTTTATACAGTACTTCAGGAGCTGAATTTTTAAACCGACATTTACCATGGAAGATAAAAACACGATCTCGATTTTTCAGGGACCGGCCGTTGAGGCCGATGCCATTCATGATTTTCTGGCGCAAAACAACATAGGCTCGCTGGTACGCAACCACATGCAGGAAAACCTGGATGCCGGCTGGGTAACCGCCGCCCCCGATTTTGCCGCCGAGGTGTTTGTAAGCCGGCAGGATGAGCCACAGGCGCGGGACCTGATGCGCAATGTGTACCTGCAGGGAAATACCGACCGGCCGGCAGCCCACATACCGCCTCAGCCCATCGGCAATAAGGAGACCCCTACCCCTGTTCGGCCCCAAAATCCTCCCTTAGAGTAAATCGAAATGCAGTACGCCGCCCTTTGAATTAAGGGCGGCGTATTTTATTGATGGAGTAATACTCCTCCATATCCTGGCGGTAAAAGATCTCGCCCTGGGCATTCACATACACCAGCAGGTTGGTATCCTCCACCAGTACAATATCTTCAACCAGCCGGTAGGGATTACAGCCCCTGTTGGCCGGCGAAATCGACATCAGGGCAGCGCCATTCACAAAAGCGCGGCTTTGGCACATCTTTTCGTAGAGGCCGGTATCAAAGGCGCGGTTTCCGTGCCGGTCAATAAAGTAAGCATCCTTATCAGTGGTGACAAAGGCAAAGCCATCGGAAAACGAATCGGCGGCGCGGTACTGCAGTGGTATTGCAAAGGAGCCATCGGGCATAATGTAGCCCCACTTAAAGTCTTTCCAGACAGCGGCCAGGCCGTTGGTAAAATCCCGGGCCTTGCTGAACTGGGGCGCAATCACAAACTTTCCTTTTTTGTCGATAAAGCCCCACTTGCCGCTGGCATAATCCTGCGCAGGGGCCAGTCCGTTTGAAAAAGACCCGGCAGCGCCAAAGATAGGGGCAATGGCCCAGTCGCCATTGCGGTTGATAAAGCCGGCCTTCCCTCCTTTTTCCACCCGGGCCATGCCGTCCTGAAAATTGCCTACCTTATCGTAATAGCCGTAGATCTCCAGCTGGCCCTCCTTGTTCAGGTAGCCGCTTACGGGCTCGCCCCGGTAGTTGGGGTCCAGGATCTGGATAGAAGCCGGAATAAGACCTTCTGAAAAATGCTGATGCGGAAGAATGGTCACCTTATAGTCGAAGAGTTTCAGAAAGGTACCAAAGCCGAAGTATTCGGACTGGATCACCTTCTGTCCCTTTTCGTTGATGAAGTCCCAGACCTCACCCCCCTGGTAGGTATCCTTTACCATGGCCAGACCGTCATGAAAATCAAGCGCCATCTGGTATTTGGGGGGAATTACCCACTTGCCCGACCCATCGATATACCCCCAGCGGTCAAACTTACGCATGGGGTACAGCTGTTGGGCAGCAGCCAGCACCGATCCCATCAGCAGGATACAGGCCGTTGCCATCAGTTTAACCACCATTTGTCGCACCAATCTGGAATTCATCAAGAGTAGTAGTCCTGCAAACTGCACATAATTGTCATAACAAGCCTCGTGCCAATACCTTCCCCTCACTCCAGAGAGGCAAATGGGATAAACAGTCTGCTGTTAAGATAACATGTAAAGTTCAATATTTTATTCGAAAACTAAAAAGCACCCGGGGGCTATACCCTATATTTACGCAGGGCACTTCCACAGGTTTTTGGGTATAGTACAACTAATAGAGTGCATAAAATAGCAGCAGACACCTCTATTCAGGATTTTACCCGTATCTTACTCCTAAATAGTGCTGTAAAAATTTTATGCAAAGGGCCCATCATTATTTCATCAATTTGCCGGTACAGAGCAGTACAGCCACCGCCGACTGGCTTATAGGGCTGGGTTTCAGCGAGCTGTACCCCCCTGTGATCCCCGGCTCAAGGGTCTTTACCGATGGCCGGCTGCACCTGCAGCTAAGTCCGGCCGACCGCTGGCGCGAAAGCCTGCTGCTCTTTACCGAACAAAGCCTGGATAGCCTGGCGGCCGAGCTGCAGCAGACCGGCCTGCAAACGGCCGTACAGGACAACAAAGTGCGTGTAGTAGCACCCGGCGGCCTGGCCGTTTACTGGCTGCACCTGCACGATTATGACATCCCCCTGCCCGATGAGGCGGTAGAGAGCCGCTGCGGCAGCTTTTATGAGCTGAGCCTGGAGGTAGCCGATCTGCAGGCAGCCCGTATGTTCTGGCAAACACTGGGCTTTAAAAAGACCATGCCCGAGGGGGATAGCAGTAGCTGGCTTAGCATGAGCAGCCCCCTGCTTACTATTGGGCTTTACAAGGAAGGCAGCTGCCCCCACCCCTTTCACAGCCCTGCCGTCACCTTTTTTAATGCCGATGCGGCCGAGCGCCTGCAGCAGCTTCGCCGGCAGGGCATAGCCCTGGCCCATAGCCTGCCCGAAGATAGTGCCGAGCCCGAAGAGGGCATTCTGGCCAGCCCCGACGGACACCATTTCTTTTTGTTCAAGGCCTGGTAACAGCGCCCAGTATTGGATTAACCCCCAAAATAGGCTAGCTTTTGCCTTTCTTAGTTGCATTTGTATGAGATTTTTATCCCTATTGAGCCTGCTATGGCTCCTGCCCCTGCTCTCCCTGCAGGCCCAAGACCTCCAGAACCCCGATGAATTTTTGGGCTATCCACTGGGCAGCCGCTTTACTCCCCACTACCGGGTGGTACAATATTTCCAGTACATCGCCGCCAATAGCGATAAGGCACAGCTGCAGGAATACGGCACTACCTACGAGCACCGCCCCCTGCTGCTTAGCTTTATCAGCAGCCCCCAAAACCTGGCCCGCCTGGAGCAGATCCGCCAGAATAACCTGCGGCGGGCCGGCCTGCTCTCCGGCACGCCCGATGATGGCGCCAACCCCATTGCCATTGTCTGGCTCAGCTACAATGTGCATGGCAATGAATCGGTCAGCACCGAAGCGGCCATGGCCGTGCTACATGAGCTGGTACAGCCCCAAAATGACAGCATCAGCGAGTGGCTGGACCGTACGCTGGTAATTATGGACCCCGCCGTAAACCCCGATGGCCGGGACCGCTATGTGAACTGGTACAATTCCGTAGTAGGCCAGCAGCTGAATGCCCTGCCCGAAGCCCGGGAACACCAGGAGCCCTGGCCCGGCGGCCGCGCCAACCACTACCTCTTTGACCTGAACCGGGACTGGGCCTGGCAGACCCAGCGCGAAAGCCGGCAGCGCATGGAAGTATACAACCAGTGGCTGCCCCACATCCATGCCGATTTTCATGAGCAGGGGGTGAACGAACCCTACTACTTTGCCCCGGCAGCCGAGCCCTTTCACCAGTACATTACCGACTGGCAGCGGGAGTTTCAAACCCTCATTGGCCTCAACAACACCCGCTATTTTGATGAGAACAGCTGGCTCTACTTTACCCGGGAGCGCTTTGATCTGCTCTACCCCAGCTATGGCGATACCTACCCTACCTTTAATGGCGCCATTGGCATGACCTACGAGCAGGGCGGCTCCGGCCGGGCAGGCCTGGCCATTGTCACCGACGAGGGCGATACCCTGACCCTGAAAGACCGCATTCTGCACCATTACACCGCCAGTATCTCTACCATAGAAGCCACCGCCACCAACCACCAGCAGGTGGTGCGCAATTTCGAGGGCTTTTTCCGCAAGGCCAGCCAGACCCCTCCCGGCCAGTACCGCAGCTATGTGATACCGGCCCGCAATGCAGGCAACAAGCGCCAGGCGCTGCTCGATTTTCTGGAGCAGCACCAGATCCAATGGGGAGAGGCCACCGGCCAGCGCAGCCTGCAGGGCTGGAGCTATACCGATGGGCGCCAGAGCTCCTTCCGAACCAATGCCGGCGATATTGTGATCTCGGCCCGCCAGCCCAAGGCCGTGCTGGTGCAGGTGCTGCTGGACCCTACCACCCAGGTAAGCGATTCGCTCACCTATGACATTACGGCCTGGTCGCTACCCTATGTGTTTGGGCTGGAGGCCTATGCCACCAGCGAGGCCGTGGCTGCCCGCACCCCCACAGCCCGGCCCGATTATGCCCTTAACCTTAGCAATGATACCCCCTACGCCTATGTGCTGCCCTGGCAGGGCCTTGACGATGCCCGCTTTCTGGCCGAGCTGCTGCAGCAGGGCATAAAAGTGCGCTACAGCATGGAGCCCTTCACCACCAACAACCGGCAGTACGGCAGGGGATCGCTTATCATTACCCGCACGGGCAACCAGCAGCTGGGCGAGCGTTTTGATGCAGCCGTGCGAGAAGCTGCCCGCAACTGGGAGCGCCCGCTGCAGGGCGTAAGCACCGGTTTTGTGGCCGAAGGCAAGGATTTTGGCTCTTCTACCGTGCGCTACATCAAGCCGCCACGGGTGGCTGTGCTTTCCGGCGAGGGGGTCTCTTCCCTGGCCTTTGGCGAGGTGTGGCACTTCTTTGATCAGCAGTTGGGCTATCCCGCTACCATTTTGGGCACCAACTATATCAGCCGGGTAGATCTGGCCAAGTTTGATGTGCTGGTGCTGCCCAGCGGCTACTACTCCTCGCTTTCTTCCGGCGATATGCTGGACCGGATCATGAGCTGGGTACGGGGTGGTGGCCGCCTGATTCTGATGGGCGATGCTATCAACACCTTTGCCGGCAAAGAAGGAATAGCCCTGGAGCGAAAATCAGCTGATTCTGAAGAAGGAGAGGATAAAAAAGACGAAAATATGGAGGATCGCCTGCGCCAGTACCAGAACCGGGAGCGGGAATCCATCAGCGACTACAATGCCGGCAGCATTTACCGGGTGCAGCTGGACCCTACCCATCCGCTGGCCTTTGGCTATGGCGATACCTATTTTACCCTGAAGACCGATGCCGAAGCTTATCAGTACCTGAAGGGGGGCTGGAACGTTGGCACCATCCGCTCTCAAAACGCCCTGGTAAGTGGCTTTGTAGGCCGGCAGGCCAAAGAGCGTCTGGCCAATACCCTCGTGTTTGGTGTAGAAGAAAAAGGACAGGGACAGATTATTTACATGGTGGATAACCCCCTGTTTAGAGCGTTCTGGCATAGCGGTAAATTATTCTTTACCAATGCTGTATTTATGGTAGGCCAATGAAGATACATAACACCATATTATCCATATTACTCGGTAGCATCATCCTGTCGGCCTGTGGAGGCAAACAGACCGATGCGCTTACGGATGAAAGGGGCACCTGGACTTTTCAGGAAGTAGCCCTGCCATCCGACAGCGGGGCCCGCTTTCCGCATCTGCTGGCCGATGCCCGCGGCCGCCTGTGGATGAGCTGGCTGGTCCAGCACCGGCCCGATTCGGCCTCTCTCTGGCGCACGGCCCTGGATCCGGACAGTAGTGCATGGCAACTGCCAGAGCGAATAACAGCCGGCCGGCACCTGATGGTCAACTGGGCCGATACCCCCATCTGGTACCTACCTCAGGTAGCAAACCAGGTGTACTCTATTTACAGGTAGCCGATCCCACTGCCCCCTATGCCTATCATGTGATGTGGCAAGCCGACCAGTCGGAGAGCAGCGCTTCTGGAGATGCCACAAACAGCCGCCGGCTGCATGTGGATAGCTCCGCCACCGAGCATGGCTTTGTAAGTGCAGCCCCTATGCCTGATGGCAGCACCGGCATTATCTGGCTGGATGGCCAGAAGTATGCCGGCGCAGAAGACCCCCACGGCCATGCCCATGGGGGCGAAATGACCCTTCGTTTCCGTACCATCTCTCCAGACGGCCAGCTGCTCCCCTCCCGGGAGCTGGATGGCCGCACCTGCGATTGCTGCAATACGGCTATGGTGCCACCAGCGGCGGCGCCCTGGCCTTCTACCGCGATCGCAGCGAGGAGGAGATCCGCGACATCTGGTACACCCGCTACCAGGGGGGGCAATGGGGGGAGCCGCAGCTCCTGCATGCCGATGGCTGGGAGATGCGCGCCTGCCCTGTTAACGGGCCTGCTGCCGATGCCCTGGGCGATGCCGTAGCCGTAGCCTGGTTTACCGGAGCCGATGGGAACAACCGGGTAAACGTACGCTTCAGCCAGAATGGCGGCGAGCGCTGGGGTGCTGTACTCCTGGCCGACAGCCTGCAACCCATGGGGAGGGTAAGCATTCAGCTGATCGCTGAAGACAAGGCCCTGCTAAGCTGGCTGGACAAGGAGGGGCAACTGGTGGTGCGGCAGGTAAGCGCCAATGGGCAAATGAGCCCGGTGAAGATAGTGGCCAGTGGGTTGGGTGCCCGCAAAAGCGGCTTTCCGCAGCTAAAGCGGCTGAAGGATCGCATGTACCTTGCCTGGACCCAGCCCGAGCCACAAACGCACCTGCGCATGCTGGAGGGGGTATGGGAGGAGGAGTAGGAAAAGAGGGATGAGGACACGTGTTGCAAAAGCGCCCAATGTCATTTAGTTAAGGTCTCCTCTTATGTGGGAGTTCGGAGAACTCCAAAATTAATGTCACAGGTTCGGAGAACTCCAAAATTAATGTCACAGGTTCGGAGAACCTGCGACAGTTAGATCGACTAACTTTCCTAGCGCAAGTCACCGCCGGGCCTCGGTGGCTACACTAAAGACTTGCGCTAGGAAACGGGCAATAAAACATCTTTCCAGAAAAATTATGGGACAGGATGAGACTAGCAGCGCATACTACATTTTTACTTTCTGTTCTGTATAATTAACCCCAGACTGCGTTCCTACTATCGCAGGTTCCCTGAACCTGTGATGTACATTCGGTGGGTTCTCCGAACCTACCCTTTTTGCCTTAATGGTATTGAGCACCCGCCCGCCGAGTATTTCTAAAACGTAAACTACCAGTCTACTCCACCACCGGCTCTACTTTATACCCCCTTCTGCGCAGCAGGTTGATCAGGCCGTTTTCGCCGGGCAGGTGGGCGGCGCCTACGGCAAAAAAGGAGGCCTGCTGGCGGGCCATGGTTTCGATAGCAGGCATCCAGCGGCGGTTACGGTCGGTCAGGAGGAGCTTTTCATAGTCCTTCATGCCCATGCTAACCTCCCGCACCACATAGTAGAGGCTCTGCAGGTCCTGGTTCTTGTAGCTGACCACCATATTCCAGTAGCCGTCCTTCAGCTTCTGATAGTCCTGCACCGCCTCCAGCAACAGGCGGGCCTGCTCCTGGTAGGGAATGGCATCGAGCACCCGCAGCTGGTCCCGGGCACTCTCCAGGCCCGTAACGGGTTTGATCTGCTGCGCCATCTGCTGGCTTAAGAACGCTTCATAGGAAGCCACAGTACAGCCCAGCAGGCGGGGATAGAGCAGGGAGCTGTAAAAAAGGCTTCATGTGCTGCAGCTGGCCAAGGGCTATGTTGAGGGAATCCCGGAAAAGCGTTCTACATGCTGGTATTCCCCAGCCGAGTAGTAGCTGCTTAGCGGTTGGGAGGCCGGCACCTGCATGCCCTGCTGAAACTGCAGCAGCTCGGCAGGATCGGTAATGTTTACCTCCAGCACCAGCTGCCGGCTTTGCTCCAGCGCCTGCTGCATGCTGGCCGAAAGGGCCATATCCTCAGCGCAAATGGCATGGATGGTGCCGTACAGATAGGAGGGCTGCTGCAGATTGGGACCCGTTATCTTCCAGAGCAGGCTTTGTCCATCCTGGTTTTGTGCAAATACGGAAGCGGGCAGCAGGCTACAAGCTACTAGCAGACAGGCAGCAAGCGCATGGGCCGAAAAATAAGCAGAAGAAAAAGAATAGTTTCGCAGAAAACTCATGAACATCTTAAGCGGCAAAACGTTTAGCTGAGAACGGATTCTGAGCCAACTTCTTATAAGAATAGGTGTTAAACAGCTGTACTTTGGCCGGAGCAGTAGCTCCGGTTATTTTTTTTGGGGCAGGTGCACAAATACCCCTTCCTCGCTGGACTCCACCACATAGGTCTGCACAGGGGCGGTGCGGCGGCTGGCTTCTTCACCTGTATGCAGCGAGTAGCGGTAATGATGAAAGGGGCACACCACCTGCAGGCGTACATCCAGCACTCCGCCACTTAGCGAGGCCTGCTGATGGGGGCAGGTATCGGCCATGGCCATAAAGCCCTGGGGGGTGTGCGCCAGACAGAGCAGCGTTTCGCCAATGCGCAGCTTTCGGAGTGTACCTGCCGGCACCGCTTTGGCGGCCTCCTCCAGAGAGGCAAAGATCCGGATTTTTTTAGTAGGCAGCATCGGTTGGCAAATCTGTATTATTCCTGTAATTTTAGCGTTACTTTTTTTGTTAAGCAAAAAGCACAACGGCAACAGGTACAGGAGTGAAGTATATCAAGTTCTATTTAGCAGCGCTGGGGGTAATTGCCATTGACCAGATTGTAAAGCTACTGGTTCATTTTAACATGGAGCCGGGCATGTCTGGCGAGATCTATGTACTGGGCGAATGGTTTCGCCTGCACTACCTGCTCAATCCCGGCATGGCCTTTGGCCTTAAGCTGGACTGGGAATGGGGAAAGCTGCTGTTAACGCTGTTTCGCCTGGCAGCTACTGTAGGCATTGCCTACTACATTTGGGTGCTTATTCGCCGCAAGGCCCATGCCGGACTGGTCTGGAGCATGGCCCTTATTCTGGGCGGAGCCGTGGGCAACCTCATCGATAGCATTTTCTATGGCGTACTGCTGGAGGGCAATGCCGTGCCGGGCGCCCCTACCCCCTGGTTTCATGGGCAGGTGGTCGATATGCTGTACTTTCCCCTCTATGAAGGCTACCTGCCCGAATGGATTCCCGTTTGGAGCGGCCAGTATTTCATCTTCTTCCGTCCGGTGTTTAACATTGCCGATTCGGCCATCTTCATAGGAGTTGCCCTGATCCTGATCATGCAGCGACGCTTTTTTGCCGATGAAGCCGAAGCCCCCGCTGCCCAAAAAGAGTTGGTGGATGCAGATGAGATACGCACCACCCACCAGGGCTAGATCAAGCACGTATTCCTACAAGAAAACAGCGGCGCCGGATATCCTCCAGCGCCGCTGTTAGTTTTCAGACACACCTTATGGGGTGAGCGTAAAGCGCCCTTCCAGCCCTTCGGCCGAGTTGGGACCTATCCAGACCATAAACTCACCCGGCTCGGCCTTAAAGCTCATATCCCGTGTATAAAAGGCCAGATCCCGGGGGGAGAGGGTAAAATCTACTTCCCGGCTTTCGCCCGGCAGCAGCAAAATCTTGCGGAAACCCTTCAGCTCCTTAACGGGCCGGGTTACGCTGCCTACCAGATCCCGCACATAGAGCTGTACCACTTCCTCACCGGCACGCTGGCCGGTATTGGTAATGGTGGCCCGGATGGTAATGCGCCCATTGGGCCCCATGGAAGGCTGGCTTACACGCAGATTATCATAGCGGAAGGTGGTATAGCTTAAGCCCCAGCCAAAGGGGTAAAGAGGTTCGTTGGGCGCATCCAGGTATTTGCTGGTGTATTTCTGCTCGGCCAGAAAGGGGCGGCCGGTATTCTTCATGCTGTAATAAATGGGAATCTGGCCCACATTGC
>NZ_AODQ01000034.1 GCF_000348925.1 Cesiribacter andamanensis AMV16 | reverse complement strand
TAATATGAGCATGTTTAAACCATTTAGAAAATTCGGGATGACTCATGTTTCTGTGAATAGAACCATTACCTATCCCCTCCCCAACCTGATACCCTTCAATTGGCTCTAGCGGAAGCCGGCATTCACCTCTTCCAGTACTGCACTGCCAGGACAAAGCTCCTTTTCGCTGAGCCGGTTCAGGGGGGTGGCGCTGGTGTGCAGGGTAGCATGCAGGTCCTGACTAAGGGGGTTTAGGTACAGCAGTCCTGTCAAAATCTCTCCCCTGACCCTTGCCTGCTGCAGAGCCCCAGCGGCTGAAATACGGTTGTTGGGATCCCACTCCTGCGCCAGCTTATGGAGCAATAGGCTACTGCCATCATGCATGGAAATAAGCGCATCAGTCCCTTTTTCATACGCCACGCGGATCTCTCCTTTCTCCGGTACAAAATCAACCGTGCCGGTGGCTTCCAGATGTTCCCGCACGTAATCGTAAGATTTTGTGGATCCCTTGTTGTTGTTGAACGTAACGCAGGGTGATACCACATTGATAAAGGCCATGCCCGGGTGGCGAATAGCGGCTTTTATAAGGGGGATCAGCTGCTGTTTATCGCCGCTGAAGCTCTGTGCCACAAAACTGGCGCCCAGCTCTATGGCCAGGCTGGCCAGGTCAATGGCTTCAAAGGGGTTAGGCGTTCCGGCCTTTCCTACCGAACCGGCATCGGCGGTGGCAGAATCCTGCCCCTTGGTAAGGCCGTAGCAGCCATTGTTCATGACTATATACACCATGTTCAGGTTGCGCCGGATCACATGCACAAACTGCCCCATGCCGATGGAGGCCGTGTCGCCATCGCCCGATACGCCAAAATACACCAAGTCCCGGTTGGCCAGGCTGGCGCCAGTAGCCACCGACGGCATGCGCCCGTGCACCGAATTGAAGCCATGCGAATTGCCCAGAAAATAGGTAGGCGTTTTGGAGGAACAGCCAATGCCCGACAGCTTGGCCACTTTGTGCGGCTCGATGGAAAGCTCAAAGCAGGCCTGCACAATGGCCGCGCTGATGCTGTCGTGCCCGCAGCCGGCACATAGGGTGGACAGGGCCCCTTCGTATTCTTTTTTGGTGTAACCGATGGTATTGCGGGGCAGCCTGGGGTGCCTAAACAAGGGACGCAGGTAGGTCATGGTAGTGAGATTGGGTGTGGGAAAGGTAACGGCTGATCTGGCCGGCGATGCACTGGGCTGTAATGGGCATGCCATCGTAATTCAGGACCGGCACCAGCTTATCGGGGGTCGGCAAAAGCTCCAGCTGCAGCAGGCTACGCATTTGGGCGTCTCGGTTCTGTTCTATCACAAAAATGGTGCGGTGCGTGCGGACAAAGTCCGCTACTTCTTCGCCAAAGGGAAAAGCCTTCAGCCGGATGGCATCCAGCACCAGCCCTTCCTGCTGCAGCAAATCCCGGGCCTCCTGAGCGGCATAGGCCGAGGTACCGAAAAATAGCATGCCCAGCTCGCTGCCCTGCTTCTGCTGGTAGCGCTCCGCAGGGGGTACCAGTTTTTTGGCCGTAGCCCACTTTACCAGCAAGCGGTCCATGTTGCGCTGGTAGGCGGCGCCATCTTCGGTATAGGCCGCCCACTCATCGCGGCTGGTGCCCCGGGTAAAGAAGGCCCCTTTGGTGGGATGGGTGCCCGGGTAGGTACGGTAAGGGATGCCATCGCCATCTACATCCCGGTAGCGGCCAAAGCGGCCCATCCCCTCCAGCTGATCGGCCGAAAGCACTTTGCCCCGCTGGTAGGCCCGCCCCTCCTCCCAGGCCAGGGGTTCGCTCAGGTGATCGTTCATACCCAGGTCCAGGTCGGTCATCACCATTACAGGGGTTTGCAGCTGCTCGGCCAGATCAAAACTCAGGGCGGTCAGTTCAAAGCACTCCGCCGGGGTGGCCGGAAGGAGCAGCACATGCCGGGTATCGCCATGCGAAGCCAGGGCGGCCAGCAGCAGGTCCGACTGCTGGGTGCGGGTAGGCATGCCTGTGCTGGGGCCTGCCCGCTGCACATCAATCAGCACGGCCGGCACTTCGGCAAAGTAGGCCAGGCCCAGGAATTCCTGCATCAGCGACAGGCCCGGCCCGCTGGTGGCGGTAAAGGCACGGGCGCCATTCCAGTTGGCGCCGATAACCATGCCCATGGCCGCCAGCTCATCTTCGGCCTGCACCAGGGCGTAGGCCTTCTCGCCTGTTTTCGGGTCGGTGCGATACTGGTTAGCCCATTCCTCAAAGGCTTCGGCTACAGAGGTCGAGGGGGTTATGGGGTACCAGGCCATGACGGTAGCCCCACCCCAGACAGCCCCCAGGCCACAAGCCGTGTTGCCATTAATGAGTATACGGTTGCCGATCAGGTCCCTTCGCTCCAGCCGAAGGGGCAGAGGGTACTCAAAATGCTGCTGCACATACTGCATGCCCAGTTTTAGGGAGCGGATATTGGGACCAATGAGGCGTTCCTTGCCGGTAAACTGCTCGGCCAGTAGCTGTTCCAGTACCCCGAATTCTATCTGGAGCAGGGCGGCCAGGGCTCCTACGTAGATGATGTTTTTGAACAGCTGGCGCTGGCGGGGGTCCGTAAATTCTTTGTTGCACATTTCCATCAGGGGGATGCCCAGGTAGTGGATATCCTCCCGCAAATAGGCCTCCGAAAGACGTTTGGTGCTGTCGTACAGAAAATATCCCCCCGGGCTCAGGCTTTGCACATCCTGGGCCATGCTCTGGGGGTTTACGCAGACCAGCAGGTCGATGCCCTCCCGCCGGCCCAGGTAGCCCTTTTCGCTTACCCGCACCTCATACCAGGTGGGCAGGCCCTGGATGTTAGAGGGGAAGATGTTTTTAGGCGTAACCGGAATGCCCATACGGAAGATGGCCTTGGCAAAGAGAAAATTGGCACTGGCCGAGCCTGTCCCGTTCACATTGGCAAAGCGTACCACAAAATCGTTTACCTTAGGGGCGGCAGCGGCTGAAGTCATGATTTCCGGCTTTGGTGACAGAGTAGAAAAACTTTTGCATGTCCCAGGCAGATGTGGGGCAGCGCTCGGCACAAAGGCCGCAGTGCAGGCACACATCCTCATCTTTCACCATGACCCGCCCGGTTTGCAGGGGGGCCGACACCAGCAGCTCCTGCTCCTTATTTTCTGCCGGCACCAGTAGTTTCTGACGCAGTTCTTCCTCCGGCGCATTGGTGATGAACGTAATGCAGGAAGTGGGACAAACGTCCATACAGGCATCGCACTCAATGCAGCGGCTTTCAGTGAACACGGTCTGCACATCACAATTCAGGCAGCGCTGGGCTTCCTTATAGGCCGTGGAGGGCGCAAACCCCAGCTCTACCTCCTGCTTAATATTTTTGAGGGTCACTACTTTTTCGGCCTGTGGCACCACATAGCGCAGATCGGCCGCCACGGCACTATCATAGCTCCATTCGTGGATGCCCATTTTTTGGCTGAGCAGGTTGGTATAGGGAGCAGGGCGCTCCCGTACGGATTTGCCCTGGCAGAAGAGGTCGATGGAAATGGCGGCCTGGTGCCCGTGGGCTACGGCGGTAATGATGTTTTTGGGGCCGAAGGCGGCATCCCCTCCAAAGAATACGCGGGGGTGGGTAGACTGGAAGGTAAGGGGGTCAACCACCGGCATATCCCATTGATCAAAGGCCAGGCCCAGGCTGCGCTCAATCCAGGGAAAGCTGTTTTCCTGCCCAATGGCAATGAGCACCTCATCGGCTTCCAGAAATACGTCCGGCTCGCCGGTGGGCAGCAGCTGCCGTTTTCCCCGCTCGTCATAGACCGCTTTTACCTTTTCAAACTTCATCCCTACCAGCTTACCCCCCTTTAGCTCGAAGCTCAGCGGTACATGGTTGTCATAGATCTGGATATCTTCATGCAGCGCATCTTCTTTTTCCCAGGGCGAGGCCTTCATGTCGGCAAAGGGGCTGCGCACCACCACCTTTACCTGCTCGCCCCCCAGCCGGCGGGCGGTACGGCAGCAGTCCATGGCTGTATTGCCTCCCCCCAGCACAATCACCCGCTTGCCAATGGTACTGATGTGCTCAAAGGCCACTGAGGCCAGCCAGTCTATGCCGATGTGGATATGGGCGGCTCCCTCCTGCCGGCCGGGCAGCTTGGGCAGGTCCCGGCCCCGAGGAGCGCCGGTACCTACAAATACGGCATCGTAGCCCCCGTCCAGCACCTCCTTCAGGCTACGCACATAGGTGAGGAACTGGGTATGGATGCCCAGGTTCAGAATGTAGTTAACCTCTTCCCTGAGTACCTGCTCGGGCAAACGAAAGGCGGGGATCTGGCTGCGCATCATGCCGCCGCCCAGGATCTGCTCATCGAAGAGGTGCAGCTCATAGCCCAGCGGGGCCAGGTCCCGGGCTACGGTAAGGGAAGCCGGCCCGGCGCCGATCAGGGCTATTTTTTTGCCGTTGGGCGAAAAGGGGCCCTGAGGCATCAGTTGCTGCACGGCCCCTTTATTATCGGCGGCTACGCGCTTGAGGCGGCAAATGGCCACAGGCTCCTCCTCTACGCGCACCCGACGGCAGGCAGGCTCACAGGGGCGGTCGCAGGTGCGCCCTAGGATGCCGGGAAACACATTCGATTCCCAGTTGACCATATAGGCCTCGGTATATTTTTCGGCAGCAATCAGGCGTATATATTCCGGCACCGGTGTGTGGGCCGGGCAGGCGTACTGGCAGTCTACCACTTTGTGGTAGTACTCGGGATCTTGGGTGTTGGTAGGCTCCATATGCACAAGGGGCAAAAAATGGAACAGGATAAAAAGATGCGAAAGCTGAGCTCTCCTATAAATTTTGCATTTTTAGGCGAATTTCCTAGCATTTAGCACTTTTTCTATTCCAAAACCTTCTGATACCCAGACCCATGCACTCCTGTCCATCAGCTTTAGCACTGTCTTGGGGGTAGTAGGGAGTTTTTCTACTGCATATGGCACTGAGCGAACGCTGTTGTCCATTCTGTTGTCCAGGCATATACATAAAAAGAAGCAGGCAAAGGGGGTGAAATGATCCCCCTTTGCCTGCCTCCTCTCTGCAGGGCATAGTTCACAGCCTGGTGCCAGCGGGACCAACTTTTCGCTTAGCCCCTGTTAAAGCCTGTTCTGGCAAAAGCGTCGCCTGCAATCAGACAGCTTTGTAACCGCTTACCGTAATGCTCAGCAGCTGATGGCCGGAGGCACGGTACTCCTCCAGTTCCTCTTCGGTAAGATGTTGCAGCAGGAGGTCATCGCTCAGGGGCAACTGCTTTTCCGTATGGATCACAAGCTCCTGAAAGCCAGCCTGCCGGATGGTCTGCACATAGGCCTCCTTTTCAATAGCGCCCGATATGCAGGCCGCATAAAGCTCGGCTACCCCCTTCAGTTTGGCAGGCAGCGGCCCAGATAGCACCACATCGGAGATGCAAAAGTGTCCACCCCTGTTCAGCACCCGCCAGATCTCGCCAAAGGCAGCCGCTTTGTCGGGCACCAGGTTCAGCACGCAATTGCTGATAACGGTATCAACTGTTTCGTCTGCAAGGGGTAAGTGCTCAATCTCGCCCAGGATAAACTCCACATTGGCATAGCCCAGTTTCTGCTTGTTGGCATTGGCCTTGTTCACCATGGCAGGGGTCATGTCTAGCCCGATAATCTTCCCTTTTTCGCCCACCAGCGAGCGGGCCACAAACACATCGTTTCCGGCGCCAGCACCCAGGTCCAGCACGGTTTGTCCCGGTTCAATACCGGCAAAGGCTACCGGAATACCGCAGCCCAGGCCATAGTCGGCCTCCGGCAGGTAGCCGGGCTGGTCCAGGTACGCCTCGCTAAAGTCTGTGCCCTCTGCAGCAGTTCCGCAGCAGCTACTGGCGATAGATGGAGCCGTGGTGGAACAGCAGGATTGCTGATGAAGCACTACACCGGTGTAGGCTTCCTGAATGGTTTTTTTTATCGAAGTCATCATCATACTAGGGTTGATTCACCCTAATGACGCCCTGCCACCTGAAAAGACGCAGCCTAGAAGGAAAAAAATAAGCATGCCTAAAAATGCCTGCCATTCAACCCGCCAATCACTAAGAAGCAAAAAGGAGCAGGCGGGCGTAGGCGCTGAAACTGGCTATAGGCACTTCTGCCACCATCCTTCTGTACCTGAGTAAGCTTTTGGCCATCCAGAAGCTTTCTACTGGCCCGAGGCTGTATTTCTGCGGAGTTCTTCTTCGTAAGCCAGGGCAAATGCCCGCATCTGCTCAATAAGCGGCATGGTTTGCCGGCCTATGGCAGTGAGTTGGTATTCCACACGTGGCGGTACTTCTCCGAAATTCTGCCGCAGTACCAGGCCACTTTCCTGCAGGCTTTTTAATTCCTGTATCAGCATCTTTTCACTGATATCGGGAATATTTTTCCGGAGCGCCGAAAGGCGAAAGGGCGCATGATGCAGCTGAAACAAGATCAATAATTTCCATTTCCCCCCCAGCAGTTCCAGGGTAGTTCTAATGGGGCAGCGGGCCGTTATGAGTATTGCCTCCTTATCCATACACACAAAAAGGTTAGTATAGCAGCAAGAGTTTAGTACAGCCAAAGTAAATAGTTTAGGGCTGAAATGTAAAAACAAGCTTTAGAAATGAAAAAAATCGCACTATTTGGCGCTACCGGTCAAACAGGTCAGAAGTTCCTGGAAGCGGCCCTGGCAAAGGGGTACTCTGTAAAAGCCCTGGTACGGGATGCCCGCAAACTTCCTCAGGCATCTGACAGGCTTGAGATCATCCAGGGGGATGTGTTAACTGCAAAGGATGTAGAAGAAACCATTAAAGGCACGGATGTGGTGGTGAGCCTATTTGGCCATGTAAAAGGCTCCCCTGCCTGGCTACAAACCAATGGAACCAGAAATATCGTATCGGCCATGAACCGCCAGCAGGTAGAGCGCATCATTTCCTTATCCGGAGGCGGGCTTCCCTATCCTGATAAAGACAGGCCAAAGCTGGCAGATCATCTGATCAGGACCATTATGAAACTTGCAGTGCCTAAAATACTGAATGATGCCATTGCCCACGCCGATGTGCTAAAAAGCAGTTCCGTTACCTGGGTTATTGTACGCGCACCCAGACTTACCAATGGCCCAGCAAAAGGGAACTATCGGGTTGGCTGGGTAGGCGTACATGCCAGCACCACCATAAGCCGGGCAGATTTAGCGCATTTTCTTCTGAGGCAGGTAGAAGAGCAGCAGTTCAATTTTCAGATGCCGTTTGTAAGCTACTGAAGCACGCCATGTTATCCTGTAAAAAGTCGTTAAAGGTACGCGGGGGCTCTCCCGTAATCTTCTCAACCCAGGCAGAACGGGGCGGGGCGGACTTAAATCGGGGCAGGTAGTGCAGCATGATCATCACCAGAATAAGCATAACCGGCAGCTTTTGTCGTCGTTTGGCCACAAAGAAAGCAAGCAGGTTAGGCGAGCGGTAGCGGATGGGCGTGCTGGTAACTTTACTGAGTTTATCGGCCATTTGCTCAAAGGTCAGTAGCTCGTTGTTGGTCAGATCATAGGCATTATTCCGGTAGAGTTCCGGATTTGCCAGCACCCGGGCGGCTACCTTTCCTATATCTATCACATCAATAAGCGAAAAGGGGGCATTTCCTGCCGGCACATAGAGTTGTCTGCGTAGCCTAATATCATCCAGCAGCGTGGTGGTGAAATTCTGCATAAAGTAAGCAGGTCTGAGAAAGGTATACGGGATCCTGCTTGTCTCAATCAGCTTTTCAATTTTATGATGGGGGATAAAGCTACTTGTAGCGGCCCCCTGTACGGATAAAAAAACAATGTGCTTTACCCCCGCTTTTTTGGCTTCTTGCACAAGGGGGGCAAAATACGTTTTTACCTCTGAAATATGCGGTGGGCGAAGCAGAAACAGGACATCCACCCCCTGCAAGGCTGTCCCGTACGTACCTGAGTCAGTAAAGTCAAAGGGTCGGATATGATGACAAAGGGGTGCCAGCTGTGTAGATTCCTGAGGCTTTCGGGCGCCTGCAATAACACTGTGGGGGTGCTTGTGCTGAGAAAGCGCTTTCAGCACTTCCATCCCAACATTGCCTGTAGCCCCTGTAATCAGTAGTGTACTCATACTTGCTGGAGGTGAATTGCTACTTAAAAAGGCTTTGTGTAGCGTAAGCCTGCTCATGCTTTTGGCCGGCTTGCAGCTCTTTATGCCACACAGCCCCTTGGGTTTGTGCAGATGGTGTAAAGTAGTCCAGGGAATAGAGAAACACTATGACTTTTAACCATATTCAAAAAAGAAATGCGCTTGGTTACTCTCATGGATAGCCCTCTGCTGCTGGCTGCTTTTCTCCAGCTGCCCCTGTGCCGGCTTTTTTTGGTGCTGGGCGCACATTCGCCTAAACAAATTCGGATAACTGGCATTTTTCAGTATTTTTGACTGTTACGACCTAGTTACCCCACATACTTGTATCATGAAAAAACCTTTTTATGTCTGGCCTTCTCCTTTTTGGCCCTCTCGGGCTGGGCGCAAAGCCCTGAAGATGCCACCACATATGCTGAAACCATTACCCGGGATGATCTCTATGATCATCTCTCCATCCTGGCCTCTGATGCGCTGGAAGGCCGCGAAACCGGCGAGCGGGGCCAGAAAATGGCGGCCGCTTTTATCTCCCACCACTTTGCCAAGCTGGGCCTGCAGGGTCCGGTGAAGAACAGCGCCGATCCCTATCTGCAAAAGGTGCCCTTTTACTCCAACCGCCCCGGCCAGATCTGGGTGAAGGCAGGTGGCAAGACCTACACCAACCATCAGGAGATCCTCTATCTGGGCAGCGGCCATACCGTAGGGGAGAAAACCTCCGAGCTGGTATTTGCCGGCAAAGGCGAGGAAGCTGATTATGCCAAGCTGAATGTAAAGGACAAGGCCGTGCTCATCCAGGCCGACGACTGGCGCCGTTACCGCACCCTGACAGCCCAGGCCCGCAAGCAGGGAGCTGCTGCGGTGTTTATCATGGCCTCTGCCACGGCTGCCGATCATCAGAAGCTGGTAGAGCAGTTCAAGCCCTATACCCGCGGGGGCGGACTGCGCCTGCAAAAACCTGATCTGAGCAAAGATAATAGTGCCGCCGGCACCTTCTTTATTTCACCCGAGGCTGCAGCGGCTATCATGGGCAGTAGCCCGGCCAAGCTGCAGGAAGCCGCTCAGGAAAAGAACCGTAAGAAACTGGCTGGCATAAAGGCCCGCCCCTTCAGCTTCCAGATTGAGCAGCAGATCACTACCATCGAATCTGAAAACGTTCTGGGCTTTCTGGAGGGCTCCGACAAAAAGGACGAAGTGCTGGTGATCACTGCCCATTACGACCACATCGGCCGCCAGGGCGAGCACATCAACAATGGGGCCGACGATGACGGCTCCGGCACCTCTGCGGTGATGGAGCTGGCCGAAGCCTTTGTGAAAGCCAAGCAAGATGGCAAGGGGCCACGCCGCAGCATTCTCTTCATGCTGGTAACGGCCGAAGAAAAAGGCCTGCTGGGCTCTGAATACTATGCCAGCAACCCCATTTTCCCGCTAACGTCTACTGTAGCCAACCTCAACATTGATATGATTGGCCGGGTTGATCCCAAGCATGAGGGCAATCCTAACTATGTGTACCTGGTAGGGGCCAACCGCCTCTCCAGCGAACTGCACGAGCTCAGCGAGCGCACAAATGCCACCTACACCCAGTTTGAGCTGGACTATACCTATAATGATGAGAATCACCCCGACCGCATTTACTACCGCTCCGACCACTGGAACTTCGCCAAGAACGGCATCCCGGTGATCTTCTACTTTAATGGGGTACATGACGATTACCACAAGCCTACCGACACCATCGACAAAATACACTTTGAGGCCCTGCAGAAGCGCGCCCAACTGGTGTTTTACACCGCCTGGGAGCTGGCCAATCGGGATAACCGCCCGCTTGTAGACAAAGAGCCCGCCAAGAGCAACCCCTGATTGGGCTGATTGGAATAGCTCCTTAATGAAGCGCCCGTGTATGATCGGGCGCTTCTTTTTTAAGGGTATTAATGGGTGCATGGCCCTGCAGGCCATGCTCGTATATGCCGCCCCGTTGGGGCTAGGCCAGGGTGGTGATCTAAGCCCCAACGGGGCAACATAGATAGAGCTTGGCCTGCAGGGCCATGCAATCACCCCAATACCCTATGACCCACACCCCTTTTTTCTCATCTCATATCTGGTCCGGGTGTAAGATTTCTTTTTATTCCGCAGGAACTCATCTGCGGCTCTATACTACCTGAGGGCCTGGGGTGGTTGTCCATGAACCCGCACCCCCTGCTACTGCCCCATCCGCTCACACTTTTTCGGAACCTTCTGGTGATCAGCGGAAAATATCCACACTCCTGAGCCGTTCTGGGGTTGATCAGGCAATGCATGTTCCGGGAGCAGATTTAGCGGTAAAGTACAAGCAAGCCTGCGTAACTTGTACCTTGATTACTACCCGGAGCAGGAAAGCGTGAAGGAGGATCTGGTAGTAGCCATCAGCATTCTGAGCCTGTAACCCGCACTCAGGCATGCTTTTTGCATCTCCAGCTGTATAGAACAGCCACCTACACGCTATTCCTTCTCCCCCACTACAGACAAGACAGGATCCAATTTTGTATAGCGGCTCTTCTGATAAAGAGCAACCCCTATGATACAGATCGAATCATCCATAGAACGGTATCTCTGGACCGATGGCAGCAGCGGCCCGGCCAGCCCTCAGCTTGCCGATGCGCTCAAAAAGCATCTGCGCCTATCGCTACTGCTCAAGCTACCCGGCGATGCCGCCAGCATGCACTCGCTGCAGCTGGCAGAGGGGGATTATCTGCAAGCGGCTAGCGAGCTGCCCCTGCAGATCCTCCAGCGCCTGCAGCCCCACCAGGGGGGCGGTGTAGAACTGCAGCTGCACATCGAGGCCCGGGAAAAAACATATTTTCATCTACAGGGCCGTTTGGAAGCCAGCGGCTTCTCCTACGAGGCGTCCGATCTGCTGCTGCCCGGCTTTTGGTACCGCAAAAACCTGCGCTCACCCGAAAATACCCCCTCTGCCCGCATCAGTACCGGCTGGATGGTGCGGGAAGACCGCCTGAGCAGTCCGCTAACCGGCATTTTTGACCGGCAGCAAAAGAGTAGCTACTCCCTCCTGCGCATGGACCCCATAGTAGAGCATGCCCTGAGCCCGCATAGCCGCGGGGAGGTGATCCTGAGCGGACCCTCCGACCTGGGGGCGCTGGGTTTTGGCGAAGAAGCAGATGTACCCCATCTTTCCTTCTCCTACCCCTATTGCGAAGCCCCTCACAGCTACTACCGCAAGCTGAGCCTGGGCGCCCCTACTACTGCTTTCAGACTGCTGCAGAAAGGCGAACACATACAACTGCGCTACCTAATCCTGAACCTGCAGGCCTACGACTATGCCGATTATATGCGGCAGATCTGGACCCGTTCCTATGACCTCTTTCAGCCCCGGGAAGTCAGCAGCAATACCCTATCGGATGCCGAGATCAAACGGGTCCTGAGCCGCTTCTACCATGAATCGTACGTAAGCGTAGGCAGGCTCCGGGGCTTTTCAGGCGTGCACCTTGAAACGGCTACCTGTAGCCCGGGCAAGCTGCTGGAGGTTGGTTTTGTGGGCCGTGTGCTGCTCAATGCCTTTAACGCACTGGAGTGGGCCCGGGAGCAGGGCGATGCCCCCCTGGAGGAAATGGCCTATTCGGTGATGAACAGCTACGAGAAATGGGGCTTTTCAAAAGAAGGATTTATTCGGGAACTGGTAGGCGAGTTTCATGGCTATCCGGTTCCCAAGGGGGTCTACTCCATACGACGCCAGTCCGAGGGCATTTATGCCATTTTGCTTTACCTGGACTATGAAAAGCAGCAGGGCCGCCACCATCCCCTCTGGGAGCTGCGCCTGCTAAAGCTGCTGGATGCCCTATTGGGACTGCAGCAGGCCGATGGCAGCTTTCCGCGCAAGTTCAGGGGCAATGGAACGCTTGAGGATGCCGTGGGGGGCAGCTCTCCCTCGGCCGTGCCTGCGCTGGTGATGGCCTATGCTTACTTTGGCCAGGTGCGCTACCTGAGGGCCGCCCGCCGGGTAATCGACTACCAGGAGAAAGAGATCATCTCCAAATCAGATTACTTCTCCTCAACGCTCGATGCCGACTGTGAGGACAAGGAAGCTTCTCTCTATGCCGTGGTGGCCCTCTACTACATGGCCCTGGTGAGCGAGGGGGGCGAAAAGATCCGCTATACCTCTCTGGCCAGGCAGGCGGCGTATTTTACCCTCTCCTGGTACTATACCTGGGATGTACCCTTTGCCCAGGGACAGATGCTGGGCGACCTGGGCCTGAAAAGCCGGGGCTGGGGCAATGTGTCGGTAGAAAACAACCACATTGATGTCTATGTCTTTGAGTTTGATGAGGTGCTCAAATGGTTGGCACAGGAAACCGGGGAGCATCGCTTTGCCGACTTTGCCAAGGTAATCCGCTCTTCCATGCGGGAGCAACTACTGCCCTATGAGGGCCGCATGGCCGGCATTGCCAAGGAGGGCTATTACCCTGAGGTAGTGCAGCATACCGACTGGGACTACGGCCATTTTGGCAAGGGCTTTTACAACGATCTCTTTGCCCCGGGCTGGACGGTGAGCTCCATCTGGGAGCTGCTTACCGATAACCGGGCCGCCAACTTCCTTCAGCGGTACCTATAATATAGATTATGCCCCTTCCCTGTCCGGAAGGGGCTTTTTTATCAAAATTGTGTATTTTGATCCGCTCTGGAGCCGAGTACCCCCTCAGGGGCTGCCCTGCTTTCCAAAAACACTCTCCTCCAGTTGTGGTTTGCTAATAGACTCCTGCTGCCCACCGACAGGCTGCCTGCCGGCAATCAACCGGCAGGTGCTGAAAGTCCTAAGAAGAAAACAGCGTATGAAGGTAGAAAAAAATGCATTTGGCTCTCTGGATGAGACAACTCCCATCGATCTGTACACCCTCACCAATGACAAGGGGATTAGTGTAGATATCACCAACTACGGAGGCATTGTGGTGGCCCTGCGGGCGCCCGACCGGGAGGGTAAGCTGGAAGATGTAGTGCTGGGCTTTGAGAGTCTGGAGGGCTACCGTTCCCCTACCTACCTGGAGGAGAATCCCTATTTTGGCGCCATCATCGGTCGGTATGGCAACCGCATTGCCGGCGGCCGCTTTCGCCTTGGGGGAAAGGAATACCGGCTGGCGCAGAATAACGGCCCCAACCACCTGCATGGCGGGCTGCAGGGCTTTGACAAGCAGGTATGGAAAGCCACCCCCTTTACCGCCGGGCATGAGGTGGGCCTGGTGCTGGAGTACATCAGTGAGGCCGGCGAAGAGGGCTATCCCGGCAAGCTGGCTGTGCAGGTAACCTATGCCCTTAGTCAGGATGATGCCCTCAGCATTAGCTACGAGGCCCATGCAGATGCCCCACCGTGCTGAACCTCACCAACCACACCTATTTCAACCTGAATCCGCATCCGGTCCATGATGTGCTCAGGCATGAAGTGGCGCTGCATGCCCGCCAGTATCTGCCGGTAGATCGCACGCTCATTCCCACCGGCGAGCTGCGGGAGGTGGCCGGCAGTCCCTTTGACCTGCGAACCCCCGCCCCCATTGGTACCCGCCTGCAGGAGCAGGATGAGCAGCTGCAGCTGGCCGGGGGCTATGACCATTGCTGGGTGCTGGGAGAGAGTACCGGCCTGCTGCGGCCGGCAGCCACAGTGCTGGAACCGGCCAGCGGACGCCAGCTGGAGGTGCTCACCACCGAACCGGGCATACAACTCTACACCGGCAACTTTCTGAACGGACGCCTGCAGGGCAAAGGGGGTATACTCTATCAGAAACACTGGGGATTTTGCCTGGAGACTCAGCACTTTCCGGATGCTCCCAACCAGCCCCATTTCCCCTCGGTGGTGCTGGAACCGGGCCAGACGTATCAGAGCCAGACGGTCTATCGCTTTTCGGTAAAATGATCCCTTTCTCTTACCTTTCCGGCACTGTTTGTCGTGCCCCACGTTTATGAATCCACATCCTATTGCCACCACCTTTACCCGTCTGTTTGGCGGCCAGCCGCTGCTGGTGCGCTCCCCGGGCCGCATCAACCTCATTGGTGAGCATACCGACTACAATGAGGGCTTTGTACTGCCGGCAGCCATCGACAAGGAAATGATCCTGGCCGTGGGCCGCAATGGTCTGGACCGCTGCCGGCTGTATTCGCTCGATTATCAGCAGCAGCTAGAGGTGCCCCTGCAGGAGCTCCGTCCTTCCCAAACCGGCTGGGCCAATTACCTGCTGGGCGTAGTGGACCAGCTGCAAAAAGCAGGCTACCCCCTGCAGGGCTTCGATTGTGTATTTGGGGGCGATATCCCCATGGGGGCGGGCCTCTCTTCTTCGGCTGCGCTTGAGTGCGGCACGGCCTTTGCGCTGAGCGAACTGTTTGATCTGCGCATCGACCGGCAACTGCTGATCCGCTTTGCCCAGAAGGCCGAGCATACCTTTGCCGGCGTGCAGTGTGGCATTATGGATCAGTTTGCCTCGGTTATGGGCAAAGAGGGCCATGCCCTTCAGCTCGATTGCCGCTCGCTGGACTATACCTATTTTCCGCTGCAGCTGCAGGAGTACCAGCTCATTCTGCTCGATACGCAAGTAAAACACTCCCTGGCCAGTTCTGAGTACAACACCCGCCGACTGGAGTGCGAGCAGGGGGTGGCCGCCGTACGCCGCCGGCATCCTCACGTACAAAGCCTGCGCGATGTTAGCCCTGCCATGCTGCAGGAAGCAGCAGCGGAGCTCCCCCCCCTGGTGATGAAGCGCTGCCGCTATGTGCTGGACGAAAATGAACGCCTGCTGCAGGGCTGCGAGCTGCTCAAAATGGGCGATATCCCGGGCTTTGGCCACCAGATGTGGGGCTCGCATGCAGGACTCTCCAGCCAATATGAGGTTAGCTGCTCCGAGCTGGATTTTCTGGTAAACTTTGCCAAAGAGCAGGCTGGAGTGGCCGGCGCCCGCATGATGGGGGGTGGGTTTGGAGGTTGCACCCTTAACCTGGTAAAGAGCGCCAACAAAGAGGCCTTTCTGGCTGCAGCAGGCCCCGCCTACCTGCAGGCCTTTGGCATTGCCCTGAAGCACTATGAAGTAGCCATACGCGGGGGTACCAGTATACTGAATCCAGATCAGGTAGCTTAACCTGTCTCGGCTGCACACCACCTTTTTTATTCCCTTCCTATGAAGCAGTTCAATTTTGAAGAACATTCGCACCGGCGCTACAACCCCCTTACGGGAGAGTGGCTGCAGGTATCGCCCCACCGGGCCAAACGCCCCTGGCAGGGCCAGCAGGAAAAAGTGGCCGAGGCCAAACGCCCCCCCTATGACCCGGGCTGTTACCTGTGTCCTGGGAATACCCGCGCAGGGGGCGAGCAGAATCCGCCCTACACAGGCACCTATGTCTTTAAAAATGATTTTGCTGCCCTCTCAGAAGATGTACCCGGCGGCAGCATGCAGGAGGGGGAGTTTTTTCTGGCCAAAAGCGAGCGGGGCATTTGCAAGGTAATCTGCTTCTCGCCCCGGCATGATCTGACCATTCCGGAAATGGACCTAGCCGATATTGCTGCTGTGGTGGCTCTCTGGCAGCAGGAATATAAGGAGCTGGGCAGCCTGGACTGGGTTAACTGGGTGCAGATCTTTGAAAATAAGGGTCAGGCCATGGGCTGCTCCAACCCGCATCCCCATGGGCAGATCTGGGCCCAGGAGTCGCTGCCCGATGAGCCGGCCAAAAAACAAAAGCAGTTCAGCCGTTACTACCAGCAACACCAGCGTCCCCTGCTGCTGGAGTACCTGCAGGCTGAGCTCCACAAGGGGGAACGCATTTTATTTGAGGAAGAGCATTTTGTGGCCCTGGTACCCTTTTGGGCCATCTGGCCCTTTGAGGCTATGCTTGTGCCCCGCAGGCCCATTGCCCATATTGGTCAGCTTAGCGCTGCCGAAGCCGGGGGGCTGGCAGCGGCCTACAAGCGGCTCACCATACTGTACGACAACTTGTTTTCGGTTTCCTTTCCCTACTCGGCCGGTCTGCACCAGGCCCCTACCGATGGGCAGGAGCACCCCGAGTGGCAGCTGCACATGGTCTTCTACCCCCCCCTGCTGCGATCGGCTACCGTACGCAAATTTATGGTGGGCTATGAAATGCTGGCCAACCCCCAGCGGGACATCACCCCCGAGGGAGCCGCCAGAATGCTACGGGAACAAGCCAGCGTGCATTATAAAGCAAGGCAATAAGCCAGCCTACCCCACCAATCTTCACAGGAAGTAGCGGAGCCCTAACACCAGTAAGAAAAGGCAAAATCAGCATAGATGCAGGCTGCAACATTTTACCGTTCGCTGAGTTTTGCTTTACAGCTGCTGCATGGGGGTGGCAGGCAGCAGGCAACGCTGCTTCAATTTCACCTGCGGGTTGCAGCCTGCTTAAGCCGCGCAAAAGCCCAAGCTGGGTAGCTAGTATTTTTTAACCTGTGATGAAGCACATACCCCCATCCCATTATGTAGCAGAAGTGCTGTAGTCCGTAAATCCCCAGGCTAAAGACACCCCTGGATACGCGGGCGTACCCCTAATTTTTTAATCACCAGGGCTTGCCCTATGCTTCCAAGATCCCACCTCCATGGCTGAACAAACCCAAAACGCCATTCCCCTCTGGGGAGGCATTGAATGCACCGTACACCGCTTGCAAAATACTTATGGCGATCAGCTGATCCGCAATGGGCACTGGGAGCGCATCAGTGACCTGAAGCTAATAGCCGAACTAGGCATCAAAACAGTGCGCTATCCCCTTTTGTGGGAAAAAATAGCACCCCAGGGCATCAAAAAAGCCGACTGGTCCTGGGCCGATGAGCGCCTGGCCTGCCTGCAGGAACTGGGCATCACCCCCATTGCCGGGCTGCTGCACCACGGCAGCGGCCCCCGCTACACCCACCTGCTGGACCCCGATTTTCCGGAGAAGTTTACCGAATTTGCCCTGGCGGTGGCCGAGCGCTACCCCTGGCTACGGTATTTCACCCCCATTAACGAACCCCTTACTACGGCACGCTTCAGCTGCCTTTACGGACACTGGTATCCGCACAAACGCTCGTCCAGCGCCTTTGCCAAAGCCCTGCTGCTGCAGTGCAAAGCCACCATCATGGCCATGCAGGCCATTCGGGGCCCCATTCCCGAGGCAAAGCTGGTACAAACCGAAGACCTGGGCAAATGCCATAGCACCGAAAAGCTGGCCTACCAGCGCGATTTTGAGAACCAGCGGCGCTGGGCCTCCTTTGACCTGCTCTGCGGAAAAATGGGAGACAACACCCTGTTTAGCGACTACCTGCTGCATGCCGGGAAGGTAGCGGAGGCAGAGCTGGCCTACTTTGCCGAAACCCCCTGCCCACCCGATATTATGGGCCTCAACCACTACATTACCAGCGAGCGCTACCTGGATGAAAACCTGCACGCCTATCCTGCCTGGTCGCATGCAGGCAATGGCCGCCACCGCTATGCCGATGTGGAAGTAGTGCGGGCGGATATTCACCAGCGCGCCGGGCATTATCAACTTCTGAAAGAAGCGCTTAACCGCTACGGCCTGCCCCTGGCCCTTACCGAAGTGCACCTGGGCGCCAGCCGGGAGGAGCAGCTGCGCTGGTTTATGGAAGCCTGGGAAGCTGTGAGCCGTCTGAAAGCTGAGGGAGCCGATGTGCGGGGCATTACAGCCTGGTCGCTCTTTGGCGCTTATGATTGGAACACCCTCATCACCCAGCCTAATAATTTTTATGAATCCGGGGTGTTTGATGTACGGACCGGTACCCCCCGGCCCACCGCTCTGGCCTGGCTGATCCGGCAACTGGCGTCCGGGCAATACCCCTCTCACCCGGTGCTGAGTGCCGGCGGCTGGTGGAAAGTCACCAACCCTCATCACCTGGACCTGCACTACAGCAGTACGCCCAGTGCCCGGGAATTACCCCAGGTAACGGCCATTGAACGCGGCGTACTGTTGGCCCCGGCAGCTGCCCCCCTGCTCATCACAGGGGCTACCGGCACCCTGGGCCGCGCCTTTGCACGGATTTGCGATATCCGCAACCTCGCCTATACGATCCTGAACCGGCAGCAGCTGGACATTACCAGTGCTGCCTCCATAGAAGCAGCCCTGCAGCAGCACCAGCCCTGGGCGGTAGTAAACGCAGCCGGCTTTGTACGGGTAGATGACGCTGAACAGCATAAGGAGCAATGTTTTCTGGAAAACACGCAGGGACCCGTACTGCTGGCAGAGGCATGCCGTCGCTATGGCACCCAGCTTATCACTTTCTCTAGCGACCTGGTCTTCGATGGCAGGCAAAAGACCCCCTATCTGGAAAGCAAGCCGGCAGCGCCGCTGAATGTCTATGGCCTGTCTAAATTCTATGCAGAGCAGAAGGTGCTTAGCCTTCATCCCGATGCGCTGATCATCCGCACCAGTTCTTTCTTTGGACCCTGGGATGAGTACAACTTTATTACCCTGATGCTGCGGGCGCTGGAGGAGCAACGGGTCTTTACCGCTTCCAGCGAACATGTGGTATCACCTACCTATGTGCCCGACCTGGTGCACAACAGCCTGGACCTGCTCATCGACAAGGCCTCCGGCATCTGGCACCTGACCAATCCCTCGGAAGTTTCCTGGGCCGATTTTGCCCTGCGTACGGCCGAGATTGCGGGGCTGAACCGGCAGCTGATCCTTCCAGCTAAAGGCAGTGCGCTGGGATTTAGAGCGCCCCGCCCCGGCTACAGCGCCCTGGGCAGCGAGCGGGGCCTATTACTCCCGGGCTTAGAGGATGCCATAGAGCGGTACCTGAGAGAAGCCGAGACCCTCTCTCCGGTTTAGGCAAAACCTCTGGGGAGCGCACCCACAACAATAAGCAACATATAAGGCAAGCCAGCTTCCGGCAAGCCTGGATAACTCACTTTCAAGGCTCGCCAGAACCAGACGCTCCAACTTTTCACCACCCTGAAGCTGCGCCGCACAGCAGGGGGAATGGGCTGGAAATCTGCGTGTAAAGATGCCTCTTATGCATCTATTTTTCGGCACTGGTTTTTGTAAGGGCATGCAGGGCAGCCGGGCGCCGGATTCTCTTCTGCACTACCGGCATTTTAAATTCCGTTCAGACTCAGCTTGCCGTATACTACCGGTAAAGCTACTTTTTGGCAACCCGCTATGCTCTGCAGTAGGCCGAAGAGCGGCCCTCTGATATTTTGGGATCAAAAAAATCTTCCCGGAAATCTTATATAAACAAAACTTTTCTCACACCTACTTTTTAACGCAACTTTTCCCCTTCATTCAAGTTAAATCACCAACCATAGTACCGCTCTGCCAGAAGGGCATTACTGTAGCCCTGCACTTTTTTGCTATCCAACCCTGCCCCTGATTTTTTATAGAAGGGCAGGCATTCATTTTTTTCATCTATGTATAAAGAAAACCAAGATACAGCGATGCCTGCAGCGACAGGCGCCCCAACTGCTGCAGCGCAGCCCAAGGCAACCTCCTCCTCACACCCTACTGCCCATGTGGCCGGCAATACACAAGCCGCCAACCTTCCTGATCTGGTATGCCTCTCGCATTTGCGCTGGGATTTTGTATACCAGCGCCCCCAGCACCTGCTCTCCCGCTTTGCCCGGCATACCCGCGTATTTTTTGTAGAAGAACCCCATTTTGACGGACCGGAAACGTCCTGGCTGGACGTTTCCCCCCGGGATGGGGGCGTTCAGCTGGTGGTGGCGCACCTGCCCCATGGCCTTTCGCCAGCCCAAATTGAAGCAGAACAGCGCCGGCTGCTCGATGGCTTCTTTGCCGAGCAGGACCTTAAGCACTACATCTTCTGGTATTATACCCCCATGTCGCTGGGCTTTACCGATCATTTTAGCCCGCTGCTTACCGTCTACGACTGCATGGATGAGCTTTCGGCCTTTAAGTTTGCACCGGAGCGCCTCAAGGAACTGGAGCAGCAACTCTTCCAGAAGGCCGATCTGGTCTTTACCGGCGGTCAGAGCCTATATGAGGCCAAGCAGCATCAGCACCCCCGCGTGTATGCCTTCCCCAGCAGTATTGATAAGGCGCATTTTGGCCAGGCGCGCCGGCCGCTGCCCCAGCCTGCCGACCAGGCCGCCATTGCTGAGCCCCGCATTGGCTTTTTTGGGGTGCTGGATGAGCGGGCCGATCTGGACCTGCTGGCGGCAGTGGCCGACGCCCGGCCCGACTGGCAGCTGATCCTCATAGGGCCGGTGGTGAAAATTGATCCCGCCGATCTGCCCCGCCGCCCCAACCTGCACTACCTGGGGGGCAAGCCCTATACCGAGCTGCCGGCCTACCTCAGCAGCTGGCAGGTGGCCATGTTGCCCTTTGCCCTCAATGAATCTACCCGCTTTATCAGCCCCACCAAAACGCCGGAATACCTGGCTGCCGGCAAGCCGGTGGTGTCAACCCCCATCCGGGATGTGGTGCGCCCCTATGGAGAGCAGCAGCTGGTGCACATAGCCGGCAGCCCGGAGGAGTTTTGTGCGGCCATTGAGCAGGCTCTCCTGCAGCACCAGGATGAGGAATGGCAGGCACGGGTAGATGCCTTCCTGAGCCAGATCTCCTGGGACCAGACCTGGCAGGGCATGCTCAGCCTGATGCAAGATGTGCTGCAGCAGCAAAAAAAGGCCTGAAAGAGCCGCATTTTTACAAATTTAACCGAGGAGGAGAACAATGTTTGACTATCTGATCGTGGGGGCAGGCTTTGCCGGAAGTGTACTGGCCGAGCGCCTGGCCTCTCAGCTCCATAAAAAAGTGCTCATCATAGATAAGCGCAACCATATAGGCGGGAATGCCTATGACCATTACAACAAAGAGGGTATACTGGTCCATAAATATGGCCCCCATATCTTTCATACCAATTCCAGTGAGGTATTTGACTACCTTTCGCAGTTTACCGAATGGCGGCCCTATGAGCACCGGGTGCAGGCCAGCGTAGACGGGCAGCTGGTACCCATCCCGATTAACCTCAATACCATTAACCAACTGTATGGCCTGAACCTGACCTCCTTTGAGGTAGAAGATTTCTTTCAGTCCAGGGCCGAGAACATTAGCCCCCTGCGCACCTCAGAAGATGTGGTGGTAAGCCGGGTAGGCCGGGAGCTCTACGAAAAATTTTTCCGCAACTATACCCGCAAACAGTGGGGCATGGACCCCTCTGAGCTGGATAAGTCCGTCACCTCGCGGGTGCCGGTGCGCACCAACCGAGACGATCGGTATTTTTCCGACACCTACCAGGCCATGCCGCTTAGGGGATACACAGCCATGTTTGAGCGCATGCTGGACCACCCCAACATCAAGATCATGCTCAATACGGATTACCATGAGATACTAGATCTGATCCCCTTCCGGGAGATGATCTATACCGGTCCGGTAGATGAGTATTTTGATTTCAAGTGGGGTAAACTCCCCTACCGTTCCCTGGAGTTCAAGCATGAAACCCTGGATGAATCCGTGCACCAGCCTGCTCCGGTGGTAAATTTTCCCAATGAGCACCCCTTTACGCGCATTACGGAATTTAAATACCTGACCGGGCAGCAGCACCCCAAGACCAGCATTGTGTACGAGTACCCCAAGGCGGAGGGCGACCCCTACTACCCGGTGCCCAAACCCGAGAATGCGGCGCTTTATAACAAGTATAAAAAGCTGGCCGATGATACCCCTGGAGTGTATTTTGTAGGCCGGCTGGCTACCTACCGCTACTATAATATGGATCAGGTAGTGGCCCAGGCCCTTACGCTCTTTAAGAAGCTGTCCGCCACAAAAGAAAAAGAGCAGCTACTGGAAGACAGAGCGCCCCTCCACCTGAAAGGTACCGACAGCAGCAGTGGTGGAAGTAAATTAAAAGTCAAAGCACTGAAGGAGCTGGCGAGCACCCTCTCCACTAATGGGAATGGGAATGGCAAACAGAATGGTAAGCACTAAGCATTCCATTTAAGATATCCCAACCAGCAACTATACCCCCTGGCAAGCAAGGCTCGCCAGGGGTGTTTAGTATCAGCTGGTCAGAAATTATCTGATAAAACGTGAATTATGAATTTATTCCCGGAGCGTTTCTATACGAAACGAATCCCCCTTGGCGAAGGCAGGCACACCTTCGCATGGATCAGGCTTTTTGTTGAGGAGCGATAGCTGTTGCCCTAAAAGCTTGCAGATTCCCCTCAACAGGGGAATGACGGATGCGGTAGCGGGCTTGATGTATAACTATCCGCCTGCTTGCTGCCCTTACCCGGCTGCCTGCCCCTGGGCATCGGCAAATTTCTGCCATTTTGCAAACTCTTCTTCTTTCATCACCCGGGGCATTTTTACCTGTCCGCCCATTTTCTTTTCCTGCTCGTTCCAGGCATAAAAAACGTCTGGCGATACGGCCGTTACCTTTACCCCCTTCAGCGCTCTGGAGCGGGCTACCCCATAGTTCTTGTTGGCCTCCTGCAGGTAGGCATCCAGCTCCCGGGCCAGGGCCTCCTCATCGGCCTGGCCCTCAAGGCCCAGGTACCAGTGGTGTATGTACTCCTGCTCAGGCTTTACGGCGGCTACGGTAAATTCAGGAATGGCCAGGTCAAACTGCTTTTCCAGTGCCTGTATGGCCTCATTCATCTTCAGCACGGATAACTGTGACCCTACCACATTGAGGAAATGCTTGGTGCGGCCGGAGATAATGATCTCTGCCCGTTCCACATCGGTAAAGCGCACCGTATCGCCAATCAGGTAGCGCCAGGCCCCTGATACGGTGGAAATGATGAGGGCATAATCCTGTCCCGCTTCTACCTCATCCAGCCGCAGGGCCTTTACCTGCGGCAGGGGATTGCCCTGCTCATCGATATTCTCCGGTTTAAAGGGAACAAACTCAAAGTAAATACCCGAGTTGGTGGCCAGCTTCATGGCCATGGCCTCATTGGGGCGGTTCTGGTAGGCCAGAAAACCCTCGGACGCCAGGTAGGTATCAATAATGGTAATGGGGTGCCCCAGCAGGGCCTCAAAGCTTTTGCGGTAGGGCTCAAAGGCTACCCCCCCGGAGGTAAAAACACTCAGGTTGGGCCAGAGCTCGTGAATATGCTTCAGCTTATGGTACTCGATGATCTTTTTGAGCATCAGCTCATTCCAGGTGGGGATGCCGCTTAGCCCCCCCACGTCCCAGTCTTTTGCCTGCTGGGCTATGCGCGCAACCCGCTCGTCCCAGTCATTGAGGGAAGCTATTTCATCGCCGGGCCGGTAAAAGCCCTTAAACCAGGCCGGTATGTTGCTGGCGGATATGCCGCTGATCTCCCCCTCCAGATGGTCGCCGGCCTGCACCAGGTCGGTTGAGCTGCTGAGCATCATCACCTCCTTATCGTAGAAATCGGCCGGCAGGTCAAAGTTAGCCAGGGCCAGAATCTGCATGACGCCCGTTTTGCGGATGGCCTTCAGCATCTCGTCCGTAACGGGGATGCGCTTGCTGCTCTTGCCCGTGGTGCCGGAGCTGAGGGCATAGTAGCTGGGGCTGCCCGGCCAGGTCACATCGGCCTCACCGGCTAGCTGCCGCTGCCACCACTCCTTATGCATTTTGTCATAATCATGAAAGGGAACTGCTTCGGCAAAGGCCTTGCCCGGATCCTCAGCTTCCAGCAGGCGGGCAAACTGATACTGCCTGCCAAAGGCTGTATCCCGGGCCTCCTTCAGCAGCTGCACAAGCACCTCCTGCTGATTTTCAAGGGGGGAGCTTTCGGGTAATACTTTTTCGGTTAATTCAATTGCAGATTTTATGATCTTGCCAAGCAGTGCCATAGTAGGATGTGGAGATAAGGTGGGTCAGGCCGATGCCGAAGCAAAAAATCCACCCCTCTGACAGGTGGGCGATTTGCTCCATAAGCCGGCGCTCTATCTTTAACCGGCAAAGCACAAAATAGTTGGCCCGGCAGGGGCTAATTTCCCGGTTCAGAGGAGCGGTATCAAGCAGCCTGACTTCACCCCCTGCTGCGCTCAGGCAAAAAAAATAGCGACCTACCCCTGAATCCGCCTCAGATGCCCAGGGATTGCCGGCTGGACCAGATCTCATAAATAGGATCGCCCTTGCTGCTTTTGCCCCTGTGGTGCCACTTGCCCTCCTTCAGCTCGTACGGAAAAGAAAGGCTGGCGCCTACCCGGCTATTGTCCCGGGAAAAAAAGTGGATGTGCTCGGTATAGGTATCTCCTTCGGTGGTATAGGCGCCTCCGCCCGTACCGCCAAACTCGCCCGTTTCGCTGTTATAGGCAATCCACTGAAAGCGGGTGCCGGAGAGGATCTTCATGGTCTTGCGGGCGCCAGGGGTCATGGTGTTCATGGTGCCGTCCAGCTGGCGACCGGTAATGAGCCACGCGCCCCTGAGTGCGCCAGGGGTGCCATCGTCCAGGCGTTTCCAGCTGGCGCTGGCTGTTTCCAGATACTGTCCGCGGGGGTTAATGGGCATGCGCTCTGTAGTACCTACCTTGCCGGGATCATTGGTATTAAACTCCCAGGTGATTAGCAGCGTACCATCTGCTTGCCGGGACCATTTACCCCCTTCGGTGCCGATAAATTCAGCCGGATCGGCCTTATAATACGTTCTGGCAAAGTAATCGTCGTCCATGATCCAGAGCGCTTTGGTATTTTCGGGCATAGTGGCCTCCCAGGCGCCTACCAGGGAGGCTGTGTTACCTGTCTGGGGCCCAGCCTGCAGCACGGCCAGGAGCATAGACATAATAAGTGAGAATACAAGCATGGCAATAGATGATTAGTGCGTATTCATACAACCAAAATAGAGCCTTGGAGTTTGCCAGGTCCAGCGGGCAGCATGCTAGCAAACCCCTCCCTTTATGACCATAGCGGACCGCTTTTGGTGGCGGGTGGCCTGCTCACAGGCATTGCACACTCGGAGCCGCAAAACTAAATCAGACCGGCAGGCCACATCGCAAGTGGCACAGGCTATGAATCCTTTAGGTAGGGGTATTTGCTCGTAGCCGCCGTTCGGCCACAAACTCCAGCAGGGCTGCATGAAAGCGCTCCAGCTCCTCCCGGCTTGTGTAGGGGGCTAGGCCAATGCGCACCCAGCCGCCCCCGGCCAGCACCCCCAGTTTTTCGGCCATGGTGGTGGCATAGAAGTGCCCATCGGCCACACACATCTGATGGCGCTCAGCAAACCAGCGACTGACCTCCCATGAGGGCACCCCCTCCAGGGTAAAGGCAAAGGTGGGCGTTTTCTTTGTGCCCGCCGGCGCCCGGTACAATTTTAGGCCGGGTACGTTCTGCAGCAGCTGTTCGGTATAGGCCGCCAGCTCGCTTTCGTAGGCTTCCAGCCGCTGCATGCCCCGCTGCAGGCATTCTTTTCGATTGTTCCCCTCTCCCAGGCTTTCGATAAAGCCAAGCGCCCCCAGCAGCCCGGCAAGGGCTTCATGGTTTTGGGTGCCGGTTTCCAGCTTATCGGGGATATGGGCCGGTGCAGGCTCCAGCTTGTAGACGGGCAGTTTTTCAAAGAGTGCCTGCGCAATAACGGCTATGCCTATGTGCGGGCCAAAGAATTTATAGGCCGAACACAGCAATACATCACAGCCCAGCTGCTCAACATTAACCGGCAGGTGCGGCACTGCATGCACGGCATCCAGCACCACCAGAGCACCTACAGCCTTGGCGCGCGCAATGATAGGTTCCACATCGGTAACCGTACCGGTTACATTGGACGATAGGCCCACGGCCACCAGCCGGGTTTGGGGAGTGATCAGCGCCTCCAGACGGTCCAGCTCCAGGGTGTAAGTAGTTGGGTTTAAGGGAATGTAGCGTACGCCTGCCCCCCTGTCCCGCGCCAGGCTGGCCCAGGGGTCTACATTGGCCCGGTGGTCTGCTTCGGTGACCACCACTTCATCTCCCGGCTGCACTAATGCGCCGAGCGAGCGGGCAATGGCAAAGGCCAGGCTGGTCATGTTCTGGCCAAAGGCAACTTCCTGCGGTTGGCAGTGCAGAAAATCGGCCATGGCAGCGCGGGCCTCCAGCAGCAGCGCATCGGTGCGCAGGCTGGTGGGAAAAGGGCCGTGCAGGTTGGCCATGCCCCGGCTGATGTAGGTCATCATGCCCATGAGCGCCTGGCTGGCCATCTGTGTGCCCCCGGGCCCATCAAAATAGACCAGCGGCAGGCTGCCATCACTGGGGTTAAGCGCCGGAAAATGAGCCCGTACGGAGCGGATGGGAAATGGGGTGTTCATACGAAAAGAAAAAAGATAGTAGGTATCCTGAAATAGCGCGGCCCTAGACCGTATCGGCCTGATGGGTGATCACAAACTGGATCAGCTCCTCCAGCGGAATAGCCGCCCGCTGGCTGGCATCGGCTATATCCTCCCGCGATACCTGAGCGGCAAAGGTCTTGTCTTTCAAGCGTTTTTTTACCCCCTTCACTTCCATGCCGCTGTAGCCTTCGGGCCGCATGAGGGAATAGGCGTGGGTAAAGCCCGAAAGCTCGTCAAAGGCATAGAGCATTTTATCCATGGCACTGCGGGGCTCCACACCAAAATAGGCAGGACCATGGGAGGCAATGGCCTGAATAATGGCCGGATCCTGCCGGCGGGCTTCCAGCTCTTCGATTATGCGGCGGCAATGCTGCTCGGGCCACTGGTCCCAGTCGGCATCGTGCAGCAGCCCGGCCAGGTACCAGCGGTGCTGCTCCTCTTCCGACAGTCCCAGGCGTTCCCGGGCCCAGGCCTTCATCAGGTGGGCCACCTGCTGCATGTGCAGTTTCAATCGCTCGTTTTTTACCCAGCTATTCAGCAGCTCCTGTGCCTCTTGAAGTGACATGGCATTGCCGCTGTTTGCCGGATCGCCAAAAGTAGTGCGCAGCAGGTGTAGCGCGTGTGAGCTCATACAATAAGCGTTAGTTCCAAAAAAAGAGTAGGCTATAGGCGGAGAGCGCCCGCTATAGGGGCTCCAATAGCCAGCCAGCCAGTTTACAGCGAGAAACTACAAAATTTAAGGGGCATTTATACAGCATCGCCCACTTTTCCTGCCACCATTTCCTGTTTACAGCTTTTTATCGTCTACCCTCTGCCCTGGCAAGGGCCGGAGAGCGGTATCCATGCAGAAGCTTAGGGCCTCTCTGGCGGATATAAAAAGAAATCCCGTACCTTGGATGCTGCATGGCGTGCGGCTGCGTTTTACGATTGCCGGATCCCGACATTCTACAGGCTGAATGAAGATCAATTAGGGCACTAGACCCCCTGCTGCTGGTGTAGATACTCTTTCCAGCCAAGCACCCCCCCTTGCAGGCTATAGACCTTTTTCTGGGGGAAGGCCTCTGCCAGCAGGCGCGCCGCCTGCTGGCTGCGCTTACCCGACTGGCAGAGTACAATGACCGGATCGCCGCAAAGGGCGGGTATACTCCCGGGCAATTGTGAGAGTGGCAATTGCAGATGCGGGAACTCGTGTAGTAGCGGAAGTTCTCCTACCTCCCGCACATCCACTATGGCTGCCTGCCTGTTGCTGAGCAGGCGGGAAAATTCTCCGGCAGTGATCTCCTCCACGCTCAGCAGTCCACAGGCTTGCTCATAGGCAGTCTGCCGAAACGCCCCTGCATCTTTTGGCCGCTGGGCATCAGCCTGCGGATGGGGGGTAATTTCCCAGGTATTCCAGTCATTGGTTAGCAGATTGACGGTCTGCAGCCGGTTGGCCAGCGGCTGCCCTATGCCCGTTATGATCTTGAGTACCTCTGCTGCCTGCAGGCTGCCGATGATGCCCGGCAGCACACCCAGCACGCCGGCCTCTTCACAGTTGGCAACCTCCCCAGCCTGCGGCGGAACGGGAAACAGATCCCGGTAATGAACAGGCCGTTCCCCTCCCTCTCCGGCATAATTAAATACAGCCACCTGCCCTTCAAAACTGGAAACTGCCCCATAGACCAGGGGCTTGCCAAGTAACACACAGGCATCGTTGATCAGGTAGCGGGCAGGAAAATTGTCCGTAGCATCTACTATCAGGTCATAGGCGTGCAGCAACTCCAGGGCATTCTGGGAAGTAAGCTGCACCCTGTGAGGCTGCACTTCTATATCGGGGTTCATCCGCTGCAGCTTTTGGGCAGCACGCTCGGCTTTTGAGTGTCCCAGGTCGCTCATGTCATATACCACCTGCCGGTGCAGGTTGGTGAGCGACACCACATCATGATCTACCAGGCCAAGGGTGCCCAGCCCGGCCGCCGCCAGGTAAAGCAGCACCGGGCAGCCCAAGCCACCGGCGCCAATCACCAGCACCTTAGCCTGCTGAAGTTTTTGCTGGCCCTGCGGCCCCAGTTCTTTGAGAATGATCTGCCGCTGGTAGCGTTCAAAATGCATAGTCTGTTTCATGCCTAAGCCCTAATATCTGGCGTATCGAGTATAAGGTTTAGTGTGTACGTTACTGGGTGAGATGGTCATTGCTTCCTTACCTTTGATAGAGTAAGGTAAGGATTCCAGCGGTAACAAGCATCATCAGCCATAATTATGAAGGTAGCGGAGCCTGGAGGAGTACCGGCAGCCGCCTGTAGCTACCTCCTTCAGGATTATTTACCGGCCCTGGATCGACTACCCTTGTAACGGATCGTTTTTTCGATGGTAACGATGATGAACAAGCCCAGCCCGGCGGCACCAATCCGCAGCAGCTGCATGCCCTGCAGAGGACTGGAATGAAAAAGCAGGTTCATGAACGGCAGGTAAATAAAGAGGGCCTGCACCAGCAACATGGCTCCTATGCCGGCATATACCCAGAGGTTGGTAAAGTACCCGATTTGCCCCAGCGGACGGATCAACGAACGGCAATTGAGCAGATAAAATGATTCAAGTACCACAAACACCGTAGTAGCCACCGTTTGCGCCTGGGCGATGGTGGCTCCCTGCCGGATTTCCCACTCATAAAGGCCAAAGCTTGCCAGCATCAGGAGCACCCCTACCAGCAGGGTACGCATGATCAGGTTCTTGTTTAGAATCGGGTCATCGGCGGGCCGGGGTGGGCGTTCCATGACATCGGGCTCCTTAGGTTCAAATGCCAGCATCAGGCCCAGCAGCACCGCGGTGGTCATGTTGATCCAGAGCAGCTGCACGGGTTGTATGGGCAATCGGGCACCCAGCGCAATGGCCGCCAGGATCACCAGGCCTTCACCCAGGTTAGTGGGCAGGGTCCAGACGATGAACTTGGTAAGGTTATCAAATACCCCCCTGCCTTCCTCTACCGCACCTTCTATCGAAGAGAAATTATCATCGGTGAGCACCATATCGGCGGCATCCTTGGCCACATCGGTGCCGGTAATGCCCATGGCTATGCCAATATTGGCCTGCTTAAGGGCCGGTCCGTCATTGACCCCATCGCCGGTCATGGCCACAATCTTGCCCCTGGCCTGTAGCGCTTTTACCAGCCGAAGCTTCTGATCGGGTGCTACGCGGGCAAATACGGCTGTTTCCTGCACCACCTCCTGCAGCTGATCTTCACTCATGGCCTGTAGTTCCCGGCCGGTAAGGGCCAGCAGCCGCTCTCCTTCCCGCTTGCCCTGCAGGCCGATCTGCCCGGCAATGGAAGCCGCCGTAACAGCATGGTCGCCGGTGATCATCTTTACCTCAATGCCGGCCATCTGACAGAGTGAGACCGCCTCAATTGCTTCGGCCCGGGGCGGATCCAGCATGCCCTGGAGGCCAATGAAGACCAGGCCTTCGGCTGCATCTTGATGGCCAATGCTTTTCTTGCCTGAAGCAGCCTCCTTGACGGCAAAGGCCAGCACACGCAAGCCCTGAGCGGCCAGTGTTTCGGCCTGTCGGTTGATTGATTCCTTATCCAGCGGCTCTGCCTTGCCTTCGGCTGTAAGTTGCTGGCTGCTACGCTCCAGAATAGCCTCCAGCGACCCTTTGACAAACATAAGGGGGGTATCTGTAGCGTGCAGGGTAGCCATATACTGGTGTTCCGATTCAAAAGGAATGGAATCGGCACGGGGATATTCCTGCTCCAGCTGCTCCTCGGTAAAGCCTCCTTTGCGGGCGGCTACCAGCAAGGCCCCTTCCGTTGGGTCGCCATCGATGGACCAGCTTCCGGATTTTTCCTTTAACCGGCTGTCATTGCAGAGCATGCCGGCCAGCAGACACTGCTTCAGGGCCGGATTGGTTGCCAGGTCTACCGCCTGTCCGTTTTCGCAGATCTCCCCCTGTGGCAAATAGCCCAGGCCGCTTAGGGTATATTCCTGCCTACCGGCCCAGATGAGTTGTACCGTCATCTGGTTTTGGGTAAGGGTGCCGGTTTTGTCAGAGCAAATCACATTGGTACTGCCCAGGGTCTCAACGGCTACCAGTTTACGGATGATGGCCTGCCGTTTGGCCATTTTGGAAACGCCCAGGGCCAGCATGATGGTCACTGCCACCGGTAGTCCTTCCGGTATGGCTCCAACCGCCAGGGCTACGGCAATCATAAAGCTGTCGGCCAGCTCCTGGCCCCGCAGCATGCCCACCACAAACACTACAGCCGAAAGCCCAAGAATTACCCAGAGCAACAGCTGGCTAAAGCTTTTGATCTTGCGGGTTAAAGGAGTCTCCAGCTCTTCGGCAGTAGTAATGGACTGTTGGATTTTGCCCACCTCAGTGGCATCGCCGGTTGCCACCACTATCCCCCTGGCCTGCCCGTAGGTGATAATGGTAGAGGCAAATCCCATACCCAGACGATCGCCCAGGATGAAATCTTCCGCTACCGCTTCGGTATTTTTCTCCACCGCCAGGGATTCACCCGTGAGGGCTGATTCGTCTACCTTGAGGTCCCTGGCCTGAAACAGGCGCAGATCTGCCGGAAATTTATCCCCTGCCTGTACCAGTACCACATCGCCGGGCACCAGCTCCTGTGCATCAATATCCCTTTTTTTGCCCTCGCGCAGCACATGGGCTTTCAGACTCATGCTTTTGGAGAGCGCATCTATTGCCTTTAGCGCCTTGCTTTCCTGTATGAACCCAATAACGGCATTGATGAACACCACGGCAAAGATCACTACCGCATCAAGGTACTCCGACAGTAGCAGGGTGACCAGCGTTGCTGCCAGCAGTATGTAAATAAGCGGCTGATGAAATTGCAGCAGAAAGCGTTTCCAGGCCGCCTGCTGTTTCGTTTGACTAATGATGTTGCGTCCGTAGGTGTCCAGGCGCTCCTGAACCTGCTGCTGGCTGAGCCCCTTATCAGGTTTTACCTCCAGTTCTGCTGCAACCTGGCCGGCATCCATGCTGTGCCAGTTCTTGTCTGCTTGCTGCTGCATATACACAGGGGTTTTGTATGAAAAATCCGCTCAAGAACTTTTTGTTATCGCTTGCCTATACAATTTAAAAGCCCTGCACTGGGGAAACAATGATCTACCCCAGGCAACTGAAATTAATCATCGGCTGATATTGCTGGCTGACTGCTGTCCCGGGAAGCTGCTCTGCCGAAAAAACACATAGATACCCCAGCTACTACGCCTGGGGCAGGCCGCCTTTATGCCCTCGCTCATGCCGGTAATGAGTCTCCTTATTTTCTTAAGACCAAACGATCATCCGCTCACCCCCTTATGGCGCCGCTCATCACTTTCGCACCTCTCCTTAACATTATTTAACGCTCATTTACGCTCCCCAAGAGGGCCTGCTGCCTACTTTAGCTGCCATACCACACCCCAGATCGCATGAAAAAATACTACCTCCCCCTCATTTGCCTGTTTTTGCTTGCCTGCACCCCCATGGCGCTTGCCCAGTTTCCGGGCGCAGCCCCTTCGGTAAAGGGCAAAGTAAGCGGCCGGCTGCTGGATGCAGAAACGGGGGCAGCCATCCCCTATGCCACGGTGATCCTTTTTGCCAAACAGGCCAGCCCCCCCAAAGGCGCTCCTGCCAGCGCACCGGCCGCTGATTCACTGGCAGCTGCCAGCCCCTGGAAACAGGTAAACGGCGCCCTCAGTGATGAAGCCGGCAGTTTTACTATCAAGGATATTGCCATTGGTGAGTATAAGGTAGAAATAGCTTTTCTGGGCTATGATAAGAAAACCCTCAGCTTCCAGACCACCGGTGCCAAGCCTGATTACGACCTGGGCAGTGTGCAGCTGGCGGTAACGGCCCAGCTCCTGGAAGGGGTAACCGTAACAGGCCAGAAGGAGGTCATCGAACATCATGTAGACAAGCTGGTCTTTAATGCCGAAAACGACCCCTCCCTGGCCGGTGGCGATGCCACCGATGTACTGCGCAAAACACCCATGCTGGCTGTAGACCTGGATGGCAACCTATCCCTACGGGGGAATAGCAATGTACGCCTGCTCATCAATGGCAAACCCTCTACCCTCTTCAGCGGCAGTGTGGCCGATGCCCTGCGCAGCATTCCGGCCGACGAGATCAAGAAGGTTGAGGTAATAACCGTACCCACCGCCAAGTACGATGGGGAGGGCAGCGGCGGCATTGTTAACATTATTACCAAACGCAAGGGCATGGAAGGCATGAAGGGCACCCTGAACCTGAATGCCGGCCTGCGGGCCCTGGGGGGCGGTGGTAGCCTTACCATGGGCCGCGGGCGCTTTGGCCTCAATGGCAACCTCTTTGGCAACTACGGACTTACCCGCCGCAGCGGCAACGACCTGTACCGCGAAACCTGGGGCGAGAACCCCCAGCAGCTTTTTCAGAGAGGCGAAGGCGAAAGCCGTTTTGATTTCCTCTCGGGCAAGATTGGCGCCTATTATGATTTCAATGCCTACACCAGCGTCAACTCGGCCGTAAGCCTGCGCAACTTCAGCAACACCACTACCTCACTGAGCAACAGCCGCCGCTTTAACACAGGCAGCGATACCCCCTTTGAGCTGATCAGCCGCAACAGCTTTATGGACATGAGCAATACCTCCTTTGACTGGACCAACGATTTTCGCCGCACCTATGAGGGCAGCGAGCGGGAAATTGCCCTGGCCTTTCAGCTCTCGGGTAACCTCTCCAATACCCTTAACCGCTTTAGTGAGCAGGGCGCCCGCACGCTGGCCAACAACAATACCAATGACAGCGATAACCTGGAGTATACCTACCAGGCCGATTATACCGAACCCTTTGGCAAGTGGGGCAAGCTGGAGATAGGTGCCAAAGCTGTAGTACGCCGCCTGACCAGCGATTTTGCCGCTTTTGTAGGACCCGGCATTAGCGAGGGTCTTGAAATTGACCCTACCCAGTCCGATGCCTTTGCCTATGACCAGGATGTGATCGGAGGCTATTCTTCCCTGAATGCCAAGCTCAACAAGAAATGGAGCCTGATCACCGGCCTGCGCTACGAGCATACCCGCATTGGCTTCGATTTTCGGGACAGGGACCTAACGGCCGATAATGCCTATGGCAGCTTTTTGCCCAGTGCTATAGCCAGCTATACCTTTACCCCCATGACCAGCCTCAAGGCCAGCTACACCCGCCGCATTCAGCGCCCCAACCTCTACTTCCTGAACCCCTATATCCGCCAGAACTCCACCCTATTTATCTCACAGGGCAATCCCAAACTGGCTCCCGAGATCACCGATCAGCTGGAGCTGGCCCTCAACACCATGGTGAAGAAAAATGTGGTAAACCTCTCGCTCTTCTACCGCAGCACCCAGGATGTGATCGAATCCTTCCAGAGCCTGCAGCGCATCGAGCAGGATACCGTAACGCTGAGCTCCTTTCTGAATGTGGGCACCAACCAGGCATTTGGCGCCAATGTGTTCACCAACATCAAGTTCACCAAATGGGTAAGCCTGTTCCTGAGCGCCGATGCCAGCACCTACAACGTAAGCAGCGCCTCGCTGGGCCTGAGCAATAAAGGCCTGGTAGCGGGCGGAAATGCAGGCCTTAATTTCAATTTCGGGAAGGGCTGGAAGGCCAATACCTTTACCTTTTACCGCAGTGCCCAGCCAACCCTGCAGGGCCGCCAGCCATCCTATATGTTCATGAACATGGGCATTTCCAAAGATATCCTGAAGGAAAAAGGAAACATTGGCCTGTCGGCTGCCAACCCCTTCAGTGAATTCATTGAGTTCAGATCTGAGGTACGGGGCGAAAACTTCTACCAGAGCTCGGCCTTTCGCAACCAGCAGCGCGATATCCGGCTGAGCTTCCGCTATAATTTTGGCGACATGAAGTTCCGCCCCCAAAACCGCAACACCCGCATCCGCAACGACGACCAGAAAAGCGGCGGCAGCCAGGGGGGTGAGGGCAATTAGCGTGTTACAGCGGCAGCCCGCGCCCCCCGCCAAACTTGATTCATCCTGAATTTTTAGCGGGATAATCACTAATAAAAGACCTCAGCATGAATCCTGAGGTCTTTTTAGTATGGTACGAGATCCCCTTTAAAAACTTTCCAGTAAATCAATTCTATACTCCACGCTATTAATCTTTCCCTTAACATTTGGGATGATTCATGTTTGTGTTTGGCCCGGCACTAGCCCCTGGGAGCTTAGTGAGCATCGACTTCAGTTTCCTGCTCTTTCGTTGCTGATCTTCCTGGAGATGTGTTATTTTTGTAGAACATGAAACAGGGGCAGAAGCTCATATTCCTTTTTCTGGCCTACGGCATTACGCTCATGCATACCCTGGTGCCGCACCAGCACAACAGCCAGCCTGTTGTGCAAACCGCTGTGCATCAGTTGCAGGAAGTAGGCTGCCGCTCGGTGGTGGGCTTTCTGCAGTTTCTTTTTGCGGCCGATCTGGGCGATAATCATCTGGAAATCTTCAAAAAGAGCCAGCTCCCGGCAACAGACCTGGGCTTTGCCGGGGTGTTGCTCTTTGCCCTGGCCAGTCTGCTGCTCTTTCTGGCCCAGCTCTACCGGAACCGCCTCCCCTTTGGCCGTTTCTTCCACGCGCATGTTCCCCTCCAGTACTTCTGTACCGATGTTCCCCTTCGGGCACCCCCTGCTCACCCCTCCCCCTTTCTGTCAGTTGCTGTAGCCGGCTGCTGATAGCCCCGTTCCTTTCAGTTTCTAATTTCGCTCAGCGGCACTACCATGTTCGAACAGATCATTCTTTTTCTGTACGCAATAAATTCATTATTGCGCTGGCTACCCTGGCCCTGATTGCCGGTGGCCTGTATTCGCTCAGCCAGATCCCCATCAATGCGGTTCCCGATATCACCAACAACCAGGTACAGGTAGTGACGGCCTCGCCCTCGCTCTCGGCCGAGGAGGTGGAGCGCCTCATCACCTACCCCCTGGAAATCTCCATGGCCAACATTCCCGGCGTGCTGGAGCTGCGCTCCATCTCCCGCTATGGCCTTTCGGTGGTAACCGTTGTATTTGAAGAAGAGGTCAGCACCACGGACGCACGCCAGTTTGTGAGCGAACAAATCGGCCTGGCCAGCCAGGAAATTCCCGCAGGGCTTGGCCAGCCCGAGCTGATGCCCATTACCACCGGCCTGGGCGAGGTCTACCAGTATATCCTGGAAGTGGCTCCCGGCTATGAAGATCAGTACAACGCCATGGAGCTACGCACCATCCACGACTGGATCGTGAAACGACAGCTCTCGGGCATCCCGGGCATAGTGGAGGTAAGCAGCTTTGGCGGTTTTCTGAAGCAGTACCAGGTGAGCCTGGACCCGGCCCGCATGCGCAGCTTTGGCCTTAGCGTACAGGATGTGCTGCAGGCCCTGGAGGCCAATAACCAGAACACCGGCGGCAGCTACCTGGAGCGCGGCACCAGTGCCTATTACATCCGGGCCGAGGGCCTGGTAGCCAGTCCCGAAGAGATTGGCGCCATTGTGGTGCGGGGAGCTGAGGCTGGCGCTACCCCCCTGCTGCTGCGGCAGGTAGCCACCATAGAAGAGGGATATCCACCCCGCTACGGTGCCATGACCAGAAACGGCCAGGGCGAAACCGTAGGCGGCATTACCCTGATGCTAAAGGGGGCCAACTCTTCCAAAACCCTGGAGCGGGTACACCAGCGCGTAGCCGAGGTACAGGCCTCGCTGCCCGATGGTCTTAAGATTGTCCCCTACCTGGACCGCTCCGAGCTGGTGGGCCGCACCACCGGTACCATCAAAACCAACCTGCTGGAAGGGGGGCTTATTGTAATCTTTGTGCTGGTACTGCTGCTGGGCAACCTGCGGGCCGGTTTTATTGTGGCCTCGGTCATTCCCCTGTCGCTGCTCTTTGCCTTTATCATGATGCACCTGTTTGGGGTATCGGCCAACCTGATGTCGCTGGGGGCGCTGGATTTTGGCATTGTGATCGACGGGGCGGTAATCATTGTGGAGGGGGTGCTGCATGCCCTTTTTTGCCTACCATGCCGGCCAGCAGCTGAGCCAGCCGGAAATGGACCGGGTAGTGGCTCGCTCGGCGGCCTCCATCTACAAATCGGCCGCCTTTGGGGTGCTCATCATTATTGTCGTATTCATCCCCATCATGACCCTGACCGGCATAGAGGG
>NZ_AODQ01000033.1 GCF_000348925.1 Cesiribacter andamanensis AMV16 | reverse complement strand
CCCCATTAACAACTATGGGGTGAACATCAACATTGGCGACTATGTGCATTTTGGCGAAAAGTACCAGGGCGAAAAAGGGGTGCTGGACCTGGATTACTGGGTGCTGCGGGATAACCTTGGCAAGGCAAAGGAACAGTTCAAGCAGGTGAAGCCCATGCTGCAGGCTTTTGAGCACTGGTTTGGACCCTACCCCTTCTATGAAGATAGCTATAAGCTGGTAGAAGCCCCCTACCTGGGCATGGAGCACCAAAGCTCGGTCACCTATGGAAATGGCTACCAGAATGGGTACCGGGGCCGGGACCTGAGCATGACGGGCTGGGGACTCAAATTCGACTTCATCATTATCCATGAATCGGGCCACGAGTGGTTTGCCAACAACATCACCTACAAGGATGTGGCCGATATGTGGATCCACGAGAGCTTTACGGCCTATTCCGAAAATCTTTTCCTGGACTACCACCATGGAAAGGAAGCCAGCAGCGCCTATGTGCGGGGCACCCGCTCGGGCATCCGCAACGACAAGCCTATTATAGGCCCCTATGGGGTAAACCAGAGCGGCTCCGGGGATATGTACTACAAGGGGGCCAACATGCTGCACACCCTGCGCCAGCTGGTACAGGATGATGAGAAGTGGCGCAGCATCCTGCGGGGCCTGAACCGGGAATTCTACCACCAGACCGTTACCACTGAGCAGATCGAGGGCTACCTGAGCAAGCACATGGGGAGGGACCTTACGCCCATCTTCAACCAGTACCTGCGCTCGGTGCAAATCCCTACCCTGGAGTACCGCCTGCTGGATGGCGGCATGGCCTACCGCTGGGGCAATGCCGTAGCCGGCTTTGATATGCCCGTAAAGGTGCGCATTGGCGATACCGAGCACTGGCTGGAACCTACCACCAGCTGGAAACCCCTGCAGGGGGTGCCGGCGGGTACAGAAATTAGGGTTGATCCTGATTTTTATGTGGGATCGTTTAACCAAACGGTTGAAACCTCACTTTCTAAGTAAAGCACCTGCCTGGCCGGACTGTTACGGGCATCCGGCCCGGGCAGGTACACATTCCATTACGGTATAGACCTATGGCCACTATTTCCATTCCCCGGCTGCCTTCGCTGCTGGACAATGATTTCTATAAATTCACCATGCAGCATGGGGTGGTGAAGCTCTTTCCCCGGGCCCGGGCCCGCTACCAGTTCATCAACCGGGGCCGGCACCCCTTTCCGCCGGGCTTTGGCGATGCGCTGCGGGAGGCGGTGGCAGCCATGAGCGAGCTGCGCCTGACGGCCGAAGAAAAAAAGTGGCTGGCCGCCACCAGTCCCTACCTGGACCCAACCTACCTTGATTTTCTGCAGGGTTACAGCTACGATCCGGCCGAGGTAACGATTGAGCAGCGGGGGGAGGAGCTGCATGTATCCGTAGAAGGCTACTGGTACCGCACCATTTTATGGGAGGTGCCGCTGATGGCGCTCATCTCTGAGCTGTACTATCCCCTGAGCGGGCTGGAGCGCGTAGGCGATGAACAGGTGCAGCAGACTACCCGCCGCAAAATAGAGCAGTACAAGGGGCTGGGCGTAACCATTGCCGAATTTGGCACCCGCCGCCGGCACTCGTATCAGGTACACCAGCTGGTGGTGGGGGCGCTGAAGGGGGGCGGAGAAAAAACTTTCGTAGGGACCAGCAATGTACACCTGGCCCGCCTGCATGGGGTTAAGCCCATTGGCACCCATGCACATGAGTGGTTTATGTTCCATGCTGCCCGCTACGGCTTTAAAATGGCCAACATTCTGGGCCTGCAGCACTGGGTAGAGGTGTACCGGGGCGATCTGGGTATTGCCCTCTCGGATACCTACACCACGGAGGTGTTTCTGGAGCAGTTTGATAAGATGTTCTCCAAGCTGTTTGATGGGGTGCGGCACGATAGCGGCGATCCGGTAGCCTTTGCCGAAAAAACCATCCGCCATTACGAACGCAAGGGCATTGACCCCCTTAGCAAGACCATTATCTTTTCCGATGCCCTTAACTATGAAAAGGTAGCCCGCATTGTGGAGCACTGCCGGGGGCGCATCGGCATGTCCTTTGGTATTGGCACCAGCCTGACCAATGATGTAAGCGTACAGCCCATGAACATGGTGATCAAGATGACCGAAACCCAGCCCGATGGCGCCCAGTGGATCCCGGTAGTAAAACTATCCGACGAGCGGGGCAAATACACCGGCAGCCCGGAAATGATCGAGCTGGCCAAAAAACTCCTGCAGATTCCCTGAGCGTGTTATACCCGGGAGAGTCCCAACAGGCTTTTTAGGCGGGCGGCGGGCGAAAACTGATCGGGGAGGGGAGATAAAGCAGCTCTATCCCCTCATCTAGACATTCTATTTGTGTAACAAGCCAGACGGGGGTAGTTTTGAGCATACAATCCATCCTCAGTTAATTTTTTTACCTGCTTAATAAAAAACCTCGTGCCCATACGGGGTTTTTTGTGTGTCAGCGCTTAGGTTTCTTCCACCTCCTGCGGTTCTTCAGTAGCCGAAGGGGATAGTTTTTCCAGAAACTCCACCATGTTGTGCTCGTGCTCCAGGTTCAGCTTTTTGCGCAGGCGGTAGCGGGCGGTCTCTACCCCCCGTACCGAGATGTTCAGCAGGGGAGAGATCTCCTTGTTGGTGAGGTTCATCTTCACAAAAGCGCACAGGCGCAGATCCCGCTGGTTCAGGTCGGGGTAGAGCTCCTTCAGGGCTGTGAAAAATTCGTGGTGGATCTTCTCAAAGTTGGTATCAAAAACCTGCAGGTACTCCTCATCTGACAGGTGGTGGCTCACTTTTTTAATGATCTCCCGCAGGCCGCTTCGGGCACTTTCGTTCTTAGCCGCTTCCCGCAGGGCCCTCAGGTCCAGGATAAGCTCGGCAAACACTTCCCGTTTCTTTACCAGCAGCATGGTGTAATTGGCCAGTTCCTTGCTTTTATGGATCACATCCTCTTCCAGCAGTTCTTTTTCCTGCCGGATGTGCTCTTTTTCGGCATTCAGCTTTAGCTGCGCCAGCTCCAGCTCCAGCAATTTGCGGGCTTTTTGCTCCTCCCGGCGGGTCTTGTTGCTGGCCGCTACCAGGCGGCGGCTAATCAGGAACACCAGCAGGCCTACCAGCAGCACGGCCAGCGCGGCATAGAGGGCCCAGGCCCAGGGGGTGTTGTACCAGATGGGCAGGATCTCAAACTGGTACAGCGTTTCGCTACCGCTTACGCCCAGCAGGCTTCTGCTTCGGGCTTTGAGGGTATAGCGGCCCGGGCGCAGGTGGCTATATTCTTTATAAGGGGTCTCCTGCCAGGGAGACCAGGCCTCATCTACATGCTCCAGCTTGTAGCTGTACTGCACCCTGGCGTTGTTGTCCATGCCCGGGGCGGCAAATTCAAACCGCAGGCTGCTGGTGGTGTGGGGCAGCTGGGCATAGCCATTGGTGCTGGCGGCCAGGGGTAGCGAGTGTTCCTGCTGGCCGGACTGGTAGCGTACGCTGCTCAGCAGGGTGGATACCTGCCGGGGCTGCTGCTCATGGGGAATGGTAAACAGGTGAAGGCCGGTATTGGTACCCAACAGTACCCGCTTGCTATCAAGCGGCAAAATAGACTCCATGCTCCGGTTAAAGGTGCCTTTAAACTGAATGAACAGCTCCTTCTGCAGGCTGGGCTTTCCTTCCCGGGTTATGAAGAAGCCGGCCTCATCATCTTGCACAAACCAGGTTTTGTCACCGGCCTGCAGCAGCTTGCGGGTATTGAGGGAGGGATCTAGAATGGCATTCAGGGGAGCAAAGGGCCGGAACTGGTTTTGTGCTTCGTCATAGGCATAAATACCTTCATTGGTGGTAAACACAATCTGGTCCTCCCAGCGAAACACATTGATATTGAAGGGGGAGGGCAGGCCGTTCTGGTCTGTAAAATGTGCTACGGCACTTACCCGGCTCAGCTCCTCATCAAGCGTAATCTTAAATACCCCCTTGTAGCCATGGCATACCCAGTAGGTGCCGGGCGTATCGGAGGGCAGGATGTCGCGGATCGATTCGGCAAAGCCGGGCAGGTAGCCAAGCACCCTCCAGCCGCTGGCGGCTTCTTTTTCCAGCACGTAAAGCCCCTTGTAGGTACAGGCCAGGTAGCGGTTGTGGTGGCCGGTGGCGGGCAGCACGCGCCATACCCCTTCCAGCTCGCCAATGCGCCGGCTGCTGCCCTGCTGCACAACAAAGAGGCCGCGGTCGTGCCCCGCCAGTACTTCGCCCTGGTGCATGCGAAGCGACCATGCCTGTCCCTCAAGGCCCTGCACCTTTTGAAAGCGAAGCCGCTCCAGGGCTGAGGAAGCAGTGTTCAGAGGGGTATAAAAGACCCCCTGGTTAGTGGCCAGGTACATATGGTTGCTGTTGATCAGCACATCGTAAATAGAGGCATTATCAAAGAGCGTGCTTACGGGGGAGCTATAATCCAGGTACTCCAACCCCCTGTTCAGCAGCACCCAGAGGCTGCCCCTGCTGGTTTCGTAGAGGTTGAGCACCGTTTTGTCCTGCAGGCGCTCAAAGTGGTTTTCTTCTTCCAGCAACTGACCTGTTTCGCTCAGGGTAAGAATGCGGGAGCTAAGGGTACCCAGGTAATACAGGCCCCGGCTGGAGCGCAGGCCACTGATCACCTGATCATTGGCGCCTTCTGTAAACAGCTTCTTCCAGAGGGTTACAGACCCATTTTTGCGGTCCAGCAGGTAGAGCCTTCCACTCTGGGCCACGGCCAGCAGCTGGTGTACCTCCCGGGCGGGCAGCAGGGCTACAACAGATTCATGTTGCAGGCTCTTGGCCGAAAACAGGGTGCTGAACTTCATCTTCTCCAGATCCAGCTGCAAAATTCCCTGCTCTTTGTCCTGCACCAGCAGCTGATCATGCACCAGATACGAGTGCAGGTAAGTGCTGGTGGTGGGCAGCTCGGTGAGTCTGCTGCCGCTGATGGCCAGCAGTTTATGAAAGCTGCGGTAGATGACAGTACCCGGCAGGGCATGGATCTGCCAGAGGTTTTCCAGGTTTTTGCCGCTTAGCTGCAGGCTGTCCAGCAGGGAGTGGTAGCCATACCGTCCATGGGCATCTTTTCTGATCTGGCCCAGCTCGTTGTACCCGCCGGCCCATACCTGCCCCCGGTAGTCGGTTGTAAGGCTGCGCACCGCTGAGTTATTGGGCAGAAATACCTTGTGCCAGCGCTCACCATCGTACACCAGGGCCCCGTCATTATTCCCAAAATACATCACCCCTGCCGAATCTTCCGTTACCGCCCAAAACTGCGGATCGGCATTAAAATCCTGGCGGGTATAGTGGGTAAGAGCAGGCACCCCCTGCAGGGGTATAGCTTCTGGCAGCGGCTGAGCGGGACTGCTCCCGATGCCCAGCAGTAGCATCAGCAGGGAGAGGAGGAAGGAGCGCATGATGGATATGAGGATAGAGGCTGGGGGCATGTGCATGTAAAGACATTGGCAGGACAGGTGCCGGCTTTTTGTTTAACCATCCTGCCTGTAAAAAGGTGCCTTTTAAGTTAATCGATTGTGGTGGCATCCCCATGCATGCAGGAAAAAATGCTACACAAAAAGGAAAAGGCCTTGCTGAAAAATTGATATAAATAGTTAATAATCAACAGGTTAAATCAATTGAAGTAGTGGTGGCGTAGCGGGCATCTGGCGTGGTGTAGCAGAGGTGTAGCCCAAAATTAGGCAGACCCCTGACATGCTCCTAGCTTGTGTAGAATTCCCGCGCCTCCTGCTTCAGCTAGCAGCGCTGCCGGCCGGGCGGGATGAACAGAAGCGCTACCTAACCGATACTCTTACATGAAGCATCTGGTGTACATGCCCCCAAACCCGCTTGCCCCGCCCGGCCTGTTATGGGCAGGGCTGGCGGCAGGTAGCTGCCCGGCACAGGCCGGTATTTTTTTGGCATCGGCCTACAATCGTTTGCGCGCTCTTAAGGCGATGGCGCAGCGGCTGCTGATCCTCCAATTGACCTTACAACCAATCCTCAAATACGACTTGTAAATCCACTACGCATTAATGTTCATCTGTATGAAACGTAATTTGTACGCAACTTTTCTGCTTCTGCTGCTAACGCACTGGAGCTGGGCCCAAACGGGCACCCTCTCGGGGGTAGTCACCGACGGACAAACCGCTGAGGCACTGCCAGGGGTTAACGTTCGGGTAAAAAACACTACCCGTGGAGCTGTTACTAATTTCGATGGCCGCTACACCCTGCAGGTGAGCCCCAGTGATACACTGGTGTTTTCCTACATTGGCTATCTGAGCGAAGAAGTGGTGGTAGGCAACCGCAACACCCTTAATATGGTGATGATGCCCGACATCCAGACCCTAAGCGAAGTGATTGTGGTAGGCTACGGCACCCAGCAGAAAAAGGATATTACCGGATCTGTGGCCGTAGTAGGCACCGAAGCCTTTGATTCGCGCCCCAATACGCAGGTGGCTTCCCTGATCCAGGGCCGGGCGGCCGGTGTGCAGGTAGTATCGCCCTCGGGCAAGCCGGGTGCCGGGCTTAACATCCGCATCCGGGGTACCAACTCCATCAACACCAGCAGTGAGCCGCTTTATGTGGTGGATGGGGTGCCTACCAACGATACCCGCTCGCTTAACCCTGCCGATATCGAGAGCATCTCGATCCTGAAAGATGCTTCCTCTGCCGCCATTTACGGTGCCCAGGGCGCCAATGGGGTAGTGCTGATCACCACCAAGAGGGGTAAGGAAGAAAAACCCCGCTTTGAGTTCAGTGCCTACCGGGGCTTCTCGCAGGTCTGGAATACCCTTAAGGTGCTTAACAGTGAGCAGTACCGCGATCTGATGCAGGAACTGGGCTACAACACCAACTGGAGCCAGTTTGAAGGCAATAATACCGACTGGCAGCAGGAAGTGTTTCAGCGCGGTACCTCCCAGAACTACCAGCTCTCCCTTACCGGCAAAAGCAACAACACCTCCTATTATGTATCGGGTGGCTGGGTGCAGCAGGAAGGCGCCGTACGCAGTGCCGAAATGGAACGTTACAGCTTTAAACTCAACCTGGACCAGAAGGTGAACGACTGGTTTAGCCTGGGAACCAGCATCAACTACAGCAACTACAGCGATGTGGATGTAACCGACAACTCGGCCATTAACCAGGGCGGGGTTATTCTGGGCGTATTGTCTACCCCTGCGGTGATCGGTATCTACAACCCCGATGGCACCTTTACCAGCAACCCCTTCCAGAACTGGGAAAACCCCATTGCCAGCACCGATGCCGCTATCCGGGATTACCGCAACAACCGGGTACTGGGCAACATCTACGGCGAAGTAAGTTTCCTGGATGGCTTCAAATTCCGCAGCAACTTTGGCATAGACCAGAACGTGGCTGACTACGACTATTTTCTGGATCCCTTCCGCACCAGCTACGGGCGGGCCATGCAGGGCATAGGCCGCTACCAGACCTGGTCTACCGATTACTATATCTGGGACAATACCCTCTCCTACACCAAGCGCTGGGGCGAGCACAATTTCAATGTACTGGCTGGTACTGTAGCCCAGAAGTTCCAGTGGCAGGAGAGCTCCATGGAGCGCCGCAACTTTGCCAGCGACCAGGTAGTGACCCCAGGGGGTGGTGCCGAGCTCATCAGCGCCAACGCTACCAAGTCAGAAAAAACCAATGCTTCCTTTATCGGCCGGTTTAATTACGACTTTGCCGATCGCTACCTGTTTACGGCCAACTTCCGGGCCGATGGCTCAAGCGCCTTTGGCCCCGGCAAACGCTGGGGCTATTTCCCCTCCTTCTCTGCCGGCTGGCGCATCTCCGAAGAAGCTTTTCTGCAGGACGCAGGGGTGCTGACCGACCTGAAACTGCGCGCCGGCTGGGGTGTGGTGGGCAACGACCGCATTGGCAACTACCCCTACCAGGGCCGTGTAGGCAGCGGCGGCAACTACCCCATTGGGGGCGTGGTGATGCCCGGTACCTATCCGGCCTCTATTGAGAACGCCAACCTGAAATGGGAGGAGTCTGAGCAAACCAACATTGGGGTGGATGTGGCCGTGCTGAACAACCGGCTGATCTTTACAGCCGATGCCTACCTGCGTAATACCCGCGATCTGCTGCTGAACGCACCCCTGCCGCGCTCAACCGGTTTTGATAATGCCGTGCAGAACATTGGCCAGCTGCAGAACAAGGGGCTTGAGTTCCAGCTTACTTCCCGCAACTATACCAAGGACTTTACCTGGACCACCGATTTCAACATCTCCTTTAACCGCAATAAAGTAGTAAGCATAGTAGGGCAGGAGATCTATACGGCCAATGTAGCCGGCCGTGGCGAGGTAAGCCTGGTGCGCGAAGGCCTGCCCCTGGGCGTGTTCTATGGCTATGTGGCCGGTGGCGTAAATCCTGAAACGGGCAATATGTACTACATCGACCGCAATGGCGAAAGCACCGAAACGCCCACCGCCGCCGACCGGGTAGTGATTGGCAATGCCAATCCCGACTTCCTCTACGGCCTTACCAATACCTTTGGCTATAAGGGCTTTGGACTGAATATCTTCCTGCAGGGTTCGCAGGGCAATGATATCTTCAATGCCACCCGCATTGAGACCGAGGGCATGATCGATCCTAAGAACCAGACCATAGCCGTACTGGACCGCTGGAGACGCCCCGGCGATGAAACCGATATTCCGCGTGCCGGCGGAGGCATAGCCAACTCCCGCATCTCCACCCGCTTTGTGGAAGATGGCTCCTACCTGCGCGTAAAAGCCGCCACCCTCAGCTACGACCTGCCCCAATCGCTGGTAGGCCGGGCTAAGCTGGGCATGGTGCGCCTGTACGCCACTGGCGAAAACCTGCTCACCTTTACCAAATACTCTGGCTTTGACCCCGAGGTAAATGCCTATGGCGGCAGCAACCTTACCCAGGGGGTAGACTTTGGTACCTATCCGCAGACCCGCAACATCATCTTCGGATTAAATGTAGCCTTTTAATTCTTAGCGCCTTTCTTATGAAAACGAAACATATAGTACTGTATACACTGGGGCTTAGCCTTGCACTGGGCACCACCGCCTGTGAGGATTACCTTACGCTGGCGCCCATCTCGGAAGAGACCATCGACAATGCCTACGTAACCGGCCCGCAGCTGGAGGCCGCCCTCACCGGGGCCTACGAGACCTTCCAGTCCTCCGACTGGTATGTGTGGGATAATGTACTCTTTCAGGACGTAATGGCCGATAACCATTATGCCGGTGGGGACAATCCCGAGATCTTTGCCATTGATGCCCTGGAGGTTACCCCTACCAATAGCCGGGTATTCGGCGCCTGGTCCTCTATCTACAATGGTATTGCCAAGGCCAACCTGGTGCTGGAGCGGGCCCCCCTTATTGAAGATCCCAGCCTGAGCGAAGAGCGCCGGGCGCAGATCATGGGCGAGGCGGCCTTTCTGCGCGCCTACCATTACTACAACCTGGTGAAAATGTGGGGTGGGGTACCCCTGATGCTGGAAACCGTAAAATCGGCCGATCCGGCCGTGGTGCGCAAGCCCCGGGCCTCAGCAGATGAGGTGTATGACCAGATCATTGCCGACCTCACCTACGCCCTGGACAACCGGCTGCCCGATCGGTATGGAAGCGAGGCCAATGTAAACAAGGCCCGGGCTACCCGTGGCGCTGCCAATACCCTAATGGCCAAAGCCTATGCCCAGCGCCCTACACCCAACTGGGCCAAGGTGCTGGAGCATGCCGATGCGGTGATCAACAGCCCGGCCGGCTACCAGCTGCTGGGCAACTATGCCCACCTGTTTGATGGCGAGCACTACAACAATGCAGAATCCATTATGGAAGTGCAGTTCCTGGGCGCCAACGAAGGCAACTGGGCACCCCAGATGCACCTGCCGCCCTCCATCAGCGGAGATACCTGGCGCAAGTTTGTTACCCCCTCGCATGACCTGATTGATGCCTTTGATGAAGAGGGCGATGCTATCCGCAAGAATGCTACCGTGCTGTTTGAGCAGGCCCCCTGGGCCGATGAGTACTGGGGCAATGCGGTGGGCAGCGAGATCCCCTTTGCCTATAAGTGGAAGAATGCCAGCGGCTGGGCCAGTGCCGACCGTCAGTACATCTTCCGCCTGGCGGATGTAATTCTGCTGAAGGCCGAAGCACTCAATGAGCTGAACCGTCCGCAGGATGCCGCCACCGAGGTGAACCGCATTCGCCGCCGGGTAGAGCTTGAGAATGTGCCGCAGGCAGTGGCCAGCTCACAAGCAGCCATGCGGGAAGTGATCCTGAACGAGCGCCGCCTGGAGCTGGCGCAGGAAGCCCAGCGCTGGGATGATCTGCGCCGCTATGGCGTAGCCCTTGAGGTGATGAACAGCCTGGAGGAGATAGACCTGCGTACCGGCAATGCGGTAAACTACAATGCAACGGCCAGCGACCTGCTGCTGCCCATTCCGCAACAGGAGATCAACCGTAACCCCCTGCTGGAGCCAAATCCATAACAGCTGCAAGCGCCTGCAGGCTACACGCCTGAGCAGGGGGGGTATAGCCCCCTTGCCCGGGGCTGGCGCTTCAAGACCTGTGGTACGCATTTCTCTAGTTAAAACATGTTTTGCAAAAACTTCAGTATGAAAAAGATACACCTGTTTACCTGCCTGCTGATCATGCTCTCTGTAGTCTGGTCGTGCGAAGAAAAGGATAATCTGGACCCCATTGGCAACTGGGACCTTAGTATGGCGCAGCCCACCAGCCCTGCGGCCAATGCCGTGCTGGTGCTGGATGAAGATAACCCAACAGCCCCCCTGCGTTTTGAGTGGGGCCCTGCCACCTCCAGCAAAAACTACGGCATACGCTACTCCCTGGTACTGGTAGAGGCCGGCAGCGCCGACCTGAGTGCGCCCATCTACAGGGTTTCCTCTGGCACCAATGGCCGGGACCTGTTTGCGACCCCTACTGCCCGCCAGATCGATCAGGCGCTTTCTATCGCCGGCTACGAGGCCGGCTCTACCGTAGACCTGCAGTGGGGAGTAGTGGCCCGCTCGCTCGATAAGGAAACGGTAAGCTTTCAGCCGATCTCCATTACCCGCTTCCTGACCGAATCGGCCCCGCTGGACCTGTACCTGTCCGGCCCGGCTACTGAACAGGGTAGTACCCTTGCCAATGCCATCCCCATGAAGGCCTTTACGGACCCGGACGGCAATCCCACCAGCGTATTTGAGGTGTATACTTCGCTAAAAGCTGGTGAAACCTTTCATTTCTACAGCCAGCCCTCCGAGCAATCGCTGCAATATGGCGGCACAAACGGCCAGCTGCAGAAAGACGGTGCAGGTATTACTGCCCCTGCAGCCGGTACCTATCGCATTACAGTAGATTTCAATACCAACACCTACAACCTGCTGAAGATAGACAAATGGAGCGTAGTAGGGGGCAACATCCAGGGCGGCTGGGGTGGCGATGCGCCCCTGCAGTACCAGGGCAATGGGGTTTGGAAAGGCACAGTAGACCTCACAGAACCCAGCGGCTTTGTGTTCCGCGCCAATGGCGACTGGGCCTATCTGCTCAAGCGCATTAAGGGCACTACTAACCAGCTGGTGATGGAATCGCAGGCCGGTACGCAGGGTATACAGTTTGAAGATATCCCTTCTACAGGCGTTGGGCCGCATGTGTTTACCCTTACTCTCTCAGGCGATGAATATACCTATTCCATCGAGGAATATACCGGAGGCGGCGGACCTGCCGAAACCCCCGAGCAGCTTTTCCTGCTGGCGGGTGGTGAGGTAGTGGCCGAGCTGACCAAAAATGGCGACCGCTTTACCAGCGGCCGGCACCTGGCGCTGCAGGCCGGCCAAAGCTATAGCCTGAATTCGGCCAGCGACGGCAGCGGCACCTCCTATGCCCTGGAGGGAAGCCTGGGCCAGACCGATACCCCAAATGCCGATAAGGTTGAGGGAAGCCTGCCCTTTGGTACCGGCAGCGGGGCCATGGCCGTAGCCCGGGATCAGGCCTACCGGCTAACGGTAGATTTTGCCAGTGAGTCCGTTAGCTGGATGTACTACAACATCAAGCTCTTTCACTGGGATGAAGTGGGCGGAGGCTGGGATGGACGCAGCGAGCTGCTCATGACCTACGAGCACCCCTATACCTTTCGGCTGAGTGGGGCACAGCTCACCGCCGGCTACCACTCCAAGTTCTTCTCTCCCTGGGATGTACAGTTTGGGGCCGATAGCCCCACCGCTCTCAGCGGCACCATGACCAACGGTGGCGACAACATTACCAACATCACCGAAAGCGGCTTATACGATGTAACCATAGAAGTAGCCAATGATTACAGCATCGGCACCTATGAATTTGTGAAACAGTAACGGGCTGCCCGGCGAGCCCCTGGCCTGACTGGTTATGGTTGGGCAGCAGGACCAAGGGGCTCTCCGGCAGACGTTACCAAACAACTGCAGGCTTAAGGGACCTAGCCACCCCATTTTCAGCACGGAGGGGTCACTACCAGGAGGGAGCATAAAGCCACCGCCTGGCCGGGCCACACCTGCCTTACACCTATGTTAATGATCATGTTAGCAACTACAAAATACTCCCTGACTTCAGCGCTGCTGGTAGCAGGTGCACTGCTCTGGGGCAGCAGCTGCCAGGACAAAGGCATTGTACAGGATTACGAGAACCAGGGGCCGCCCAAGTCATCCCAGATCCAGGTATGGCTAAGCACCCCCGATAAATCGGCCCTCTTTGCCCGCCAGACCACCCGGCCGGCCACCAGTACCGCCGGCAGCACACATCCTACCATTACGGTCGATACGGCCGAGCTCTTTCAGGAGATCGATGGCTTTGGCTATACCCTCACCGGGGGTAGTACCCTGCACCTGAGCCGCATGAGCCCCGGGGCCCGTGCCAGTATTCTGCAGGAGCTGTTTGGCACCGACGATACCAACATTGGGGTAAGCTACCTGCGCATCAGCATTGGCGCTTCTGATCTGGACGAGCGCCCCTTTTCTTACCTGGATCTGCCCGCAGGCCAGACCGACCCGCAGCTTTCCGGCTTCAGCCTGGATCCGGACCGGCAGCACCTGATCCCGGTCCTGAAGGAGATTCTGGCCATAAACCCCGATCTCCTGATCATGGGCTCGCCCTGGTCGCCCCCAGCCTGGATGAAAGACAATGGCGATACCCGGGGCGGCAGTCTTAAGCCCGAGTTTTACGATGCCTACGCCCGCTACTTTGTCAAGTACATACAGGGCATGGCGGAGGAGGGCATTCGCATCGATGCCATTACGGTACAAAATGAACCCCTGCACCCCGGCAATAACCCCAGCCTGCTGATGCTGGCCCCGCAACAGGCCGATTTCATCAAAAACCATCTGGGGCCTGCCTTTCAGGCCGCTGCACTGGACACCAAGATCATCATCTACGACCATAATGCCGACCGGCCTGATTATCCCATCAGCATCCTGAATGATCCGCAGGCCAAGCAATACATTGATGGCTCGGCCTTTCACCTCTACGGGGGCGATATCAGTGCGCTCTCACAGGTGCACCAGGCTCATCCCGATAAGCGCATCTACTTTACCGAGCAGTGGATTGGCGCCCCCGGTGATTTTCCGGCCGACCTGGCCTGGCACACCCGGGAACTGATCATAGGCGCTACCCGCAACTGGAGCCGCACCGTGCTGGAGTGGAACCTGGCCGCTGATCCCAACCACCAGCCGCATACCGACCGTGGGGGCTGCACCAGCTGCCTGGGGGCCATTACCATTGCCGGCAACTCGGTAACCCGCAACCCGGCCTATTACATCATTGCCCATGCCAGCAAGTTTGTACGCCCCGGTTCGGTGCGCATAAGCAGCAACATGCTGGCCGGACTGCCCAATGTAGCCTTTAAAGCCCCCAATGGCGATAAGGTACTGATTGTGCTAAACGATACCCAATCCAGCCAAACCTTTAGCATTGCCCTGGGGCAAGGAGAGAAAGTAGATGCCACGCTACCAGCCGGGGCAGTGGCTACCTATGTATGGCCCTGAACCCTGGCGGAAAGGCGCTCGGAGCTGCGCTTCTGGCCTGCCTTTTCCCTGTAGGCAAGGATGTAAAAAGCTGATGGTAAAGAAGATATCTGTAGTTGATGTAGTATTGATGTAGCAAACTGGCAGGCTGATGTAGTAGTGTTGTATGGCCTGAGTAGGATACTCCCGCTGCCCTTGCTAGCTTGCTCAAGAACCAATTAGTAGTCATGAAAGCACCTAAAACATATGTAAAGCACCTGGTCCTGGCCCTGTTGCTGGTAGCGGTAACGCTGCCGTCTGTAGAGGCCCAGCGCCGCAGCAGCACCAAAAAAGCGGCTGCAGCTACCTATACCCCCCTGTCAGAAGCGGAGATCGCCAAACGGGTAGAGGCCCTGCTGGCCCAGATGACGCTGGAAGAGAAGGTGGGGCAGATGGCCCAGATCACCCTGGATGTGATCGGCAAAGGCGATAACCGCTACAGCAGCCACGAGCCCCTGAGCCTGGATCCCACCGAGATGCGTAAGGCCCTGGTGGAGTACCACATTGGCTCGGTACTGAATACGGCCAACAACCGGGCCCGCACGCCCCAGGTCTGGTATCAGCTCATTGGCCAGATCCAGGATGTGGCCATGAAACAAACCCGGCTCAAGATCCCCATTCTTTATGGAGTGGATGAGATCCACGGGGCCACCTATACCGTTGGGGCCACCCTCTTTCCCCAGCAGATTGGCCAGGCGGCCAGCCGCAACCGGGAGCTGGTACGCCGCGGCGCCGAGATCACGGCCTACGAAACCCGGGCCAGCTCCATTCCCTGGAACTTCTCTCCGGTGCTGGACCTGGGCGCCGATCCCCGCTCACCCCGCCACTGGGAAACCTTTGGCGAAGATCCCTATATCATCTCCGAGCTTGGCAAAGAAATGATCCGGGGCTATGAAGGGGAGCAGAATCAAGTGGGTCATCCCGAAAAGGTAGCCTCCAGCCTCAAGCACTTCCTGGGCTACCAGGTGCCCGTATCGGGCAAGGACCGCACCCCTGCCTACATCTCCGACGAAGCCCTGCGGGAGTATCACCTGCCCCCCTTTAGAGCGGCTGTTGAGGCTGGGGCCCATACGCTTATGGTCAATTCGGCCATTATCAACGGGGTACCCATGCACACCAATCATGCACTCCTTACCGGCCTGCTAAAAGAAGAGCTGGGCTTTAAGGGCCTGGTAGTGACCGACTGGCAGGATATCGAATTCCTGCACACCCGGGACAGGGTAGCTGCTACCCACAAGGAGGCCATCATGCTGGCCATCAATGCAGGGATTGATATGTCCATGATCCCTTACCAGTACGAAACCTTCTGCAACGGCCTGGTAGAGCTGGTGAAGGAAGGAAAGGTTAAGCAGGAACGCATAGACGATGCCGTGCGCCGCATCCTTCGGGTAAAATATGCGCTCAACCTGTTTGAGCGGCCTGTCACCAACCCAAAAGACTATCCCCAGTTTGGCAGCAAGGCCTTTGAGCAGGCTTCATACCAGATGGCGGCTGAGTCCATTACCCTGCTGAAGAACGAAGGGGGTATCCTGCCACTGAGCAAAGGCACCAACGTGCTGGTAACCGGCCCCAATGCCAACTCTATGCGCACCCTCAATGGCGCCTGGAGCTACAGCTGGCAGGGCGAGAAGGTGGAAGAATTTGCCGGAAAAAACAACACCATTCTGGAAGCCATCCAGAAAGAGATTGGTGCCCAGCATGTGCAGTATGTACCCGGTGTTAGCTACAATATGGAGGGCAAGTACTGGGAAGAGGCCGCCGACCGCATGGACGAGGCCGTAGCGGCTGCCCAGGGGGTGGATGTGATCATTCTGGCCCTGGGCGAAAACAGCTATACCGAAAAGCCCGGCGATTTGCATGACCTCTACCTCACCGAGCAGCAGACCGAACTGGCCAGGCGCCTGGCCGCTACCGGCAAGCCGGTGGTGCTGGTGCTGAATGAGGGCCGCCCGCGCCTGCTAAGCCGCTTTGAGCAGCAGATGCAGGCCGTGGTGCAGATCTACCTGCCGGGCAACTTCGGGGGCGATGCCCTGGCCGATGTGCTCTTTGGCGATGTAAATCCCTCGGGCAAACTTCCGTATACCTATCCGCGCTTCCCCAACTCCCTGCTTACCTACATCCACAAACCCAGCGAGGAGCAAAAAGGGCAGGAGGGTGCCTACAATTACGAGGCTGATTTTAACCCCCAGTGGGCTTTTGGCCACGGGCTTAGCTACACTACCTTTGCCTACAGCAAGCTGAGCCTGAGCAAGGAAGAGCTGCCCTGGGGCGAGCAGTTGACCGTATCCATTACCGTTACCAACACCGGCCAGCGCGAGGGCAAAGAAGTGGTGCAGCTGTTTACCTCCGATCTGTATGCCAGCGGCATTACGCCGGACGTAAAACGCCTGCGGCGCTTCGAGAAAATCCTGTTGAAACCTGGCGAAAGCAAAACCCTGAGCTTTACCCTCAATCCGCAGCAGGACCTGAGCTTTACCAATAGCCAGGGCAAGCCGGTGGTAGAAGCCGGCGAGTTTGAGGTTCTGATCGGCGATCAGAAAAAACGCTTCCGCCTGCTTGAAAACGGGGGTGCCAACTAAGGCTTGACCAGATGAAAATCCTCATTTTTTCAACTAGTGGTTAGGAGTGCAGGCTGATAGGGCCTGCACTTTTTTTATAGATCAGCAGCATTCCTGCCAGCTGATGAAGTGAGCCTTCGGGATAACTAGTATATTAACACATTCTACAGCCTCCTTATGAAAACAGCAATACCCCTCTTCTTCAGCCACCTGCTCTGCTTGCTCCTGCTTCCCCTTGTGCAGGCCTACAGCCAGGGCTTTTTGCATACCCAGGGTGATAAGATCGTAAACGAACGGGGCGAAGAAGTGCTGCTGCGGGGCATGGGGCTGGGCGGCTGGATGCTGCAGGAAGGCTATATGCTGCAGCTGGGCGGCATTGCCGGTCCGCAGCACCAGATACGGGCCAAAATAGAAGAGCTGATCGGGCCCGAGAAAACAAACGACTTCTACAGCGCCTGGCTGGCCAACCACACCCGCCGCATCGATGTAGACTCTATGGCCGCCTGGGGCTTTAACAGTGTGCGCCTGGCCATGCATTACAAGCTCTTTACACCCCCTATTAAAGAGGAGCCCGTTAAGGGAGAAATTACCTGGCGGGAAGAAGGATTTGCCCTTACCGACAGCCTGCTGGCCTGGTGCACCGCCAACCGCATGTACCTGATCCTGGACCTGCATGCCGCCCCCGGCGGGCAGGGGCACGATGCCGCCATCTCCGACTACGACGAAGGCAAACCATCCCTTTGGGAAAGTCCCGAAAACCAGCGCAAAACCATCGCCCTCTGGCGGCGCCTGGCCGAGCGCTACAAGGACGAGCCCTGGATCGGCGGTTATGACATCATCAACGAGCCCAACTGGGGCTTTCAGAATCCTGAGGATCGCAATGGCTGCAACGAAAAAGGAAACGAACCTCTGAAAAAGCTGCTGGTAGAGATCACACAAGCCATCCGGGAGGTAGACCAGAACCACATCATCATGATCGAGGGCAACTGCTGGGGCAACAACTACAGCAACATGCTGCCCCCCTGGGACGATAACATGGTCATCTCCTTTCACAAATACTGGAATTATAACACCCAGGAGGCCATTCAGGGCATGCTGGATACCCGCCAGACCTATAATGTGCCCATCTGGCTGGGCGAAACCGGCGAAAACTCCAACCACTGGTTTACCGAGGCCATTGAGCTTTTTGAGCAGAACCGCATGGGCTGGGCCTGGTGGCCGCTGAAAAAGCTGGGCTTCAACAACCCCCTGGAGATTGAGCTAAATGAGGGCTACCGGCAGTTGCTGGCCTACTGGAGGGGGGAAGCGCCCCGGCCTACGGAAAAAGAAGCCTACAACGCCCTGATGCAGCTGGCCGAGGCCACCAAACTGGAAAACTGTATCTACCACAAAGGGGTGATCGATGCCATGTTCCGGCAGGTGCACTCGGCCGAGGCGCTACCCTTTAAAGAGCACCGCATACAGCCCGGCAGCCACATTGATGCGGTAGACTATGACATGGGCAAGCAGGGCATTGCTTACTGGGATACTGATGCGGCCAACTACTACATCTCTACCGGCGGCGAGCGCCAACCCTGGAACCGGGGCCGCCACTACCGCAACGATGGGGTAGACATTGCGTTGAATGAGGACGGCAAAGGCTACCATGTGGCCTGGATCGAAACAGGGGAGTGGCTGCAGTATACGGTAACGGTAGACAAGCCCGCCACCTACCGGCTAGCCATCAGGGTGGGGACAGAAAACCCGGGGGGCAAACTGCAGCTTCTGGTAAACGACCGCCCCCATGGTTCTGCCCGGGAGATCCCGGTCCCGGCCGGACCGCAGCAGGTAGGGGCGGTGGTCTATACTGCACTGCCTCTGCCGGCGGGCACTCACCGCCTGCGGCTGGTGGCTGAGCAGGGTGGTTTTACCCTCCATTCCCTGCAGTTCCTTGCCAGTAAACTACCCCCACCCAGCCCGCCAAAAAAGCGCAAAAAAGGAGCAGCCAACTAGCCCGGCAGGCGTGGTGCCCCGACTGAGGCTGGGCAAGCTACACACGCTTCGGGTTACAACGTAGCTTTTTTAACCTGTCGTGGCACCACTACCTGTTCGGCAGTATTCCCCAACGTAGGCTGGGCCAGCGTAGCCGGTTCCCTGTTGCTGCTCCAGCAGGCCATCCCTCAAAACCCAGCTGCCTGCCTCCCGCCAGCGTAGCAGGGTGCCACATTCTTCTGAAGATTACCCTCCTGTAAACCATCACCCCCCTATCTTTGTCAATACCCATATGAAAGCACTCCTGCTCATCGATATCCAAAGCGATTTTATTCCCGGCGGCGCCCTGGCCGTAGCCGGGGGAGACCAGATTATAGCCCTTACCAACCAGCTGCAGCCCCTGTTTGAGCTGGTGCTGGCTACCCAGGACTGGCACCCAGCCTCCCATAAGAGCTTTGCCTCCAACCACCCCGGCCGCCAGCCTTTTGAAACCACACAGCTGCAAGGCCTGGAACAGGTGCTCTGGCCCGACCACTGCATTCAGGGCTCGGCCGGCGCCGAATTTTCCCCCCAGCTGGACATGCAGCGGGTAGAAGCTATTTTCCGCAAGGGAACCGATCCGGAAATAGACAGCTACAGCGGTTTTTACGACAACGGCCACCTGAAAAGTACCGGCCTGGCCGGCTACCTGCGGGAACGGGGGGTGCAGCAGCTGTACCTGGCCGGTCTGGCCGGCGACTACTGTGTGTATTTTACCGCCAAGGATGCCCTGGAGCTGGGTTTTGAGGTAGTGGTGATCGAAGATGCTACCCGGGCCATCGATGCCGAAGGGTTTGGAAGGGCCAAAGCCGATCTGCTGCAGGGGGGTGCGCAGCTGGTCCTGAGCCGGGACCTGCTGCAGCAGGCACAGTAGGTTTTTAGCCGGGCTTGCCTACCTTTGTGCTCAGTTTTACCAAACAGCAAGCTACGTGCAAAAGTGTGTTTTCCTGGACCGGGATGGGGTAATCAATAAAGATTATGTGGATTATGTGTACTCGGCCGATAAGCTGGAGCTCCTGCCAGGTGTGGAAGAAGCCCTGCAGGCCCTGAAGCAGGCCGGTTTTCTGCTTATCGTTATCACCAACCAGTCGGGCATAGCCAAGGGCATCTATACACGGGAGCAGATGCACGAGACCCACCGGCTCATACAGCAGGCCCTGGGCGGCACCATCGACCATTTTTACTATGCCCCCTGGCACCCCAGCGTTAGCAATTGCCTTACCCGCAAGCCAGGCTCACTGCTGTTTGAGCGCGCCATTGCCCGCTACAAGGTGGATGCAGGGCAGTCCTGGATGGTGGGCGACAAAGACCGGGACCTGATACCCGCCAAAAAGGTAGGCCTTAAAACCATTCAGGTAGAGCATGCCGATAGCCCCCGGGCCGATCATAAAGTGGCCGATCTGCGGGCCTGCCTGCCCCTTATTTTAGATGAAAGTAGGGGGTAGGCGTGCAAATTGCGGGGCGGGCTGCCTGTCATTTCCCGGAAATTTGTAATTTGCCAGCTGTTCGGGCAGCCATTCCACACGGTTACCTGTTGTCCTTCAAGAAATACTACTAAAACGAATACACGACCATGGCCTATAATCTGCTAAAAGGAAAAAGAGGAATCATCTCTGGTGCACTGGACGAGAACTCCATTGCCTGGAAAACTGCCCTGAAGTGCCACGAAGAAGGTGCTCAGTTTGTGCTCACCAATGCTCCCGTAGCCATGCGCATGGGCAAGATCAATGAGCTGGCTGAGCAGTGCGGCGCCCAGGTGATCCCCGCCGATGCTACCTCGCTGGAAGACCTGGAAAACCTCTTTACCAAATCGCAGGAGATCCTGGGCGGCAAGCTCGATTTTGTGCTGCACTCCATAGGCATGAGCCCCAATGTGCGCAAAGGCAAGCACTATACCGACCTCAACTACGACTGGTACCTGAAGTCGATCGATATTTCGGCCCTGTCGTTCCATAAAATGCTGCAGACAGCCGATAAGCTGGATGCCATGAATGAGTGGGGCAGCATTGTTGCCCTGAGCTACATTGCCGCCCAGCGCACCTTCCCCGACTATAGCGACATGGCCCAGGCCAAAGCCGTACTGGAAAGCATAGCCCGCAGCTATGGCTACTTCTTTGCCAAAAAGAACAAGGTGCGGGTAAATACCATCTCGCAGAGCCCCACCAAAACCACGGCCGGCACAGGCGTAGGCGGTTTTGATGTGTTCTTTGACTATGCCGATAAAATGTCGCCCCTGGGCAATGCCTCAGCCGAAGATTGCGCCAACTATATCACCGTCATGTTCTCCGACTTTACCCGCATGGTCACCATGCAGAACCTGATGCACGACGGCGGCTTTAGCAGCAGCGGCATCACCGACGAACTGGTACAGGAGCTTTCCAGGGGGAAATAATACCCTACTCACTAGTAAGACTTAGGACTACAAAAGGAAGGTGCTGCGGCATCTTCCTTTTTTTGGTTGTACCCTAAGGGCTGATCCAAAGCAAATAAGGTTTCTAAATTCTGCTTTTTACCTTTACTTCGTATTCACTACCCAATATGCTAAGATGATCCTTTTCCCCAATGCCAAAATTAACCTCGGCCTACAGATCGTAGCCAAACGCTCCGACGGGTACCACAACCTGCAAACCGGCATGTACCCTATTGGCTGGCAGGATGTACTGGAGGTAGTGGAGGCCGATCCCAAAAAGCAGCGAAAGGGATCATTTGTCCTTTCAGGGATGGAAATTCCCGGCGCGGAAAAAGACAATCTGGTGCTGAGGGCCTACGAGCTGCTGCGAAAGGACTATGATCTGCCCCCGGTGGCGGTGCAGCTGCACAAGCTCATCCCTACCGGTGCGGGCCTGGGTGGCGGATCGGCCGATGCGGCCTTTATGCTGAAGGCGGTCAATGAGCTGTTTCAGCTCTTTCTGGATGAGAGTATTTTGGAGGACTATGCCGGCCGCCTGGGCAGCGATTGCCCCTTTTTTATCCGCAACAGCCCTGCCATTGCCCTGGAGCGTGGCGATGTGCTTGCGCCCCTTTCGCTTGATCTGTCGGCCTACCATCTGGTAGTGGTAAAGCCCCCGGTGCATGTGGCAACGGCCGAGGCTTATGCCGGCGTGCGTCCTAAAACTCCCGATCAACCGCTGAACGAAATCCTGAACCTGCCGGTAGACGACTGGAAGGGGCGGCTGCACAACGATTTTGAAGATAGTATTTTTCCAAAATATCCACAGATAGCCGAGCTTAAAGAGCGGCTCTATGCCGCAGGCGCCCTGTACGCCAGCATGAGCGGCAGTGGCGCAGCGGTCTATGGGCTCTTTACGGAAGCCCCCGCCGACCTGCACTTTCCTCAGGAGTACCAGCATTGGCAGGGAAGGGGCTAATCTCAGTTTTGTCGTATTGCTGATGGCATCCGGTGCCTGGCAGGGGGTGTGCTCCTGTTTTTAGTACATACGGCAAAGGGTTGTGGCATCTATTTGCCTGCTGCTAGAACAAAATTCTGCCAAATCCAGTATAAGGTTCTACTTAGGAGAACTTCACGTCACTTCTTTTCACTAAAAGAATGCTGAACAGCAGTTCTGCTGTATCCCTTTTATGCTCGCCACCCGCGGAGACCGCCCTCAAGCCCCGGAGCAAGCAGCTGAAGGATTCATTGGAGACGATAGTAGAGCTTGATTTTTTGCAGAATTGTATGACAACCGTAACAGAAGACCATAAAAAGGAAGCGCATGCTTTTTATAAAGAGGCCCTTACGCTACTGAACGAAAGCGGGGCCAAATACCTGATGGGTGGGGGCTTTGCCATTTTCCACTACACAGGCATTTACCGGGATACCAAAGACCTGGATATCTTTTGCAAGTCCAGCGAGTACCCCAAGATCATGAAGAAATTTGCCGAAAACGGCTACCGCACCGAGCTGACCGATGTGCGCTGGCTGGCCAAGGTTTTCAAGGGCGATCACTTCATGGACATTATTTTTGATACCGTCAATAACATTTGTACCGTAGACGACAGCTGGTTTGAGCATGCCACCGAAGGGGTGCTCTTTGATACCCCCGTGCTCTACCTGCCGGCCGAAGAGCTGCTCTGGTGCAAAATTTATGTGCAAAACCGGGAACATTTTGACGGGGCAGATGTCAATCATATACTGCTACGCTGGGGCAAGAAGCTGGACTGGAAGCGAATTTTGGATCGGCTGGACCAGCACTGGCACCTGCTGCTGGCCCAGATCATTATGTTCCAGTTCATCTACCCGGCCGATTACCGGGAAATAGTGCCCAAATGGCTTTTTGATGAACTCATGGAGCGGGCTCAGCAGCAGTATGACCTGCCCTCGGCCAAAGAGCGGGTTTGCCGGGGTCCCATCATCGATCAGACCCAGTATAAGATCGATATTAAAGAATGGGATTACAAAGTGACCACCATTATGACCGTATAATAGATTATGGCTGAAGAGACTAAGGAAGCAGGCAGAAAAACACGCATCGCTGCCGTAGGCGACATACATGTAAAGGAAACAGATAAAGGGAAGTGGGTAGATTTCTTTCGAAAAGCCTCCGAGCAGGCCGATGTGCTGGTGCTCTGTGGCGACCTTACCAATACCGGCGATGAAATGGAAGCCGAAGTGCTGGCCGGTGAGCTCAAGGCCTGCACCATACCGGTAATAGGGGTGCTGGGCAATCATGATTATGAAAAAGGGCGCCACAAGCTTATCCGGGCTACCCTGCAGAATGAGAATGTACACATTCTGGATGGAGAGGCCTATGTGGTGGGCGATGTGGGCTTTGCCGGCGTAAAAGGCTTTGGCGGGGGCTTTGATAAGCACATGCTCTCCATGTTTGGCGAGGGTGCCATGAAAGCCTTTGTGCAGGAAGCGGTAGAAGAAGCCCTGCACCTGGAGCGGGCCCTTACCCGTCTGGACAATGAGTACGACAACCTGAAAAAGATTGCCGTCATGCACTACTCGCCGGTGAAAGATACGGTGGTGGGCGAGCCCGAAGCCATATTCCCCTTTCTGGGCTCCTCCCGCCTGGCCGAACCCCTCAACCGGAAGCAGGTAATTGCCGCCTTCCATGGCCATGCCCATATTGGCACCCTGGAAGGACATACCTCTGCCGGTGTAAAAGTATTTAATGTTTCAAAGCCTATTCTGCAAAAGGCAGGTTACGAGTGCCCCTTTTATCTTTTTGAAGTGTAGCAGGGTATTTGTGTAGCCTCGTCATTCTGCCCGGCACCGGGACAAAACCTGCAGGAACTAGTTGTTTCTGCAGGTTTTGTGCTTTTCAGCCATAACCACAGCCCCTTCTGCCGAGTTGTGAGAATGGGAACAGAGGAGTGGCCAGCTGCCAACTACCCCCCTTAGGCGCAACTTTACACCCAACATGCCCGAGCAATATAATTCTTCCAGAAGAGGAGCACTGCCCCGAAACCTTAGCCGCAGCGGGCAGCCTTACAGAGCAACAACCCCCGGTGCCCGCACCAGCCTATCCAAAACTACCGCTCGTACAACCCGCAAAAGCAGCCGTACTACTGCCCGGCGGAGTAGTGCCAGGCCCAGGGGCAGGGCCGTATCAGGGGCGCAAAACCAGCTCAAAAAGTTTAAACAGGGCTCTATACTGGCCATTGCCATCACAGGTTTTTTGCTGATGCTGCTAACCCCCGGCGAGGCCGGCTATGCGCAGGAAGAGCAGGGCACTGCCACTGCCGATACGGTGATTGTGCAGCAATATTCTGCCGGTGAGTCTGAGGTTGAACCGCAGGCAGAGGCAGAGGCCGATACGGCCGCATCCGAAGAAGCAGATGAAGAGGTTAATGGCGGCATAAGCCAGGTAGCCCGGCAGGAAGCAGTAGGGGCCGTACAGCGTCTCTGGCGCAGCTTTTACAGCAATTTGCCTAAGATATTGGTAGCGCTGGGCATTTTAGTGGCTGCCTGGCTCTTTGCCCGCCTGGTGCGCTGGCTGCTGGGCAGGCTTGTGAAGCGCTGGGAGCGGGCCGGCGCTACTATTGCCATTACCAACATCATCATCTGGCTTTTTGCCATAGGGGTGGCCATCAGTGTGCTGGTAGGCGATATCCGGGCCATGGTGGGCTCGCTGGGCCTCATTGGCCTGGCCCTGTCCTGGTCGCTGCAAACCCCTATTGAAAGCTTTACGGGCTGGCTCTTCAATTCCTTTAAGGGCTATTACCGCATTGGCGACCGCATCAGCGTAGGCGATGTGGTGGGCGATGTGTACAAGATCGATTTTCTGACCACTACCGTCTGGGAGATTGGCTCCTCCTATCGGCAAAGCTACCTGGAAGCTGAGCAGCCCACCGGCCGTCTGGTGACCTTTCCCAACAATGAGGTGCTGGCTGGCTCGGTCGTCAACTACACCAGCGATTTCCCCTATGTATGGGATGAGCTGATCGTAGGCGTGGCCAATGAGTCCGATATTCGCCTTTCCATGCAGGTACTGGAGCGGGTGGCTACCGAGCTGCTGTCCGACTACATGCGTGAGCCCGCGCAGCAATACAGCCGCATACTGCAAAAAGCAGGCCTGGAGTTTCCCGTCTCGGACACGCCCCAGGTGTTTCTTTCCACCACCGATTCCTGGACCAATGTGATCATTCGCTACCTGGTAGGCGCCCGGGAACGCCGCAAGTGGAAAACCGAACTAATTCTGCGCACTGCCGAAGAAACCGCCAAACCGGAATATAAGGACAAGATTATTCCCGTATACACCCGCCAGCAGATACAGCTGCTGGATATTGAAGGGACCCCCGTGGAGCTGGACAGCTACCGGGATGATGACGAATAGCAATGATCTACAGGAAAAAAAAGAGGTTGAGCGATCCCCCTGGTGGCACAGGCCTCTATTACCTGTTAAGCATCTCCACCTGCGTAACCTCCAGATAAACGGGTCCTCCCTCTACCGGGTAGCCTGATATTCTGGTGCCGCTAATCCGTACGCTCTTGCCTATGTAGGTATCCAGATTCAGAGATGTGCTTTGAAGGGCATAGAGTAGTTCCCCATTTTCTCCGTTCAATACATGGGTGCCATACATAAAGTAACTGGCTTCCAAAGGCTGTAGTTGGCCGGTGGCCTGCAGAGGTGGCAGTTCCATGGCATTTTCCTCACAGGCGAGGCCCACAAATAAAAGCAGTATGTAGAGTAGACGCATAGTCATAGAATATAAGGGATTGCCTGTAGGCGGTCTACTGGATAAGGAAGTGTATTCGCATATACCGGAAATGCCGGTATCAATCAGGAACCCTGCTTATCCTATAGACCATGTCAGCTAAAAAAGGGTTGGCCGCGCCAGGCAGTACCTTAAAAATAAAGCCAGTTCCGGTCACAAAGACCGGAACTGGCTGGAAGCAGACACCTAAACAACCTGCCGCTGCAGATCATCCATCTACAGATGGGAGGCTGCTGGCATAAGCTATCCCTGGGTCCTGTTCATGAGCTAACCGCTCTGCCAAACTCTACAAAAAGAAGGAGGCTAGAGAGTCCACCCCCTTGAAAAATCAGTCTCTGTAAACACTGCCGGAGGCGTTGTCTTCAAAGGTATTGGCTGTTTCAAAATCGGTGTTCAGTACGGCGCTGCTTCTGTAGTAGAGGCCATAGCCGGGGCTGTGGGCCAGATGGGTATTGCGTATTGTAAGCTTGCTGCTGTAGGGTACGTATACATTGGCCTTTACTCCATAGCTTACCGCGCTGCCGCCATATTCCACCACTGCATGCTCCAGCAGGTTCAACTGGTGGGTGGAATGAATGGTTATGCCCTTCCAGGCGCCGGGCTGCTTGCTGATGCCGGAAAAGGTTACTTTCTGATGGGCCGTGCCGGCTGCATGAATGTAAGCGCCTGCCTGGCTGGTTACTTCAATATACTGGTTGTCACCCATTTCAATGGTGGTGCCGGGGCTTAGTTTCCAGCCGGTGCGCACCGATAGCGAGCCGCTGGTATAGCGGTAGCTGTAGGCAGGCCATACCACTTCGGCAGCCCCCTCGATCACGCCGGTAAATACCTCAATACCCCCTTTGGCATTTTCGGTAAAGATAGAAGCACCATCGAGCTTCTGCACTTCGGTGGCGGGCAGGTAAAGACCTGCTTCAGCATGCTGGCTAAAAGTATTGCCGGCAAACTGGTGAAGCTGCGCGCCGCTGGCTACATATACCCCATAGCCGGCATTGTGGTGCAGGTGGCTGTTTTTGAGGCTGAGCTTGCCGGTAGTGGAGCCGGAGCCAAACAGGCCAATGGCCGCTTTTACACCATCAAACAATTCACTACTGCCGGTATGGGCTATTTCTACCCATTCCAGTACACTGGGTTCCGTACTGGCGTACAGGCTAATGCCTCTCCAAAAGCCTGCCTGAGCTGTCTGGCCCCGGAAAACAATCTTTTTGTTGGCCTGTCCTATGGCGGTGATCATGCCGGGGGCGGCCACATCAATTCGCTTGCCCTGGGCTACTTCTATCACTACGCCGGGTGCAATGGTCAGCAGTGCTTCTATCTCAATGTCGGCGTAAACCCGGTAATCGGGTATGGCCGGGTCAGAAAAAATGTCAGCCAGGGTAGTGGGGGTAGTTACGGAGCCCAGCACCAGCGTTTCCTTTGGTTCTTCGGTCGGAGGGGTTTGCGGGCCGGGGGCCTGATCGTCTTTGCAGCTGGTAGTAAAAAGGAGGCCGCTGCAGGCAGCCAGCATTAAAAGTCTGGTTTTCATAAAGTGAAAAATTGAAAAATGGATAAGGGTTAAGTATCAATTCTTCACAAAAGTAGAGGTGGCTACGCACACCTTTGTTACCGCTTATGTAATAAATATTATTATTTTAATACTATTATAGAACTAACAAAATAGCGCTGTTTTTGAAATATTCTTCTGCGCCAACGCTCTCTGATGAGGTATAAAGCAGCTCCTGCCGCAGTTGAGGAAAATAGTTGTTTGCTGAAGGGGGTGGCTGTCTATTGCCAATTGTCACTTTCGGGGGGGCAAGCAGAGAGATCTACCTGCTGAATCCGCCCAGGCGCAGCTGCAGGCCGATGGTGGGCACCACCCTTACCCCCTTGAAGGAAAACTGCTTGCCGGCCAGCAACTGATAGCTGCCATAGTTCTGATAATAGACCGCTACTGCCGGCAGGGCATAGAGAAATTTGTAGCCGATCTTGCCATTGACAAAGGCCCCAAAAGCCGGAAAGTTGCTGCGCTCCGTTACCGGGTTGATGCGCCGCACCTGATCGCCCACCCGCTCATACAGCTCATCGGGCGAAAAGCCATAGCGGAAAAACGAATGGTGGTAGACCAGGCCCCAGGAAATATTGCCAATCTCCTCTTCCGGCCCAAAAGAACGACTAAAGATCAGGGGGATCACCAGATCCCGGCGCCGGGCGGTAAAGTCCAGCAGGGGTACCAGTCGGTTTACATTAAAACGCTTCAGGATGTTGGCTTCCTGGCCGGAGTACTGCAGCCCAATGCTGCCATAGAAATTGCCGATGCCCGGATTCTCAGGGGTGCCCGTAGGCCCCATAAACTGGTACATGGCATCCAGCACATGCACGCCAGAGGCAAATTTATAGCCCACATCCAGGCGGGTGACGGGCCCATAGCGCACATACAGATCAAAGGCCGGCCCCACCGGGTCCAGGGCATAGGCCGTTAGGGCCTGGGCAAATACATCGATCTGCTGGTCGTAAAAGACCGAATCCCGGCCGGTTACTGCATCAATGGCGGAATTGGTGATATCGTCCAGCTGGCTCAGGGGGGCGCTGGCCAGGTTGGCGCCGGTATTCAGGCCAATCTTAAACTCCCCCCTGGGGGTTACTTTGCCGGACTGAATAATGGAGCGGGGTGCGGTGCAGCCTACGGCCAGCAGCAGGAGCAGCAGCCCGTATATCGGAATGTAGGGATAGCGGATTTTCATCATCTTCTTTTTTTACTACAACCCCATAGGATTGTCTTAAAGAAAGAAGAAGGGGAGCCCGTATGTTTGGGGCAGGGGCAGAAGATTACTGTATTTTTCGGACCGACAGCTGTCGCCTGCGCTCCATGCGCACAAAGAGGGGGTAGATCAGCACCGCCGACAGAATAATGGCCGTGCCCCAGAAAAAGCCGGCCGTAAGCTGCTCATGCTCCCGAAAGATGATAATGGCCAGGATAATGCCGTAGATCGGCTCCAGGTTCACCGTCAGGTTTACCGTAAAGGCGCTCAGGCGCTTTTGCAGCTCAACCGACACTGAGTAGGCATATACGGTGCACACCAGGGCCAGCACCAGCAGCGCGCCTACATCTCCCCAGCTAACGCTCAGCTGCAGGGCACCCCCTTCGGCCAGGGTGGCGATGTAAAGCGGAAAAAAGAGGGCGATGGCTCCGCAGGCCCCCACCATTTCCCAGAAAGTGATCAGAAAGTGGTTGTGCTGCACCGTAAGCCGGCTGTTGATCACTGTAAAGGCCGAGGATAGAAAGGCTGAGGCTACCGCCATGGCCAAGCCCAGCGCATGGTTAAACTCAAAGCGGAAGATCACATACAGGCCCAGAATCACAATCAGGCCCAGCAGCAGCTCGTACCATTTAAAGGGGCGGCGCATCACCAGCGGCTCCAGAATAGAGGTCCACAGGCTGCCCGTAGCCATGCCGGCCAGGCAGATGGAAACGGTGGACACCCGGGCGGCGGCAAAGAACAGAATCCAGTGCGCCGCAATCAGTATCCCCGTCAGCAGCATGCCCGTGGTGGGTCCCCCTGCCTCGCCAGAGCCCGATCTTGCGGTACTGCAGCAGAAGCAGCAGTCCGCCGGCTGCCAGCAGGGTGCGGTAAAAAACCATTTCTACAGCCGGAATGCTGATGAGCACCCCCAGAATGGCCGTAAACCCCCAAAGCAGCACAATAAAATGCAGCTGCACATAATCCTTAGGCTGAGCACTCATATACTAGCGCGGCACGTTGCGGTAAAGAACCAGTCCAATAATAGCAAAAAGAATGTTGGGGATCCAGACGGCCAGCTGCGGGCTCTGGATGGTGTTTGATTCGGCCATGCTCTTGGCAAATACAAACAAGATAATGTACACAAAGGCCAGGCCAAAGCCCGAGGCAATGCGCAGTCCGCTACCGCCCCGGCTCTTGCGGCTGGACATGATCACCCCAATGAAGGTAAGCACAATGGCAGCAAAGGGCGACATATAGCGAACATATTTCTCAATCTCGTAGATCACAATATTATCGGCGCCGCGGGCGGTAAGCTCATCAATGTAGTCCTGCAGCTCGGGCAGGGTAAAGGTTTCCTGCAGGTGGTAGGTGCTGCCAAAATCTTTGGGAGTGATGGCCAGGGTAGTATCCATCTGGGCGCCCTGCTCGTAGCGCTCCTGGCGCCCGTCTATCTCCCGCCGCTGCCACTCCCGCAGCACCCATTTTTCTTTTTCTTCGCTCCACTCCATGCGGCGGGCTGTAAGCTTGGCCTCCAGCTGGTTGTCCTTAATGGTTTCCAGTGTAAAGCGGTAGCCTACGTTGGCCTCGTTGTTGTAGCTCTCCAGGTAGGCATACGACTGGGGGCCTATCTTGATGTGAATGTTGCGCTGATCGAAGCGGAAGGGCTTTTTAATGTAAGCCAGCTCAAAGGCCACTCGTTTTTTGTTGGCATTGGGCAGAATGTAGCCGGTGAGGGCAAAGCTAAGCGCCCCAATGATGCTGGCCCCCAGCAAATAAGGCACCATCATGCGCCTGAAGCTAACCCCACTGCTCAGAATGGCAATAATTTCGGTATGGCCGGCCATCTGCGCCGTCACAAATACGGTGGCGATAAAGACCGTAATGGGGGTGATGAAGTTGGCGATGAACGGGATAAAGGCTGCATAATAGCCCAGGATCTCGCCTATGCCCAGGTTGTGCTTGATGAACTCGTCGTTCTTCTCCGTAAGGTCAATCACGCACACTATGGTTACCAGTATGGCCACCACAAAAAAGAAGGCGGAAAGGAACTTCGTCAGGATATAGCGATCCAGTATTTTCATCCGAAATAAGTTATAGGCTCAAAGGACCGGATGATGCCGCCCGGCTGCTTTTCAAGGGAGTACAAACTGCTGCATTGCGCTTTCATCAGAGCCGTTGCATAAGGGTTGGGATTATCCGCTCCTTCCAAGCAGAAAACGTACCAGCCTTGATTTGTTCCCGCGCCTGGCCCACCAGCCACAAATAAAAGCTCAGGTTGTGCACCGAGGCAATCTGCGCCCCCAGCATTTCCTTGCTGTGGATCAGGTGGCGCAGGTAAGCCTTTGTGTAGAACGAGCTGGCATAATTGCTCAGGCCCGGGTCTATGGGGCTGAAGTCCTGCTTCCATTTTTCGTTGCGGATGTTGATAATGCCCTGTGTGGTAAAGAGCATGCCGTTGCGGGCATTGCGGGTAGGCATTACGCAATCAAACATATCCACCCCCAGGGCAATGCACTCCAGGATGTTGGCGGGTGTGCCTACCCCCATGAGGTAACGGGGTTTGTCGGCCGGTAGTATGCCGCACACCAGCTCGGTAATGCGGTACATCTCCTCGGCCGGCTCGCCCACCGACAGGCCGCCTATGGCATTGCCGGCCCGGTTCTGGCTGGCAATGAACTCGGCCGACTGCTGGCGCAGGTCGCTATAGGTGCTGCCCTGCACAATGGGAAAGAGCTGCTGCTCATAGCCATAGTGGGGCTCGGTGCTGTCCAGCCGCTCGATGCAGCGCTTCAGCCAGCGGTGGGTGAGCTCCATGCTCTTGCGGGCATACTCATAATCGCTGGGGTAGGGGGGACACTCATCAAAGGCCATGATAATGTCGGCGCCGATGATGCGCTGAATGTCCATGACCCCTTCGGGCGTAAAATCGATCTTGGAGCCATCGATGTGCGAGCGGAACTTGACCCCCTCTTCGGTAATTTTGCGGATATCGGAAAGGGAGAACACCTGGTAGCCGCCGCTGTCGGTGAGAATGGGCCCGTCCCAGCCGCCAAACTGGTGCAGGCCGCCGGCCTTGTACAGCGTATCCAGACCGGGGCGCAGGTACAGGTGGTAGGTATTGCCAAGAATGATCTGTGCGCCAATGTCCTGCCGGAGCTCCCGCTGGTGCACGGCCTTTACGGTGCCCGCCGTGCCTACGGGCATAAAGATGGGGGTTTCAATAGTCCCGTGGCCGGTGGTGAGGCGGCCTGCCCGGGCCCGGCTTTTGGGGTCAGTAGTTTCCAGCGTAAACTGCATGTGTTCTTTGGGGGCCAATCAACCCGCAAAGGTATCTGTTTGGGCCCTATTTACCAATCAAAGTCAGGAGTATCGGGCCCTAAAAAAGGGGGGTATCACTTTTCTTTGTGGCAGTGTAATATCTGCGGGGATTAGTTGTGAAAAAGGTCGAAAACTCCTCTTATATTTGAACAGTTAAATCTCACCCTGTTACATGTCGGTAGTGTCTGAAGGATTGTTGGTCCTCTTTGGTGTTGTTGTACTCATTCAGCTGTATTACTACTTACTGCGCTTTGGCCGGGTAGCCTGGTATAAAAAGCCGCAGGTAGCCGCCCGTCCGCAGGTACCTGTTACCATCATAGTCTGTGCCAGTAACGAAAGCCAGAACCTGAAGCGTCTGCTGCCCCGCCTGCTGGAGCAGGACTATGCCCATTTTGAGGTGCTGGTGGTGGATGACCGCTCCACGGACTATACCCATACCTGGCTGGAAGAAGAGAGCCGAAAAGATCCCCGGGTGCGCTCCATTCACATTGAGCAGACCCCCAACCACTTCACCCCTAAAAAGTGGGCCCTCACCATGGGCATCAAGCATGCCGCCCATGATGTGGTGCTGCTGACCGATTCTGACTGCCAGCCCAACAGCCCCTTCTGGCTAAGCCATATGGCGGCCAAATTTGAGAAAGAGGGCATGCAGATCAACCTGGGCTACTCACAATACCACAAAAAACCAGGTTTTCTGAATGCCTTTATCCGCTTTGAGACCCTCTTTACCGGCATGTTGTACCTGGGTGCTGCCCTGGCCCGTTCACCTTATATGGGGGTGGGGCGCAATTTGGCCTACCGCAAATCGTTCTTTCTGCAGCGCAAGGGCTTTATGGAACACCGGGGGGTACTTAGTGGTGATGACGATCTTTTTGTAAATTACAACGCCAATAAACGTAATACCACCGTTACCATAGGACCGGAAGCGCTGGTGCTGTCCATTCCTAAGACCAGCTGGGGGGAGTGGTACAGACAAAAACTGCGCCACTGGTCGGCCGGGAAACTCTACCGGGCAGGTTCCCGTATGGGACTGGGGCTATTTATGTTATCGCAGTGGGTATTCTGGATAACTTTTGTGCTACTGCTGAGTTTATGGATTGAGCCCTACCTGGTAGTGGGGGTGTTTTTGTTCCGAACCCTCCTGCTGTACTATTTGCTGCTGCAGGGCAGCAAGAAACTCGGAGATCCATTCCGCTGTTGGTATTTGTTGTTGTTGGATTTTCTGATGATGGTGTACCAACTGGTGGTAGGCGTAACGGCGCTTTTCACAAAACAGACTAAATGGAAGTAAACAGCAATAAGAATTTTTCTGCCAAGGCACTAGAAGACTTTCGGCTAATTGATCAGGCCCTTCAGGACAAGGACCAGACGGCCTATGGCGAACTCATGAAGCGCTACAAAATGGCCGTTTACCACATGATCCTGAAAATGGTGCGCAATGTGGATGATGCCGAAGACCTCACCATTGAAGCCTTTGCCAAAGCCTTCAAAAACCTGCACAAGTTCAAGCAGGATTATACCTTCAGTACCTGGCTCTTTCGCATTGCCACCAACAATGCCATTGACTTTATCCGCAAAAAGCGGCTCAAGACGCTCAGCCTCAACACCACCTTTAAGAATGATAGTGGCGATGATGTGAACATTGATGTGGAGGACGAGACCCTGAACCCACAGCAGGAAGCCATCAAGACCCAGAAGATTGAGCTGGTGCAGATGTTTGTGACCAAGCTGCCGCCCAAATACCAGCGCCTGGTGCGCCTGCGCTATTTCGATGAGCTCTCCTACGACGAGATCGCCAAGGAACTGGATGCCCCCCTGGGCACCATCAAAGCCCAGCTCTACCGGGCCCGGGAGCTCATGTATGAGCTGGTAAAGGATAAGAAGGATCAGATTTAAGACTGAATAACCACCACAGCGGCGGACCACCCCGCCCTCCGGGCACCCCTCCTAATTCAGGAGGGGAATTAAGCCTCTAGAAATTACTTGATCTTTCTGCTCTTTGCTATCAGGTCCTAACTAATAGTAGAACCCCTAAAAGCTTCAGCAGCAGTGATTCCCCTCCTGAATTAGGAGGGGTGCCCGGAGGGCGGGACGGCCCGCCGCTGCGGTGGTTAATCAGCCTAATTTTTACCCCCATGCAAGACGGAGCAGCCCTTATCAAAAAATACTTTCCCGACCTTAGCCCCGAGCAGGAGCTGCAGTTTGGTCGCCTGCAGGAGCTGTATGAGGATTGGAACAGCAAGATCAACGTCATCTCCCGCAAGGATATCGACGAGCTCTATGTGCGGCATGTGCTGCACTCGCTGGGCATCGCCAAAGTGCAGCCTTTTCTGGCCGGGGCACAAATCATGGATGTAGGCACCGGCGGCGGCTTTCCGGGTATTCCCCTGGCCATCCTGTTTCCGCAGGCCTCTTTTTACCTGGTGGATTCCATCGGCAAGAAAATCTCAGTGGTGCAGGGGGTAGCCGAGGCCCTGGGCCTGCAGAATGTGCGGGCCGAGCAGATCCGGGCCGAGCAGGTAAAGGGCCAGTTTGATTTTGTGGTAAGCCGGGCCGTAACCCGCATGAAGCCCTTTATTGGCTGGGTAGAAAAAAAGGTAAAGCAGGACTCAAAGCACCCCTTGTACAACGGCATTCTCTACCTGAAAGGCGGCGATCTGGACGAGGAGCTGGATGAAACCGGCCTCAACTACGCCATTTACAACCTGCCCGATTTCTTTGAAGAAGAATTTTTTGAGACCAAGAAAGTAGTGTATGTACCCCTTTGAGTGGACGTTATAGCTTTTGCAGCTTGAAATACCCCAGGTGCAGTACGTCTTCCTCTCCCAGGGGGGCGGGAGTGATCTGGAGCCGATACGCCTGCTTTAGCTCCGGTGCCAGAATATCCCTCACCTGGTAGAGCTCATCCACATCTACACCGTATTTGTCATCTACATGAGCAGTGGCTCCCGTAAAGCCAGTGTGCTTGTAAAAGGCGGTCTGGCGGGCTTGTCGGATGGCGGTGGCCGAATCAGGGGCTATCAGCAACAGCTTGTAGTGAAACTCATCGAACTGGGCCTGCTTGTAGCCGCCCAGGTTCAGAAAATAGAGATGTATAAGGGAGGCGGCCTCCGCGGGCTGGCTTTCATTTCTGGGCACTACCGCTATGCGGTACTGGCCAACCCGCGTCACCTCCCGCCAGGCATCTACATGCAGGCTGCCGCCTGCCTCCGGCCAGAAGGCCTTTAGGGCCGGCACCAGCTCCCTTGCCGAGTTTCCGATGCCAAAGAATACATCGTGTTGTTCGGTTGTTCGGCCCGCTGGCCGGCAGCCCAGCAGCAGCATGAAAAGTTTTGGTGTTTGCATTATCGGGAATTCAGGAAGCACTAAATTACCACTTTCTGATTTCCCTTTTCCAGCCATCTCCATGAAGTACCCCTTTCTTTTTCTTATTCTTCTTCTCGTAAGTTGGAGCTGCAGCACGCCCGAGTATCGCTATGAGGGGCAGAAGATGAAAGGGGTAAGTCTGGTGGCTCCTTCACAGCCCATGGATTCGGAGCCCCTGCAGGAACTGCAGCAGCTGGGGGTGGAGTGGGTAAGCCTGATGCCCTATGCCTTTGCCCGCCCCGGCGATACGGTGCTGCACTTTAATGTAGAGCGCCAATGGTGGGGCGAGCGGGATGAGGGGATCATTGAATCGGTGCGCCTGGTGCGGGAGGCCGGCATGCAGATTATGCTCAAGCCGCACATCTGGCTGCAGGGCGGGTTTCATGGCGATATTCAGTATGAAAGTGAAGAGGAGTGGCTGGCCTGGGAGCGTGCCTATACTGGTTACATCCTGCACTTTGCCCGGCTGGCCGATAGCCTGCAGCTGCCGCTCTACTGCATAGGCACAGAGCTGAAGCAGCACACCCGCCAGCGTCCCCACTACTGGCAGCAGTTGATCGATGCGGTTCGGGAGGTATACGGCGGCCAGCTCACCTATGCCGACAACTGGGATAGCTATGGGGAGTTTCCGCACTGGGACCGCCTCGATTACATTGGTATTGATGCCTACTTCCCCCTGAGCCAGGCCGATCAACCCAGTCTGCAGGCACTTTCGGCCCACTGGCAACCCCATCTTGATGCTATTGGCACGCTTGCCAGCCAGCAGCAAAAACCCGTGCTGTTTACCGAATGGGGCTACCGCAGTGTAGGGGGCGCTAGCCGGGAGCCCTGGCGCTCCGATACAACAGGCCCTGCCGATCTGCAGGCGCAGGCAACAGCCTATAAAGCCTTCTTTCAGACCGCATGGCCGCAAAAGTGGCTGGCAGGCGCTTTTCTCTGGAAGTGGTATCCCCAGTTGCCCCGCCGCCATCATCGCCTCCAAACCGACTACACGCCGCAGGGAAAACCTGCACAGGAGGTGGTGCGGGAGTATTATGCCAACTAGACACGGGCGGGCCATTTGGGATTGGGGGATAAATAGGGTATGTTCGGGTAGAAGAACTTTCTATCCGCTTTGCTATCCTGTGCCCTTAACCGGCGTACCGGGCTTGTCCAGACCTCTACCTGTGCCTATGAACGCAATACCTTTTCTGCTTCCGATTCTCCTGCTGCTATCGGTTGCCTGTAATAAAGCGGAAGAGAAGCCCCAGCTACCTGAGAACGTTGATTTTGATATGATCCGGGGAGTAGATGCTTCCTATATCCCTGAGATCAGAGCCGCTGGGGTAACTACCCGAAACAGGGCCGGCCAGCCAGAAGACATGCTGACGACCCTGCAAAAAGAAGGGGTCAATACCATACGCTTGCGGCTCTGGAAAGATCCGGCCGACGGGCATGCGGGTTTTGAAGAGGTGAAGACTTTTGCGCAGGAGATCCGGCAAAAAGGCATGCGGGTATGGCTTACAGTCCATTATTCCGATACCTGGGCCGACCCGGGCCACCAGACCAAGCCGGCACAGTGGGAGGGCATCTCCTTTGAGCAGCTAACAGACAGCGTGTACCGCTATACCCAGAAGATTGTACAGGAGATCGGGCCCGACTACATCCAGATCGGCAATGAGATCAATGGAGGGATGCTATGGCCGGAGGGTCGGCGGTCCAACCGCAGCCAGTTCCTGGCCCTGGTAAATGCTGGGGTACAGGCAGTGCGGGACCATTCCGATGATAGCCAGATCATGATCCATTATGCCGGCTACCAGAATGCAGCCGGTTTTTTNGAAGATTTTCAGCAGACAGACTACGACCTCATTGCTCTATCCTATTACCCCTCTGGCACGGCAAAGATCTCAACGACCTGCAGGCGCGCCTGACCGCAGCTGGCCGGCAATTTGGCAGAGGTAG
>NZ_AODQ01000032.1 GCF_000348925.1 Cesiribacter andamanensis AMV16 | reverse complement strand
CCTTTTTTAGTGAAGTAGGCTGTCATTTCGACCAGCGGGAGAAATCCTGGAAATTTACCAGTAAAGAGTTGACTTATCCAAGATCTCTCCCGCTGGTCGAGATGACAGCGTTCCTTTGAGTTTTTGGGCTAAAATACTGTAATATGATCATGTTTAAACCATTTAGAAAATTCGGGATGACTCATGTTTTTTATTCCCAACTCCTGGGTTCTACCAGCAACACTTCTTCTTCCTTATCAACCAGCACGGCGCCGGCAGGCGCCCCTTTTACCTTGCGCACCCATTTACGGGGGGTGCAGATCACCGGGCAGAGGCTGTCGCTTTTGCGCTTGCTATACCAGGCGGCCAGTTGGGCGGCTTTTTGCTTTACCGGCGCTGGCACCGGCTTGCCAGGCTGGCGCCGAATGATCACATGTGAGCCGCTCACATCCTTGGCATGGAGCCACAGATCGTCCTTGCGGCTGTGGTAGCGGAGCAACTCATCGTTCTGGGCGGCGCCTTTGCCCACCAGAATCTGATGCTGCTGCACCTCAAACAGGCGGTAGGGGAGTGCCGGCTGATTTTCTTCTTCCGGCAGCTGCTCTTTGCGCAGGCGGCGCAGTTGTTTCAGGTCCTCCTCGGTGCTGACCTGCTGGCGGAGGGTTTGCAGGGCTGTGAGCCGCTCTTCCTTGGCGGCGATGTTGTCCTGCAGGTGATTTAGCTCCAGCTGCTGGTTTTTGGCCTTGCGGTAAAACTGTTCGGCATTTTTCTGTGGACTCAGCTCCCGTTTGAGCTTAATGGTTACAGGCTGGCCGGTATAAAAGTCCAGCACCTCGGCCTTTTCGGTACCGGCGGGGATGGCATGCAGGTTGGCCATGAGCAGGTCGCCCAGATGGCGGTGGCTGGCGCTGGTTTGCAGCTCCTCCAGCTTCTCCAGGGTCTTGTAGAGGTAGCTTTCGGTATTGCGGATGCGGCGGTCCAGCTGCTGCAGCAGGCTGCTTTTTTCCCGCTGCAGGGCCCAATCATACGTATAGCTACGGTAAAAATAGTTAAGAGCCGCCAGGGGGTCTGGCGAGGAAAAGAGGGTTTCGCCCCACTCGAAGAGCAGCAGGTGCGGCTTGCCTTGCTGCAGGCATACATAATACGTTTGGGGGTTTTCAAGCTGCTGCACCAGTGTTTGAAGGCGCTCCCATTTTGTTTCGCTGCCAAGGCCTTCCCATCCCCCGGCCAGCAGGTGGGCCATGGCTTCCTGGCCCAGGGTGGGCACCACTTTAGCGGGGTTTTCGCCCGCGGAAAGAAATGCTTCATAGGTGAAGGTAAGCTTCCGGTGCAAAGCATCCGGGCTTAGGGCCCAGTCTTTGGCCAGTTTGCTTTTAAAGAGGCGCAGAGCTTCCTGCTGATGATGCAGCAGCACATTGGCGCGGTTGCCGTGCATCTTAAAGAGCAGGCCGTAGCCCCCATCAAACTGCAGGGAGAAGCTGCGGTCGTTGCGATACTGCTCCACGCCAGTAAGGGTGCGCTCCAGCAATTCGCCAAACAGATCCACGCTGTTGCGGCGGGCCCGCTCCTGGCTTTTGGGCAGGTAGAGGCAGGAGAAATCGGGCAGCAGCACGGCCTTTAGGTAGTGTAGGCTGCCATCGGGCTGCAGAAAACTAAACGATAGTTCGCCCTTGCTCTGGCTGTAGCATTCCTGCAGCCGGCTGCCCTTCAGCAGGTCTTCCAGCTGCCGGCTGAGCTGGCGCAGAAAGTAATAGTTGTTTTGCATGGCTAGAGCACTAGTTTAAGCCCATCCCAGGCCAGGGCAATGCCCGGGGGCAGCTGGCGGGATACGTCCTGATGCAGGCCCATGCGGTGGCTGATGTGGATGAGATACGTTTGCTCTGCCTGCAGCTCCTGTGCCACGGCAATGGCTTCCTGCAGGGTAAAATGAGAGATATGGGGCTGCTGCTGCAGGGCATCCAGCACCAGCACTTTGCTGCCCCGTATCTTTTCTTTTTCTGTTTCCGGAATGGCGTTGGTATCGGTAATGTAGGTAAAGTCGCCAATGCGAAAGCCAAAGACCGGCAGCTTGTAATGAAAGACCTCAATGGGTTGCAGCTCAACCCCGCCAATCGAAAAGGGAGTATTGCTGATCTCATGCAGGGCCAGTAGCGGGGCACCGGGGTACTTCATCTCCCCAAAGGCGTAGGCAAACTCCCGTTGCAGCTGTGCAAGTACCCGGGCATGGCCATAGAGGGGCATTTCTTTTTTCTGGCGGAAATTAAAGGCGCGCACATCATCCAGGCCTGCGGTATGGTCTTTGTGCTCGTGGGTGAAAATAACGGCATCCAGGCGGCTGATACGCTCCCGCAGCATTTGCTGGCGAAAGTCGGGCCCGGTGTCAAACACCAGGTGCTGACCGTCCACTTCCACATATACGGAGGTGCGCAGGCGTTTATCGCGGAAATCAAGCGATTGGCACACAGCACAGGTGCAGCCGATTACGGGTACTCCCTGCGAGGTGCCTGTACCTAGAAATGTTATTTTCACAGCTTAGGCCTCGGCTGTTAGCAGCTCGTCCAGAAATTTCTGATTTTTTTCGCTGAAGCGCTCGGACTGGGGGCGCAGGTGGCGCAGGATCTCGATCAGGCAGTTGATCTTTCCTTCGGTGGTATAGTAGCGGTTTACCACCACCAGCTGCCTGTCTTTTAAAATGCAGTAGCCCGATTTAAAGTTGCCCTTCTCGTACCGGAGGATATAGTCAGTCTCGCTGAATATATCCTCCAGCCGATTCAGGTAATGTTTGGTATACTTAACCTGCATTAGCGGGTTAATTCATGCACTTTTTCAACCAGTTCGTCGAAATTAAGCGGCTTTTGCAGATAGGCGTTGGCGCCCACCCGGTCAAAGTCTTCCTGTCCGTAGTTGCGTGCATTGCCGCTGATGATGATGATGGGGGTGTTGGCCTTTTCATCATCGCGCTTGCGAATCTGCTCGGCGCACTGCATGCCATCCATAATGGGCATGTTGATGTCCATGATGATCACATCAAAGCGTTCCCCTTCCATTTTATCGAGTACCTGCTTGCCGTTTTTTACAGCGGTAATATCGAAATTCTGAAACTGAAGGATCTTCTTTGCAAGGTTTTGGATCACCGAGCTGTCTTCGGCAATCAATACTTTTTTATTCATGACGAAAAGGTATTTGAGTTTTCGCTAAAAAATTCCTGGAACTCCCGGAATGCTTCCAGAAGACTGGGAAAATGTTCGTCGGCAAATTTATAATCTTTTTCCTTTATGTGTTGCTCTATTGCCCTGGCAATTTCAGCAACTTGTACTACACCAAGAGTGCCGGCACTTCCCTTGAGGCTGTGCAGCTCATCGCTGGCAGCCGCATACTCCTTGTTGGCCAGGTGCTGCTGGCAGGCCTGTAGCTGCTCGGAGGCCTCGCTGTCAAACTCCTGAAAGGCGCTCTGGACCAGCTCTTCACCCCCCCAGCGCAGCAGCTGGTCAATGGCCTCGCGGGCAATGATCCCCTCGGGTAGCGCGGGTTGTTGGTTGTCGGTGTTTTTTTCGTCGATCTCGGCTGGCAGGGGTACATCCTGCCCCAGGTACTGCAGCACTTTACGGATCAGCATATTGGCTTTGATGGGCTTGGAAAGGTAATCGTCCAGGCCTGCCTGCAGGATCTTGGTACGGTCTTCTTCCATGCTGTAGGCCGTCATGGCAATAATGGCCGGCACTTTTTCCAGGTTCAGCGCCCGTATTTTTTCGGTGGTGGTGATGCCGTCCATTTCCGGCATCTGAATGTCCATAAACACAATGTGATAGTCTTCCTGCTGCACTTTTTCGAGTGCCTCAAAGCCATTCTGGGCGGTATCTACCGGGCATCCGGCCTTGCTGAGAATGCTGCTGGCCACCTGGCGGTTCACTTCATTATCGTCTACCAGCAAAATCTTGGGGCAGTCCCTGATCAGGTCCTGGCGGAGCAGCAGGTCATTTTCGCTGTCGTGGTCCACAAATTCCCGGGCCGAGGCTTCCTGCGCCTGAAAGGTAAACCAGAAGGTGCTGCCCTGGCCGGGCTGGCTCTCTACCCCAATATCACCCCCCATCAGGCGGCACAACTGCTTGCTGATGGCCAGGCCCAAACCAGTACCGCCATAGGTTTTGGAGAGGGAATTGTCCAGCTGGCTAAAGCTGCTGAAGAGCTTGCGCAGCTGGGTTTCGGCAATGCCAATGCCCGTATCCCGAATCTCGGCCTTGATCAGGTGGGTATGCTCCTGGGTTTCCAGCAGGTTTAGCACAATATCAACGGCGCCGCCCCGGTTGGTGAATTTGATGGCATTGGAGGTAAGGTTGGAGAAGATCTGTAGCAGGCGGGTCTCATCGGCCAGCAGGTACTCGGGCATGTCCGGATCGATGGAATAGCGCAGAATGATGCCCTGCATGGCAGCCTGCTGGGAGAAGAGGGCATGCAGCTTGTCCACTACCGAGTTAATGCGCAGCACCGATTTGCGCAGCTGCATCTTGCCGGCTTCAATCTTGCTCAGGTCCAGGATATCGTTGAGAATGGCCAGCAGCGTGCGGCTGGATTTGCGGATGATCTCCACATAGTTGTTTTGCTCTTCATCCAGGCGGGTGCTGGCCAGCAGGTCTACCATGCCGATTACCCCATTCATGGGGGTGCGGATCTCATGGCTCATATTGGCCAGAAACTGCTCCTTTACTTTCAGGCTTTTTTCGGCCAGTTCCTTGGCGTGCAGCAGCTCCAGGTTGGTGCGCTTTAGCTCTGTAATGTCGCGGGCTACCCCTTCGATGTCGGTAGGCTTGCCGTTTTTGCCATAAATGAGGCGGATGTTGCAGATGCACTGCAGCAGCTGTCCGTTTTCGCGGATCACCGAGGCCTCAAAGTTGCGCACCGTTTTGTGCTTCACCAGCTGACGGAAGAGCTCTTTGATGCGGCTGTTGTAAAGGTAGTAGTTGGTGATGTTCTTGCCCAGCACCTGCTCGGGCTCATAGCCCAGCAGCTCTTTTATGGAGGGGCTGATCATGGTCAGATCTCCCTTGATATCGCAGCGGAAGTAAATGTCCTGAAAGGAGTTGAAGATGTTCCGAAACATTTCTTCGCTCTCCAGCAGGGCTAGCTCGGAGCCTTTTTTGCCCGTTACGTCGGTGGCAATGCCGCTGATCTCATGGATGTGCCCGTTGGAGTCGTAGATGGGGTTAATGAACACTTCCTTCCACACATCGCGGCCGGCTTCATCGCGCAGCAGCACCTCAAAGTGCATGGATTTGCCGGTGAATGCCTGCTGGTATTTCTCATACCAGAATTTATTGTCTTCCCGCAGGCGGTTGTCATTGGCAAAGGGGCTGCCCTCCCGGGTCTTGTCCTTAACTTTTACGCTGAAGTACTTGCGAATGGCATCTTCCTGCTGGTTGTTGAAGACCGACAGCTCGTAATGGCGGTTAATGGTCCAGATCAGGTGGGTGCTGCTTCGGAAAATAGCCTGCAGGCGGGCGGCCTGCCGGTTGATCTGCTCCTCATTTTGCTTTTGGCGAATGGCAAGGGCTACCTGGCCGGAGATGAAATCCAGCAGCTCCAAGTCTTTCTCGTCGTAAGTATCGCGGGTATGGTAGCTCTGCAGGGCAATCAGGGCGCTGGTGTTTTTGTCCAGCTCAAAGGGCACGGCCATCCAGGCTTCCGGAATGTTGCCGGTAATTTCAATCTTGCCCTCATTCACCAGGCGCAGGATGTCTTCTTTGTAGAGATGCTGCGGCTTGTTTTCCAGAATGGCAAATTCGGTAAGGCCCCGGCCATGGCGGCGCACGGCATTGTTGATGGGGTAATGGAAGTGCTCATCTACAAAGTAGGGAAAGCGGATCAGGTGCTTGTCCCGCTCAAATAGGGCAATATAGAAATTGTCGGCTTCAATGATTTTGCTCAGCTCCACATGGATGTTGGCGTAGAGCTGGTCCAGGCTTAGGCTGTGCAGTACCAGGCCGCTGATGCTGTAGTAGAGATTCTTGGCTTTATCGGTTTTTACCCGGTTAGACACATCGTAAAAAAAAGCCTGAAACTCGGTGCTGCGCGCCTTGGTGCTAATGGGGTTGATGTTGCCCGCCACATGCAGAGGATTGCCTTTTTTATCCAGCAGTACAGTGTTGAGGGGGATTTCGCCCTGTTGGGCGGCCTGCACGATGCTTTGCTGAAAGGGCAGGTAGTGGTCGGGATGCACCAGGTCCTTGAGCTTCAAAAAGGCCTGGTCGGAGCGGGAGTAGCCCAGCTTGCGTCCCCAGTTGGTGTTGGTTTTCAGGATGCGCCCATCGGCCGCAAAGCTCAGGATCAGCAGGCTGGAACTTTCAAAGAGCGCCGTCAGGCGTTTGTTTTGCTCTTCTGCTGCCTGCAGTTGCTGAATTAGGGCTTCTTTGCTTAAAGTAGTGTAGCCTTCCATGGAAAAGGAGTAGGGGCACAAGTTGACTAAATATACGTAAACTTGCAGGGATTAACGCTTGAAAATCTCTTTTATTCCCCCTGGGCAGATGCCAGACCAGCAAAAGAAATTTCTCATTGTAGTAGGCGGACCCACCGCCGTGGGCAAGACTGCCTTTAGCATTGCGCTGGCCCAGCGGCTGGGCACCGAGATCCTTTCTGCCGACAGCCGGCAGCTCTACCAGCAGCTGAACATTGGTACGGCCAAGCCCGATGCGGCCGAACTGGCGGCCGTACCTCATCACTTTATTGACCTGCTGGAACCCGACCAGGAGTACAGTGCCGGCCAGTTTGAGCGGGATGCGCTACAGTTGCTGGAAAAGCTCTTTACCCGCTATCAGGCGGTGGTGGTGGCCGGCGGCTCCGGACTCTATGTGCAGGCCCTCTGCCGGGGCATGGACCAGATGCCGCAGGTTCCTGAAAACCTCAGAGAGCAGCTGAACAAGGAATACGCTCAACATGGATTAGCCCCCCTGCTGGAGGAGTTGCAGCAACGGGACCCGGTCTACTGGCAGGAGGTTGACCGCCAAAATCCCAGCCGCATCATCCGGGCACTGGAAGTGTGCCGGGCTACGGGGCAGCCCTATTCGGGCTTTCGGCAGCAGGCCTATCCGGAGCGGCCCTTCCAGACCATCAAAATTGGGCTGGACCGTCCCCGGGGAGAGCTCTATGCCCGCATTGATGAGCGCATGGACCAGATGCTGGCGCAGGGGCTGCTGGAGGAGGCCAAACGCCTGTATCCCTACCGCCAACTGAATGCGCTGCAAACGGTGGGCTATCAGGAGGTATTTGGTTACCTGGAGGGGCAATGGCCCTGGGAAGAGGCCGTACGCCTGCTAAAGCGAAACTCCCGCCGCTATGCCAAGCGGCAGCTTACCTGGTTTAAAAAAGATCCCGACTGGCACTGGTTTCATCCCCATCAGCTTGAGGAGGCCCTTGGGCTCATCCATGCACAGATGCAAAGCGAATAGGCTTGATGCGCCATAGCTGGGCCACCAGGCGGGTAGGGGAGCTTTCCAACAGCTGGTTGTATTCCCGCACCTTGCGTTCAAAGGTGCGCAGGTTGATGTGCTGCCGCTGGTTAAGCACCTCCAGCGGGGGGAGCAGGCGGGCATGGGTATCCATGAACCTTTTATCCTTCAGAAAAAAACCCAGTTCCTTTACTGAGCTGTGTTCGGCTTCCAGAAAGGGGGTCATGTGAGGGATGCTGCGGGGCAACAACTGGTGAGTAGCGGGTAGCTCCGGGCAGAGCTGGTTAAGGGGCAGTTCCTGTATGGCGCGCATAAGGGTATGCCGGCTTTTGGCCGTCTGGCACACCTGAAAAAGAGTAAGCCCCAGTACCTGCTGGTGGCTGCGAATGCTGCTGAGATTTACCAGGCAGAGAAGCAGCAAGAAAGCGGCTGCTGCAAGTACAATCGGGAGGTAGCCCATATCATCCGTATCCGTTGGCTAAATGCTAAGGATGTTAACCATGCGGATGAGGTCAGGGTTTAACGGTTTTTCCTTACTGATGGCGTCTTTGAAGTCGGTATAGACCAGTTTATCGTTAATAATGCCGGCGGCCACATTTTTTTGTCCTGCCAGCAGCCCCTCCAGGGCACCCAGGCCCAGGCGGCTGGCCAGAATGCGGTCAAAGGCCGAGGGGCGCCCGCCCCGCTGTACGTGGCCCAGGGTGGTTACCCGCAGGTCTTTCTGCTTGAGGTGCTCCTTTACCTTGTCGGCTATCTCATGGGCAGTGCCCTCTTCTTCGCCTTCGGCCACTACCACGATGGAAGAGGTTTTGGCACGGTCCCAGCCCTGCTTAAGGGTGGCAATCACATCATCAACCGAGGTAAGGGTTTCGGGCACCATCACCAGCTCGGCGCCACCCCCAATGCCCGATTGGATGGCAATATAACCGGAGTCGCGGCCCATTACTTCTATAAAGAACACACGGTCATGCGAGTCGGCCGTGTCCCGTATCTTGTCTATGGCTTCCAGGGCGGTGTTTACTGCCGTATCAAAGCCAATGGTATAGTCTGTGCCGTAGAGGTCATTGTCAATAGTACCGGGGGCGCCTACGGTAGGCAGCTCATATTCGTTGTAGAAGATGCTGGCCCCTGTGAAGGTACCATCTCCGCCAATGGCAATCAGGCCTTCAATGCCCCATTTCCTGAGTTGTTCATAGGCCTTGCGCCGTCCTTCGGGGGTCGTAAACTCCTTGCTGCGGGCCGATTTCAGGATGGTGCCGCCCCGTTGCACAATGTTGCTAACGCTGTGGGAGCTCATCTGAAAGATATCGCCCCGGATCATGCCATCGTAGCCGTAGCGTATGCCAAAGATCTCTACTTCATGGTATATGGCGCCGCGCACCACGGCCCGAATGCACGCATTCATGCCCGGGGCATCTCCTCCTGAAGTAAAGACTGCAACTCGTTTCATATCTGGATTTCCCTTAATTTGCGATACAATAGTAACGATTTTTACACTTCCCTGAAAGGTTAACCGAGGCATGCCGGCTTCCGCAAACGATAGCAGAACAAAAAACTTTTTACTTATTACCTATTACTGGCCGCCCAGTGGCGGAGTTGGGGTACAACGCTGGCTGCAGCTCAGCAAGTACCTGCCCGGGGCTGGCTGGAAGCCCGTTGTGCTCACCCCCGAAAATCCTGCCTTTGGCCTGCAGGACCCCTCCCTGCTGCAGGCCGTGCCGCCCGATCTGGAAGTGATTCGACTCCCCATCACTGAGCCCTACCACCTCCTTAACCGCATTACGGGCAAAAAGTCTGATGATCTGGCTAAAAACGTGCTGATGGACAAAGAAGCGCCCAGCCTGGGGGCCAAAGCGCTGCGCTGGCTCAGGGGCAACCTGCTCATTCCGGATCCGCGGGTATTCTGGGTGCGGGCCGCCAGCCGCTTTGCACTGGATGTGCTGGAAAAGAATGATATTCAGGCCATTATCACCACGGGGCCTCCCCATAGCATGCATCTCATTGGCCAGGCTATCAAAAAAAAGACCGGCCTGCCCTGGCTGGCCGATTTCCGGGACCCCTGGAGCCAATGGGAAATCCTGCACCGCATGCACCCCAGCGCCCTGGCCCTGCAGTTGCACCGGCGACTGGAGCGGCAGGTGGTACAGCAGGCCGACCTGGTGTTAACGGCCAGTGAGGCCATTGGGCAAAGCCTGCCTGCGGCCGGCACTCCTATCCAGACCCTCACCAATGGCATAGACCCCCAGGCCCTGGCCGCTGCCCCTCCCCAGCTCAGCCCCAGGGAGGGTGCGTTTATTCTGCAATATGCCGGCCTGCTCAACGACCGGCGCAACCCCGAGTGGCTGTGGGAGGGGCTGGAGCAGCTCTGCCAGGCCAACCCCCTGTTTCACCAGCGGCTGGAGCTTCGCCTGGCCGGGCAGGTGGGTAAGGGGGTGCTGGCCTCCATCGGGCGCCACCCCCTGCTGGCACAAAAGCTGCTGCTGCAGGGCTATGTGCCCCAGCAGCAGGTAGCAGCGCTTCTGGCTGAGGCCAGCCTGTTGCTGCTGCTGATCGACAATGAAGCAGCAGCCTCCCTGATCATCCCTGCAAAGCTGTTTGAGTACCTGGGTGCCCGCAAACCCATCCTGTACATTGGCGACCCCCTGAACGATGCCGGCAGAATCTTGCAGCAGGAAGGAGCAGGGAGGGGATATGCTTTTTCAGATAGCGAAGGCCCAACGAAGTATGTTCAGCAGATTTTCCGGCAGCAGATGGAAGGTGGTATTCCCCCACTGAATACCCCCCTGCAACCCTACCTGCGCTCAACCCAGGCCCGGCAGCTGGCCGCCTGGATGGATGCCCTGCTGCCTGAGCCGCAAGCTGATTAAGCCCGGCCCTGCAGTACGAGCAGAAGCTTACGGTACAGTTCACTGGCTTCTTCCGAAACCCGGAAAGCCAGTACCCCGGCAGCAAAAATGGCGGTGATAAGCAGCGAGCGCAGCAGAATATCCAGCAGCAGATGGGAGAGCTGCGGCATAAACCAGCCCGCTGCAAAGGCAAGGCCCGTTAGCAGCAGCAGGATAAGGCTTTTGCTACTAAAGGGGTCCAGGGCCAGCCTAACGCGGATATAGGCCCATTTAAGCAGGTTAAAGAGCAGCAGGCTGAGGCAGGAGGCCAGTGCGGCGCCTTCTATGCCCCACAGGGGAATAAACAGCCAGTTGAGCACTACATTCATAACGGCCATCAGCAGGATCAGGTAGAGGTTTACCCGGTAATGCGCCGACATGGAGAGCAGTTCGCCATTTACCCCTGCAGCCCCATCAATGAGCTTGCCCAGGCCAATGATCACCACCACGCAGCTGCCGGTGCGAAAGGCCTCCCCCTGCGGCATCAGCGAAAAAAAGGGCCGGCAGGTTGCAGACAATGCCCACATACAGCAGGGCACCTACCAAAAAAAGATTGATGGAGGTTTTCTGATAAATGCGCTGTGCCAGCCCCATGTCCCTGCGCTCAAAAGCCTGCGACAGCAGGGGCGTGCTGATCTGGGACAGGATGCGGCGGGGCATTTCAATGATGACAGCCATGAAAAAGACCGTGGTGTAGATGGCATTGGCATCCAGGCCCAGCATTTGGGTAACCATTACCGAGTCGGTCTTCATGATCAGCAGTGAGCTGGCCGAGGCCAAAAAAGTGGTAAGCCCATACCAGGCAAAGGGCCGGAGCAGCTGGCGAACGGCCGGGCTCAAACGAAAGCTGAGGCTGGCCCATCCGCTGCGGGCCAGCGACAGGCCGATCATGAGCGACACACTGCCATAGACCCCCACCAACCCCCAGACGGCCTGATGGAACGAGATCAGCTCAAAAAGTAGAGAAGTATGAGTGCGGAGGTAAGCAGGCGCAGCAGAATTTCCCGGCTAAAGGCCACAAAACGAAATTTCAGCAGCGAGCGGGACAGCGGCTCCAGGATTCCCTGAAAATTGAGAATAAAGGTGAGCAGCAACACCACGGGCAGGTAAGCATTAACGGTTGCGGCCTTATCCTGAAAAAACTGGATGATCCAATCCTGCAGCAGCCAGAACAGCAAGAGAAAGAGTAAAAAACTGCCCACCGACCAAAGCAGCGCCAGCGTAACCAGCTGCTTTTGCTCCCCCCGGTTGGCCCCATAGGGAAAATACCGCAACAGCCCCTGGCCGGCGCCCAGCTGGGCAAAGGGTACAAAGAGCAGTGCAATGTCCTGCAGGGTCCTGAACAGGCCAATCTCCTCAAGGCTCATCACCCGCGGAAAGAGCCACAGCAGGTTCAGGTAGCCGATAATGACCCCTGCATAGGTAATAAAGGAAACAATTATGCTTCGGTTGAGGATAAAGCGCATAGCGGCGGCAAAAAGCCAGCTGTAAAACTACAGTTTTTCCTGAATTTCTGCTGAAAGCGCTTATTTTTGCTCCGTATGGAAATTCGCCAGGTCTACCTCATTGAACGCGCACTCACCGATGCAGAGCTGGAGGGCTTCCGGGTCCTGCTGCGGCAGGCCGAGAGCCACGTGTACCTTACGCACCCTCATGAAGAGCTTGAGTCGCTGGGGGCGCAGGTGTGGACCGGCCTTAGCGCTGAGGAAAAAAAAGAAGCAAACCGGGCCTTGCTGGAGGGGCTCTATGAACTGGGGCATATTAAAATAGGAAAAGATACGCTGGCGGCGAAGCTAAGCCGGCAGGGCTTTCAGACCTGGTATTACCACAAGTTCAGGATCAATTACAGCCTGCAGCCCCTTTATCAGCAGTTTTGTGCCTACCGTACGCTTACCGAAACCTACGATCGGGTAACAGTCTATACCCAAACCCGTCCGCATGCCTTGTTTCTGCGGGATCTGCCCATGGTGGAATTTGTCTATCAGAAAGGGGCCGCCAAGGCAGATAGCAGGCCCTCACTTTCTCTGAAGGAGCAGCTGAAGGCTATGGCCAGTCGCTTTTTAAAAGGCTGGGGGCAGGAAAAGCGGATCCCCAAAAACTATCCCGAGCACCTCTTTGTGCTGAATAATGCGCACTACCGCTCCATTCTGGACCCGCAGCGCCTGCCCGGGCGCTATACGGACAATATGTTTGTAGGCTACTTTTTGAAACAGTACAGTGACCGCTTTTTGCTGATTGATAAACGGCTGTTTGAAAAGGGGGCGGCAGCTGAAAAAGATGGTGTGAAAAGGGGAGACGAAGATACTGGCCGGATGCTGTTGAACAATGAGTGGGTAGAATGGCCTGCCTTCCTGAATCCGTTGATGCTCTTCAGGGTATGGCGCTTCAACCGCCACCTCAAAAGGGGATACAAGCAGGCCCGCCGCAAGATAAAGGACCCCTTTGCCCGTTTTCTGTTGCGGGAGGTGGTATGCCTGCACCGCTCTACCCTGTATTTTTATGCTGTTTTTCTGGCCTACCGCAGCTTTTTCCGGTACTATCGCTTTACTTCCGTAACCCTGCTGGACGAGTACAGTCCCAACTTCAGGGCCATTGTTGATGCGGCCAAGCGGGAGGGCATACGTACCCAGGCCATCCAGCACGGGGCCCTGGCGGCCTTTAATCCCGGCTATACCTACTTGGAGAAAGATGCGCGCTTTAGCCCCTGGCCCGACAGGCTGCTGGTGTGGGGGGAGTTTTGGAAAGAGTTTCTCACCCGGGAGTCCAGCTATCCGCGGGAGGTGGTGATTCCCACCGGACAGCTGCGGACGGATGTGATCCCGGCTCTGCAGGCCACTCCTCTAAAGGCGGAAGACCTACTGGGCAGGGAGGTGAACGATAAATTTTTGATCCTGCTGGCAACGCAGCCCATTACCGATCCTGCTATCCGCCGGCAGGCTGCACTGGACACCTTTACGGCTGCGGCTGCGCTACCCGGCAGCTGGGTGCTGCTCAAACCTCACCCGCGCGAGTCTGATGCAGCCGCGTATTACCCGCAGCTGGCGCAGGAAGCTGGCTGTAGCAACTATACGCTGCTGCCCGATGTTGAGCTGTACCTGGCCCTGCGCATCTGCCAGGTGCTGGTGCACTGCTACTCTACCGTAGGGGTTGAGGCGGTGTATTTTGGGCTGCCAGCCATTATCCTGGATTACCTGAAGCAGGATCCCCTGCATTTTGCCGCAGAAGGAGTAGCCCTGCAGGCCACTAGCGCCGCAGAGCTGCTGGAACAGCTGCAGGCCATCCGGCAGGGCAAGGCGGTCCTTGACCCCGGCAGGCAACAGGCCTACATTAATAAGTACGCCTATGCCATCGATGGCAGGGTAGCTGAGCGTACGGCTCAGGCTCTTTTAGCAGAGTCACTAGCGGCCGAAGGGCTACCCGCCCGAGTGTTGCCGGATGTGCGGTAGGCCCGCACCGTCCAGACAAGGGCTGCCAGAAACAGGCCTATTAAAATAATGTTACAGATGAGCATCACCACATTGCCGCTGGCATAGCTGCCGGGCTCAAAGCGGAATTCGATAGTGCTGCGTCCGGCAGGAAGCTCCAACGCCCTCAGCACATAATTGGCCTGCAGGATGGGGGCCGGCTCTCCGTTGATGGTGGCAACCCAGCCATCGGGATAGTAGATCTCGCTGAAGACGGCCAGGGCATTTCCGGCGGTTTCGGCTTCGTACACAATATGGTTCAGGTCGTATTGCTGCAGGCTGATGCTGCCCTCAGTTGTATAGGATTGGGCCTGCAGCGGAAAGCGAGCTGTATTGATCACAGCCGCTGTGCGGGTATCCAGCTGTTGCAGGTAGGTAATCTCCTCATTAGGGCTTTGGGCCGCTTGTACCTTATCTACCAGCCAGGCAGCGCCCAGGGCCGCAGGGTTGCGGATCACAGCCTCCTGCTGCTGGCCTGCCAGCAGGTAGCGGGTATCCAGCATGTTCAGCACATCGGCCTCTTCAAAATTGGGAGCACCCTCCTGCAACTGACCGATCAGCTGGTTGATCTCCGGCTCCAATGCCCGGGAAATCAGGTCCTGGTAGCGGCGCAGCTTGGCCCCGTGGTAGCCGCCCACCGACCGGTGGTGGTAACTGGTGCGGGCTTCGTTAAAGGGGTTTAGCAGGTTCAGGACCCGGTAATGGGGGTCGGTGTCGGCCAGCACGGCCTGATCGGCGGCGGAGGCGGCAAAGAACTGGCGGCGCGGATCCCGGCTGTACTTGCTGTCATCCAGGTAGCGGGCATCCACCATCCAGAGGTCTACCAGCAGCAGCAGGCCTATGAGGGCACCACCGGCCAGGGCGCCCAGCTTGCGCAGGTACATCAGATACACTACGCCCGCACTCAGCAGTACAAAAATAAGCGTACGGAAGGCATCTCCGCGCACCATGGACTCCCGTTGATTGCGGATGGCCTGCAGCAGCCAGTCGGGGTAACCGGCCATTTGCTGATCTACCGGGGCGCTATAGTTGCCCATACCGGCAAAGAGCGCAACCAGCAGCGCAATACCGCCCGTAACCCCTGCAGCAATCAGGATGGCGTTGCGCAGGCTGCGGGCATTGGCAAGCGGTACGGCGGCCACATTGGTGGCAGATTGGGCCTTCGGCTACAGGGGGGTAAAGTTTACGAAGCAGGTATTCCAGCCCAATGAAGCCCAGCAGTGGCATGGTCATGAGTGCAATGGAGAGCGCCATGGTAACCGCCCTGAACTTGTTGTAGCCAGGCAGGTAATCAAACATAAAATAGTTGAACCAGTCCAGGTTTTTACCCCAGGAAAAGAGCAGGGAAAGTACCGTGGCAGCCACCAGCCAGATGCGGTATTCCATGGGTGCTAACAAAAGCCCTAGCACAAAAAGGAAGCAGATCACAGCCCCCACATAAATAGGGCCGGCTGTAAAGGCCTGATCGCCAAAGTAGGTGGGCACCTGCTGTATAAACTGGTTTACCTGCGCCTCGGGTACCCCCTGGCTGCGCAGGCTCCTGGCCAGCTCGCTATCCGGCGCCACGGCCTCGCCCGAGGCGCCCCCATAGAAATAAGGGATCAGCAGGGTAAAGGATTCGGCCTTGCCGCTGCTCCAGGCAAAGGCATAGTCGCGGTCCAGGCCGGCCTGTTCCGCACCGGCATCCTCGGCTGCACTCAGCTCGGCAGCGCCCCTTATGGAGTACTGGCTGTACTTATACGTATTGTAAATGCGCCCCCAGTTGCAGCCTACCGCCAGCAGGGCAGCTACTACCAGCAGGCCTGTATGCTTCAGGAATAGGGGCAGCTGACCCGCCCGCACGGCCAGTACCAGCCAAACCAGCCCCAGTAGTACCAGCGTCAGAAACAGGTAATAGGTTACCTGCAGGTGACCGGCCCGCAGATGCAGCGCCAGCCCCAGGGCCGTAAGCACAAAGCCCCAGATGGGCCGGTTGCGGTACATCAACAGCACCCCGCCCAGCACCATGGGCATATTGGCCATGGCCAGCACCTTGGCATTGTGGCCGGCTTCTATGCTGATGAGCAAAAAGGTAGAGAGGCCGTACGCAAGCCCCCCGCCTATAGCCAACCAGGGCCGTGCCCCTGCACAGAGCAGTAGGATATAAAAGGACAACATGGCTACAAACACCAGTTTGGGGGGGTGGGGCAGACCCAGGTAGTTGATTTGCAGCAGGGTGGTGATCCAGTCGCCGGCATATTCTACCGTCAGCAGGTAGGCCGGCATGCCGCCAAACATGCTGTTGGTCCAGAGGGGCTCCTCTCCGGTTCGCTCCCTAAACTCAATAATTTCCTGATTGGCGCCGGCACTTTGCAGGATATCGTGCTGGTAGAGCACCTTGTTATCAAAGCTCACCGGCCCAAAAAACAGCAGAGAGACTACTACGTACAGGACCAGCGCAACAACATGAGGGAGGGCTTGCCGGAGCAAATAGGATAGGTTCATGGAAACAGGCATTCAATTGAGCCCCTAAAGTCATAAAAATTCCCGATTACTCAAATTATTAATATTCCTGCGGCAGTGATTTGTTGTACATTTCCTAGCTGGCGCTGTGTTAAAACGAAACATTTTTTAAAAAATCCAGTATTAGACTACAGATCCTGACAGGAGCATAAACCATTTTTTTGTTTCAACCAAAACTTTTCAATTATGAGTAGCTTATTGTATATCGTAGCCGTAGTGCTGATTATTTTGTGGCTTCTGGGTTATTTTGCCTTTAATGTAGGCGGCCTGATCCACGTGCTTTTGGTGATCGCGGTGATTGCCATCATTATTAGACTGATCCAAGGAAGAGGGGTCTGACCTTCTTTATACCATATTAAGACCCGGCCTGTATGCAGGCCGGGTTTTTTGTTGGCCGGGCAGGGTACAATTCCGCCCTAAAATCATTATTTTTGTAGCTACTTGATTCGCATGCTATGTTTGACAATTTAAGCTATAAACTTGATAAGGCTTTTCAGAACCTGAAGGGCCAGGGCAAAATTACCGACATCAACGTTGCCACTACGGTGAAAGACATTCGCCGGGCGCTGGTTGATGCCGACGTAAACTATAAAGTTGCCAAGGAAGTAACCGACCGCATCAAAGAAGAGGCCATGGGCCGCGATGTGCTCACCAGCGTATCGCCCGGCCAGTTGCTTATCAAGATCACCAGCGATGAGCTTACCCAGCTCATGGGGGGTACCAAAACCGATATGGTGCTGCAGGGCTCTCCGGCCATTATCCTCATAGCGGGTCTGCAGGGCTCGGGTAAAACCACTTTTACCGGCAAGCTGGCGGCGTATCTCAAAAAGGGAGGAAAACAGGTGCTGCTGGCGGCCTGCGATATTTACCGCCCGGCAGCCATTAACCAGCTGAAAGTGCTGGGCGAACAGGTAGGGGTAGAGGTATATGCCGAAGAGAATAACAAAAATGCCGTACAAATCGCCCAGAATGCGCTGAAGTACGCCAAGGAAAAGGGCAAAAGCATTGTGATTGTCGATACGGCCGGACGTCTGGCCATCGATGAGCAGATGATGAACGAGATAGCTGCCCTGAAGCAGGAGCTCAAGCCCTCAGAAACCCTCTTTGTGGTAGATGCCATGACGGGCCAGGATGCTGTTAATACAGCCAAGGCCTTTAATGATCGCCTGAACTACGATGGGGTGGTGCTCACCAAACTGGACGGTGATACCCGTGGCGGTGCTGCCATCTCTATCCGTACCGTGGTAGAAAAGCCCATCAAGTTCATCTCAACGGGTGAGAAGATGGATGCCATTGATGTGTTTCACCCCGACCGGATGGCGCAACGGATCCTGGGCATGGGTGACGTGGTATCGCTGGTAGAGCGGGCACAACAGGCCTTTGACGAAGATGAGGCCCGCCGCCTAAGCAAAAAGATCCGCAAGAACCAGTTTGATTTCAACGACTTCTTATCGCAGCTGGAGCAGATCAAGAAAATGGGTAACCTTAAGGACCTGATCGGCATGATCCCCGGCATGGGCAAGGCTATCAAAGATCTGGATATTGATGATAATTCCTTCCGCCCCATTGAAGCTATTATTCTGGCCATGACCCCTCAGGAGCGGGAAAATCCGGACCTGATCAACGGCAGCCGCCGCAAGCGCATAGCCGATGGCAGTGGTACCTCCATCCAGCAGGTAAACAACCTGATGAAGCAGTTTGGCGATATGCGCAAGCTCATGAAGAACATGAACAAGATGAACCTGCCCAAAATGCCCGGCATGAAAATGCCCCGCTAAGCAGACGACTACTCAGACAAGTAAAAAGCCTCATGGTCCGGCGGGAGCATGAGGCTTTTACGTTAATAAGGGGTCTTATTCTCAATCTTTTGCCAGAGGGCAAAGGCTTCCAGCGCTTCATCGGCCAGCAGCTGTTCCTGTGGCAGGCGGCGCTGGTTGTGGGGCAGGGCCAGTTCCTCGTAGATGTGCTGATCATCAAAGCCTATGGCGGCTGCATCGCGTTGCGTATTGGCAAAATAGACCTTGGCAGGGCGGGCCCAGTAGATGGCACCCAGGCACATGGGGCAGGGCTCGCAGCTGGTGTAAAGCTCGCAGCCCTCCAGCTGAAAACTCTCCAGCTCCCGGCAGGCATTGCGGATGGCAATTACCTCGGCATGGGCGGTGGGATCGTGCAGGGCGGTTACCTGATTGGTGCCCCTGGCAATAATGCGGCCGTCTTTCACTACTATGGCGCCAAAGGGGCCGCCTTTTCCGCTCTCTACATTCACGATGGAAAGCCGGATGGCTTCCCGCATAAATTCTTCTTTTGTCATATTAACCGGCGCAAAAAAAGCCTCTGGTGAGAGGCTTTTATATTCAGGGATATTGGTTTTCGTAGATCGTTATACGTACAGCACCCGTTTGGCGGCATCCAGCGAACGCTGCAGGTTGGGCAGCACGGCCTCAATGAGGGTTGGGGCATAGCTCAGGGGCACATCATGGCTGGCAACACGCTGGATGGGGGCATCCAGGTAGTCAAAGGCATGGCGCTGTACGTGGTAGGCAATCTCGGTAGAGATGCTGGCCAGGGGCCATGCCTCTTCTATGCACACCAGGCGGTTGGTTTTCTTAACCGACTCCACAATGGCCGCATAATCAATGGGCCTAACAGAGCGCAGGTCGATCACTTCGGCCTGAAATCCCTCCTTGGCCAGCTCGTCGGCCGTTTGCAGGGCCAGCTTCATCATCTTGCCAAACGATACCAGCGTAATGGCATTGCCCTGACGTACCACATTGGCCTTGCCAATCTCCAGCAGGTATTCTTCCTCGGGCACCTCGCCCTTATCGCCATACATCAGCTCCGATTCCATAAAAATTACGGTATCGTTATCGCGGATAGAGGCCTTTAGTAGGCCTTTGGCATCATAGGGGTTGGAAGGAACCACTACCTTGAGGCCGGGAGTATTGGCGTACCAGTTCTCAAAGTTTTGGGAGTGCTGGGCACCTAGCTGGCCGGCATTGCCGGTAGGTCCGCGAAACACCATCGGTACCGGAATCTGGCCCCCGGACATCGACAGCATTTTAGCAGCACTATTGATCACCTGGTCAATGGCCACCAGGGAGAAATTAAAGGTCATGAACTCAATAATAGGGCGAAGGCCGTTCATGGCGGCGCCTACCCCCAGGCCGGCAAAGCCCAGTTCGGAAATAGGGGTGTCAATGACCCGCTCGGGGCCAAACTCATCCAGCATTCCCTGGCTAACTTTATAGGCTCCGTTGTATTCGGCTACTTCCTCACCCATCAGAAACACACGCTCGTCCCGGCGCATTTCTTCGGACATGGCTTCGCGAAGTGCTTCTCTGAATTGAATTTCTCTCATATCGTTCGTGATAGTGCGCTTACAATGGCCGTAAAAATAGGCATTCAAATGGGTTTGTGCAATGATAGCAGCAGCAATAAAAAAAGCTCTTCCTGAAATAAGAAGAGCTTTTTAGGGATTATTGTTTTAATGCTTAGCGCAGTGTGTTGCGGAAGCGCTCATTCTCCTGATAGTTGGAGAACTCAAGGTCTTCCAGCGCAGAACGCTTCAGCTCGGGGTCAAGCTTTACAGCCTGCTCCAGGGCGGTGAAAGCAGCGCTTTCGTTGCCCAGGCGAGAGTTGGCAATAGACGCACCGTAGTAGGCTCTTGCCAGACGGTTGTTCTTTTGCGTAGCCTCGTTGAAGCGGGTCAGGGCGTTCTGGTAGTCTCTCTTCAGCAGGTAAGCAAGACCCAGGTTGTAGAGGTTCTCGGCAGTTTCTTCAGCCTGGCTCAGGGTGCGGATGGCATCATCATAGCGGCCATTGCGCATTTCCAGGTAGCCTTTTACACCTTGCAGGCCTGGGCGGTTAAGCTCAGAAGGGTTCAGACGCTCAGCAGCCTGAATGGCCTCATAGGCGCGCTGACGGTTACCTTGCATCAGGTATACTACAGCCAGGTTAGCCTGTGCCTCGGCATTTTGCTGGGTGCGGTTAGACTGCTCAAATTGGGTAGCGGCTCTTTCCAGCAGCTGAGTACGCTGGCTCTCGTTGGTAGCCTGACGGGCCTGCTCCAGGTATACAGTACCCAGGTTGTTTTGCGCCTGGTAGCTGTTGCTCTTTTTGCCGGCAGCTGCGTAGATGCGCTCTCTTTCCTGCAGGTTTGGTGTAAGCGATGCGGCGTAGGCCAGCTCTTCGTTTGACAGGGTGTCGGCAGAAACAGTGCCATCGGCAATCTGGCGGGCCAGGGTAGCGATCTCGGCATCAGTTTTCTTTTCTTTCACAGTCAGGATCTCAGCCTTGGCAGTACGCAGCAGGGGGTAGATGTCGTTAAACACTCTTCTGTAGCCGGGTACCTGCTGCAGGCGGTCTTCTTTTTCTTCAAAGGTGCCTGAGCCGTTAATGATGTCCTGCATCTGCTGCTTGGCGCTGGCATCAATGCCCTGGTATTCCTGAAGGGCAGCGCTGAAAGGCGCCCAGTCCAGTACTACTGGCTTCAGAATAAAGTTGATGCTGTCGGCCATGCCTTTGTAATCATAGCGCTTCATGTTCTGGCGGTAGAAGCTTTCGATGGCAGCAGCACGGTCCCGGGACAGGTTGGTGTTGATGCGCTCGGTACCTTCTGGTGAGTGAGTGCCGGTGATGGAAACGGTACGGGTTACGTTCTTTTCAGCGATGAAGTTTCTCATGTAGGTACCACGGTCGCTGCGGGTCTCGCTGGGGCGCAGGTTAGAGCGGCCCTGCTCAAAGAAGAAGCCAATCATGGTAGGCTCCAGCTCTTCCTGGTTGTTGTAGCCGTGGGCTGAGTACGAAGGATAGTATCCCTCCTGGGCCAGGCGAGAGGTGGTTACCACCCCTTCGGCTACCTTCATGCGGTCGGTTTCTTTGGTTTTGTTGTTTTCCGGATTACGGGCTACACCTTGTACAAAAAGCTCACCCCGGCGCATGTCTTCTTCGTAATAGAAAGAAAGGGTGCGGCTGATCCGAGGCTGCTCGGTATCGGCATTGGGATAATCTTCAGCGCGGAAAACAAGATTCTGAAGTTCAATCTCTTTTCCGTTATACACGTAATAAGGCTTAACGATGTATTCTTTGCCTTTTTTAAGCGTTTTTGCAGGCAGGGTGGCCGACATGGTAAATCTAACGGAATCGCCGTGCAGTTCCAGTGGATTGGGTTCCACGGTCAGCTGCTGGTCTTTCGCTTTCTTTACCATCTGGTTCAGCGAGCAACCCGACAGTAAAAATACCGATAAGAGGGTTACCGCAGACAACAGGTTTCTCATTTGCGTCATGACTAAACGTTTTGGTTGACTAGTTTTTGGTTTGTTTCAACGAATTACGCGTTGCAATGTTAAAAAAAATATTGATAATTTGGGTAATGAAGAAATAACTAAATAAAGTGCGTTAGGGTTTTAAACTGGATATAGCCATGAATAAGATAATTACTTTCTTCGAGAAAAAGGCCTTTGGGGTGTGTACGGCGCTGGGAAACTACATGGGTATTTCCATCACCACAATCCGCCTGTATTTTATATATGCCTCTTTTTTAACCTTTGGTTCTCCCCTGATCGTATACCTGGGCATGGCCTTCTGGCTCAACATCAGGCGGAGCATGCGGCGCCGGCGGCAGACAATATGGTATTAATTTTTTAAGATAAATAAATAGTGGCAGTCATTTGGAGTTTTGGATTTTTTCACTTCCGGGCTTACCTATTCCAATTGACTAAAAAACTTTCGCTTCCGAAAAAAATACTCAAAAACTACCAGCTTAGGAAAAAGCGGTGCTTTTCCAAGCTGTTTTTTTTCGATTTCTCGTCTCTTTGTGTGGAGTTTTTCTACACTTTTCAATGTGTCCAGGTGGCTTTTAAGTACAGCTTTGGCCGATGGTCCTTTGCCCTGCAGCAGAAATTGAAGGGATGCGGCCCAATCCAGCCCTACGCGTAGCGGAAGCTTATAAATCAGGTCGTTATCTGCGTTTTTTATCAGCATCCACAGGCCATTTCTAAAATTAAGGTATGTTTTGCGTGGATTTTCTTTGGGCAATGTGCCCCCGCCTACATGAAATACCACACTTGCCGGTTGGGCCCATACCTCATAGCCCAGGCCGTGGATGCGCCAGCAGAGGTCTATTTCTTCCATGTGCGCAAAAAAATCCTTATCAAAGCCACCGGCCTCCCAAAATACCCTGGATCTGATGAGCATGCAGGCACCTGTGGCCCAGAATACTGGCCTGGGCAGGTTGTATTGCCCTTTGTCTTCTTCCAGGGTATCAAACAGGCGGCCCCGGCAAAAGGGGTAGGCCAGCCAGTCCAGGTAGCCGCCGGCGGCACCGGCATATTCAAAGTAGCGGGGCTGGTGGTAGGCTTTGATTTTAGGCTGGCAGGCAGCGATGGCCGGGTTTGCTTCCATTAGGGAAAGCAGGGGGTCCAGCCAGCCGGGGGTAACGGCCACATCGGAATTCAGCAGCAGGTAATAGGGGGTGTCAATCTGGCGCAGGGCCTCATTATAGCCACCGGCAAAGCCAAAGTTCCGGGAGAGCGGCAGCACCTCAACCTGCGGAAACCGCTCTGCCAGCAGGGCAAGGGAGTGATCGGTAGAGGCATTATCGGCCACAATAATGCGGCAGCCCGGACTGTGCTCCAGCACGCCTGGCAGAAATTCAGCTAAAAAATGAGCCCCGTTGTAGTTGAGGATGACGAGTGCCAGCTGCTGGTTCATTAAAACATGCCGTCGAAGTTCATGCCGGGGATGTTGGGCATCATGCCTTCTGTGCTTTTTTGCAGTTCTTCTTTGGCTTTTTCTTCGGCTTCGGCCAGGGCTTTGTTGCAGGCGGCTATCACCAGGTCGGCCATCATGTCCATATCTTCAGGCTTTACCAGGTCCTTGTCAATCTCCAGTTTCACCAGCTGGCGTTTGCCATTGGCGGTGGCCTTTACCATGCCGGCGCCGGCTTCGCCTGTTGCCGTTATGTGGACCAGGTTTTCCTGGGCTTCTTTCAGGCGGCCTTGTACCTCCTTCATTTTGCCCATCAGTTTCATCATATCAAACATAGCTGAAAAATTTAGCGGGTTAATACTACGGTTCCTCTTAGTGTACGTTGCCGGCCATCAGAGGTCTGAACAAGGGCCTTATAGACGTAGGGGCCGGCGGGAGAATCCTTTCCTCCCAGGGTGCCGTCCCATCCCTGTTCTTTATCCTCTGAGTGAAAAATTAGCTCGCCCCAGCGGTTATACACCCACAGGCTGGCCTTTTCGACAAATTTACCCAAAACTTTAAATTCATCATTGAGCCCATCGCCATTTGGCGAAAAAGCATTTGGAAAATGGGCCTCCATGCTCAGTTCAAAGGCCAGGGTATTGGAGTAGGAGGGGCGCAGCCCCTCTTCTGCCGGCAGGGCCATGATGCGAAAGCGGCGTCCCACATCGGCAGGGGTGAAGAGGGCAAAGCCGTCATAGCGGGTGGCAGTGCCTGCAGACCACTCGTTCAGCACCCGATCGGCGCCATCAAGTTCCTGTACTACATATTCCTGCACTCCCTGGCGGTAGCCCTCATAGGGCGTCCACATGGGAACAAATGCATCAGGTTCGCCGGCCTGCCGGCTCAGATACAGCGGGCAGAAGGGGGTAGCGGCACTGGCCTGGTTGCCGCAGCCATCGGCATAGGAGAGGCGGTAGCAGGCAGCTGCTGCCGTGGTGGTGTAGAGCAGGCTATCGCCCACGCCCTCGTGCAGCCGGGCGCCCCCACTGTTTTGCAGGCTGTACTGCAGCGGGCCAATGCCCGGACCCTGCTGAGGAAGCACTACCAGCTGGCTGGATAACCAGTAGGTGGCAATGTTTTGCAGGGGGGGCAGGGGCTGGGTGCGCCGGGCCGTTACACACAGGGGGGTGCTGGTACTAAAGGTGCCTGCCGGGGCTCCCTGGGGCTGTAGCCGCAGCTGGTAGCAGTACTGCTGGCCGCAGATCAGGTTTGCGTCCTGAAAGCTGCCGCCGGGGCCGGCGCTGCTGTGCAGTACAGTACCCATGGCATTTAGCAGCTGAAGCTCCCCCGAAAAACTGGGATTGGTGCTATAGGTGATAGTATTTACTCCCTCACCGGCAGCAACAGCAAAGGCTGCCGTACACAATTCCTGCGAGCTGGCAGCTGGCGTGCCGCTGCACGCATCCAGGGCCCGGATGCGGTAGCAGTACCAGTTGGTAGCAGCATCCGCTTGGTACAGGAGGGTGTCTGTAGCCTCGCCCCGCAGTAAAAAAAGGGGCTCATAGCTGCCCGAAGCGGCCGATAGCCGCTCCAGCCGGTAGCGTACCTGAGGCTCCAGGCTAAACTGCAGGGCTACGCTGTCTTTTTCGGGATTCCAGCGAAGCGCACTCAGCAGTGGGGCGGGCAGGGCTGTGCGGGCGGTAATGCTTTTGGTGGTGCTGCCGCAGGTGTTGGGGGAGTTTTCATAGCGGCCGCGCACCACCACAGTGTGGCTGCCTGCTGTGGTAAACTGACCGCTGGCGGCATAACTGGTGCCGGCATCTGCCCGTACAGGGGGGGTGCTGCCAAACTGCACCTCATAATAATCGTACTGCCGGTCAAGGATCTCCACACGGGCGCCCAGGTTGCTGCAGGCAAAGAGCAGGAAGTCGGGATTGGTTGGGGGAAAGACCAGAATGTCCATGGCATCCCTGGGATCGGCGCCATCTTCCAGTTCGGCTACCTGGGTTACGGTATAGGTAGCAGCCTCAGGCAGGGGTATGGTGGTGGTGGCGCCGCCGGGATATTCCCCGATAAAGGTATCGGTATCTTTATTGCGCAGCAGGTAGGTGATGAGGGCACCGGTATTGTCAGTAAGCGTAATGGTAAGGGGGGCGCAGCCCCGTGTATAATCTACCGTATAGCGGCCCTTAGGCGAAGGGGTCTGGGCCCCGGCCAGCCCGCAGAGCAGTAGCAGGAGAAAGGTGATATAGGCAGAATCAGCGCGCAATAGCTATAAGGTAAGCACTAAATATACGCAAATTGCAGAAGGCGCAAGGGCCTACGCCCGGCCAATTTTCTGGATGGCCTCCTGGGGGCTCAGGCGCTCCTGGCTGCCCGTCTGCATGTCTTTAAGGGCTGTTTTCCCCTCTTTGATCTCCTCTTCGCCCAGCAGCATAACGTAGGGGATACCCTTTTTATTAGCATAGTCCATCTGCTTTTTCATTTTGGCGCTATCGGGGTAGAGCTCAGCCCGCAGGCCGGCCTGCCGCAGCTGGGCCAGAAGCCGCAGCGCATGGGGTTGCTCGGCGGCTCCAAAGTTGATGATGAGCACCTGGGTGCTGCTTTCGGCAGCGGTAGGAAACAGGTTAAGCTCTTCCAGCACATCATAAATACGATCAATGCCAAAGGAGATGCCCACGCCCGACATGCCCTTGAGGCCAAATACACCGGTAAGGTTATCATAGCGCCCCCCCCCGCAGATGCTGCCCATTTGCACCGAGGTGGGCTTTACTTCAAAGATGGCGCCGGTATAGTAGGAGAGGCCGCGGGCCAGGGTCAGGTCCAGCTCCAGGGGCGCCCCGGTGCCGCCAAACGCTTCCAGCAGCTGGTACATTTCCTGCAGTTCGGCCACTCCCTGGGTGCCGGTTTCGGACTGGGCCAGCAGCTCCTGCAGAAAGGGGAGGGTAACGCTGCCCTGTGCCTGTTTTTGCAGCAGGGGCTCCAGGGCGGCAATGGCAGCCGGGCTAAATCCTCTTTCCTGCAGCTCTTCCAGCACCCGTGCTACGCCAATCTTATCCAGCTTATCAATGGCCACAAAAAAATCGGTTTCCTTGCCGGCGGCGCCAATTACCTCGGTTATGCCGCTCAGCACCTTGCGGTTGTTTACTTTAATGCTATAGTCCTGCAGGCCCAGCTTTTGAAACACCTCGCTAATCATCAGCACAATTTCGGCTTCGCAGATCAGGGAGTCGGTGCCAATCACATCGGCATCGCACTGGTAAAATTCCCGGTAGCGGCCCCGCTGCGGACGATCGGCCCGCCATACGGGCTGGATCTGGTAGCGGCGAAAGGGAAAGCTTAGCTCGTGCTGGTTCATGACCACATAGCGGGCAAAAGGCACGGTAAGATCGTAGCGCAGCGCCCGTTCGGTAAGGTTGGCATCGTTCTTTCCCTGCAGCACCTGCTCAAAGGCGCCCCGGGCTTTTTCTTCTTTGCTGGGGTGATTGAGGCCGTTGTTGAGGATCTTGAAGAGGAGCTGATCGCCCTCATCGCCATACTTGCCCGTAAGCACCGAGAGGTTTTCCATGGCGGGGGTTTCCAGCGGCTGAAAGCCGAATTTCTCAAATACCTGCCGGATGGTAGAAAACAAATAGTGACGGCGGCTCATCTGCCGGGGGCCAAAATCGCGGGTGCCTTGGGGTAAACTGGGTTTCTGGGCCATAAAAATGGGGTCGTATGGGCCGCAAAATTAGAAAATATTCTGGTTGTTTCCCTGTCTGCCGCAGGATAGTAGCGCAAAGGGCAGCTAAAAGAGGGCCATACTTTTTGGATATATGTAAATTTAATTAACTTTGCACCTCATTTGAAACATGCAGGACCCATGGCAAGCACCGTATTAAAACGTAAGAAACTGAAGAATCGCCTTAAAACTAAGAAGCGCGCTACCATGCTGAAACAGCTGGGTGCCCGTCCGGCGATCAAAAAGGTAGACATCGAAGAGATCAAGGCTACCTTCACCAAGCAGGATGCTCCCACCAAAAAGCAGGCTGCCAAAAAAGAAGAAGCGAAAGAAGAAGCTACAGATAAAGAATAAGCAAAGCCCCGGCTTTGCTTTTTTTATGGCTCCAGCCTGGCTCTGGCCCCCAGCTCTATGGCCTGCATGTCTTTAATGCCTCCATGCTCCAGCCGAAAGCGCAACAGGGTCCGCATTTTGTGAAAGCCATGGCGGCCTGCCGCCCCGGGGTTCAGGTAGAGCACCTCAAAGCCGGGATCCTGTACTACCCGTAAAATATGCGAATGGCCACAGACAAAAAGCTGTGGCTTTTCTTGTTTTAGCACCGGGCGTATGGCCGGGTTAAAGCGGGGAGGCGTGCCCCCAATGTGCGTCATCCAGATCTTTACCCCCTCCAGCACAAAATGCTGATGCTCGGGGAACTGTTGCCGGATCTCCCGGCCATCAATATTGCCCCATACTGCCCTAAGGGGCGCCAGCTGCTGCAGCGCCTCGGTTACCGAGAGGGCGCCTATATCACCGGCATGCCAGATCTCATCACAGTCCTGCAGGTGGTGCAGAATACGTTCATCCATGTGGCCGTGGGTGTCGGAAAGTAAGCCAATTTGCATAGGAGTAGGGGGTCAGGTAGTGCGGGCCTGCCGGCTGGGCTGCCCTGGAGTTACGTAGGTTTTTGAGTGCCTGATGGGCGCTGTTGGAAAGCTAAATAATTGGCTGCACTCAAACAATCTGTGGGGCAGGTGGTAGATCATACATAAACCCTACAGACATGTACCATTTCAAAAATAAAACAGCCCTGGTGACCGGCTCCGGCCAGGGCATCGGCAAAGCCATTGCCCAGGCATTTTCACATCATGAGGCCAACGTAGTGCTGACCGATCAGGACGAGGAAGCCGGCAGAGAAGCCCTGCAGTGGCTTCTGGAGAAGGGCGCCCCCGCAGAGAGCCTCCATTTTGTACCCTGCAATGTAGCCGATGAGGGGGAGGTAAAGCGGCTGATTAGGGAAAGTGTGGACCGTTTTGGGAGACTCGATTTTCTGGTCAACAATGCAGGCCTGAGCAACTTCACCCCTTTTGAGGAATTGACCGTAGCCGGCTGGGATGAAGTGCTGGGAGTAAACCTGCGCGGGGCCTTTTTGTGCAGCAAGTTTGCCGCACCCCATCTGAAAGAATCGGGCAGCGGGGCCATTCTGAACATCACCTCTACCCGGGCACACCAGTCCGAGAAGCAAAGCGAGGCCTATGCCGCCTCCAAAGGGGGACTGCTTTCCCTGACGCATGCCCTGGCCATCAGCCTGGGTCCGCAGGTGCGGGTAAATGCCATTAGCCCGGGCTGGATAGAGGTGGGGCACTGGAAGAAAAAGAGCCAGCGGAAGGAGATCCACCATAGTGCCCAGGAGCGGGAGCAGCATCCGGCAGGCCGGGTGGGCGAGCCGGAAGATATTGGCCGGGCGGCCGTTTTTCTGTGTTCGGGTGAAGCAGGCTTTATTACCGGCCAGGAGCTGATCATAGACGGTGGCATGAGCAAGCGTATGATTTATGAGGCGTAAGTGGGGGGATGGGGTATGAGGTATGGGGTATCAGGTATGGGCAAGGTCCCATGCATACGTACGTGCTGTAGATACCCTTTCCTCCTCTCAAAGCAGTAAACTACCCTCTGACGATAAGGGCTACAAACCGCTGACTGCATCAGTAACCGCCCCATACCTCATACCTCATACCCCATACCTAACCACCCCCCATACCCTATACCTTTTCTCATCCTTGGCTTTTTCGATGATAATGTCTTTCATGTATTCCTGCAGGATGTATCCTCTCTCCAGCGCATGGCGGGCGGCTATTTCAGTGTCGGCGACAAACAGCATTTCTACCCCGGCCGCTGTAAGGTTCTCCCCAATTTTTACCACTTGCACATCGCGCTTTTTTCGGGAAACGTCCCGGATGTAAATAGCCTTGATGCGGCCTGGAAAATCCTTCACCACCCGTTCGTAGATTTCGGGGTCTTTTTTGCCCGCTATCGCCAATGAGGATAAAGGGCAGGTTGCCCGTAAAGGAAATGATGCGCTCTATTTGCTCCAGTTTGTGCTGCAGGTGGCCGGTCTTGATAAATTTAGTATCGTCGATGCCAAAATCCCGCAGCATGAGCGGGCCGGCCGGAATCTCGTTGATCTCCAGAAAATCTTCCAGCATATCAAAGAGGTTCCAGGGGCTGCTGCTTACATAATAGATGGGATTTTTGAAGCGGTCTTTTTTGCTGCCCATGTGCAGGGCCCGGTAAAAGCCGGCCACCCCCTCAAAGGGCAGGCGGGTTATGGCATTGCGGGTAAAGGTGTTTTTCATCATGCGCACAAAACTGGTCGCCTCGGTGCGGATGATGGTATCGTCTATATCACTGATAATGCCAAATTCGGCAACGGCAGGGGGTATCTTGATCTGGCCTACTGCGGTTACGGGCCCTTCGTTCTGACCAATCTTGTTCAGCAGGCTAAATCGTACTTCCTGCCAGATGGCCTCAGGATCGTACTGATCGTTTACCTCCATGTTAAACTCGAAGTAGCCTTCCTCATCCGTATAGGCCTCGTACTGATTGCCCATAAAATCGGCCTGGATGAGGGCACCGGGTATCTCCCGGCTCATGAAGCGCTTGTACATGGCTTTTACATTCTGCCAGATGGTATCCTGCTCCCGGGCAGGGGGTAAGCGGCGCGCTTCCAGCAGACGCCCGTTGATATAGGCGCGCTGCAGGTCGCCAAAGCCCCGGTAGGGTTCTATTCTCAGGGCACCCAGCTTCCTGAATTTGCGTATATAGGCCCAGCGGGCTTTGTCGTAGTATTGCTCTATCCGATGAATGCCTTTTAGCAGCTTGGTTAACATAGGTAACTTTTTGTTGATAGCATGTTTATACGTACCGCTCTAGTACGCCTGATCACTTTTGGGTTTGCCTCGGCCATTAGCCTCTATCCGCTGGTGCTCATTGGCCATACTACGCGCCTTAGCCGGCGTCTGGTGGTGCATGAGCGCATCCACCTGCAGCAGCAGGCCGAGCTGCTGGTAATACCCTTCTATGTGTTGTACGGGCTTGAGTACCTGGTCCGGTTGCTGCACTACCGCAACCGCTATAGGGCCTATCGCAATATCTCCTTTGAGCGGGAAGCGTATGCCCATGAGCGCACGCCCGTCTACCTGCAGCGCCGCCCCTTCTGGGCCTGGCGCCGGTATCTTTAGGGCAGCAGGCGGTGCAGGCCCAGGGTTTGCCGCACACTGCTTTCCTGCTCCAGCTCCTGTTTGGTCTCTTCTTCAATGCGCGCTACACTGTCAGGGACAATCCACCCCCGTTGGGCAGCATCCCGGGCGGCTTCAGCAGAATCTTTTACCAGCACCATGGGGATGCCCTGCGCCTGTACCGCAGCGGCTATTTCCCGCACTTCCCGGTCCCGGCTGCGCTCCTCTTCGGGATGCACATCCCGTATGTAGATGCCCATGATGCGCTCAGGATGTTGCCTGGCAAGCTGCTGATAGATCTCCGGATCCTGCTGTCCGCAATCGCCTATAAGCAGAAAAGGCAGATCGGCATAGGTTTCCAGCACTGATTTGATCATTTCGGACTTGTGCTCCTTGTGCCCGCGCTTGAAAAATTTATGCTTATCCAGCCCTACCTCATTCATCAGAAATACTCCTTTAGGGAGCTGGTTGATCTCACAGAAATTTTTGAACATATCGTACAGGTTCCAGGAAGAACTGGTTACATAGAAGAAGGGGTTGTTACGCCGGCCATCCTGCCCGCCCTGCAGCGCCTGATAAAGCGCACTGACCCCCTCAAAAGGTTTGCGGCTGCGCTCGTTGTGCAGCAGCAGGATGCGGGATTTTTCCAGAAAATCTGTTGAAGCCGATTCCAGCACGGTATCGTCCAGGTCGGAGATTACACCAAAGCTGTTTTTGGGATCGGCAAACAAAATCTCGCCTTTGCAGGTCGGAGGGGGTTGGTCCTGCTTTATACGGTCCAGTAGGCTAAATTCGGCCTGCTGCCAACCGACAAGGCTTGCATCGGTTGAAAAACAGGCGCTGAAATAGCCTTCTTCATCGGCCTGCAGCTCCTGATTTTGCTGCTGGAAACGTGCCTGAAGTCTGGCAAAGGGGATCTCATCACTTTCGTAGCGGTGAAAGAGGATCAGAATGTTTCTCCACCTGCTGGCAGATTCTTCCGGCAGATCCAGGCCAATCTCTTCCAGAACCCGCCCTCTGATGCGGGCCTGCTGGGCATTTCCCATGCCCCGGTAGGGTAGTATGGTAATGTCATCCAACAGGTTTAGGCGCTGCTTTAGTTTAAAGCGGGCTTCATCTGCAGTATGCTCCAGCTTGGTGATAATGTGCTTAAATTCCTGCATCCAGTTTTCCATCTTCTTAAAAGGGGCAAAAAGGCCAATTTGTTTGCTTCAGAGCTGATTTCTACAAAAACTGCTGCCTAGCCTCAACTTCTTTGTAGGCTAACCGTTAGAATACAAAACGCTATCCATCACTATTCCTCTTCTTTTTATGAAAAAACTAAAGATTCGAGCGACCAGCGATATCAGCTGGCTGGAGGCTGCCCGGCAGCTCATCCAGATGGCACAGCAACAGGAAATGAACCTGAGCCGCCTTTCCATCAAGGAAGATCACAAAGCACCAGAGGGGCGCTTTCGGCTGAAAACCAAGCTGCAGCTGCAGCCCTGAAAAGGCCGGCCAGCTGGTAGGAGGGGAGCGCTGCCAGACCAAAATTTTAGGAGCCTGCTAATTTGTTTGCCTATATCTTTTTATATTGGCTTATATTTTCAGTGCTCAAGCAGGGGATAACTCTATTTTTTTACCCCCCCTAAAGGCATTTTTTAGCGCACATTTTCTGCCTGCCATGACCAGAATAACTTTCTTCATAGTTGCTGTTCTGTTGGTTCTTTCCTATAGCCTCTGTGCCCAGCAGCCACAGACCAAAGAGGAGCAGCCCTATCCCAAAGAGGTACTCACAGGGGTAAACAGCAAGTACATGGAGGTGCGGCCCATGATCTCGGGCGATGGCAGCACACTCTTTTTTGGCCGGCGCAATCATCCGGACAATGCCGGTGGTGCACGGGATTATCAGGATATCTGGGTGAGCCAGTATTCTGAAGCCAGCGGCCGCTGGTCTGCCCCGCAAAACCTGGGGCCGGTGCTTAACAACAGGGGACGCAATGCGCTGGCCTCTGTAAATGCCGATGGCACCGAAGGGGTTTTCTTCAATGTGTACCGCCGCACCACCGATGCTGCCCTGGTTCGCAGCCGGCGTACCGCCCAGGGCTGGAGCCGTCCTGAACCACTTACTATCCAAAACTATGTAAACCTGAATGAGTATGCCGATTATTTTCTGTCGTTTCGGCATCAGGTGCTGCTACTGGCCGTTGAGGGGGAGGAGACCTATGGCGGGCAGGATCTGTACATAAGCCTGCCGGATGGCTATGGCGGCTGGGGCACCCCTTTTAACCTGGGCCCCTCCATCAATACCCCCGAAGCAGACTTTGCCCCCTTTCTGGGTTCCGATGGGCGCTCGCTCTTTTTCTGCTCGTATGGCCATGGGGGGCAGGGGGCTGGCGATATCTTTGTGAGTGTGCGGCTGGATGACAGCTGGCGGCGCTGGTCGGCTCCGGTAAATCTGGGGCCTTCCATCAACACGGCCTTTGACGAAAGCTACTTTAGCATAACCGACGACTTCAATTACATTTACTATACCTCCCAGAACCCCAAGCAGGAGAACAGGGATATTGTGCGGGCCGAGCTCCCCGACGATTTTACAGCCATTAACGGGCCACTGCTGGTGCAGCTGGACAGTAAAACCATTCGCAGCATTATGGCCTCCGGCAATTACCGGGTAAATCCTCAGGGGCGCACCCGCAATTTTGAGGGGGTAAGCTTTGAGGGATGGCCCGGCTATGTGGCAGAGGGGCTGGCTGGCAGCGACCCCACTACCGACCAGCCCGATAGCAGTGCAGTTACTATACCCGCACTGGCCGCAACCGATACCAGCCGTATGGGGGCTGAAGGGGCTGCCAGGTCCCGCTTTGCCGATTTCCGGCCCTCAGCGGAGGTCAATACCCTTTCACCCGAGGCTGAAGAGCTGCGGCGTTATCTGCACAAACAGCTGCCCGGCCAGCCGCTCCTGATCCGCCAACAGGGCGATACAGTGGAGTTTAAACTGGTGGAAAATCTGGAGTATGACTTTAATGGGGTATACGCTACCTCCCGCTACCTGCCCAGGCTGCGGAGTATTGGCAATGTACTGCAACAGCGCCCCCGCCTGAGCCTGCAGCTGATCGGGCATACGGATGAAGTTGGTACCCCTGAGGCCAATGAGCGCGTAGCTCGCCAGCGGGTCACCAATCTGCAGGCGTATTTTCGCAGCCGGGGCATTGCTGCCAGCCGACTGGAGACCCTGGCCCTGGGCAGCCAGGAACCCCTTGCTGATAATGATACTGAGGCCAACCGCAGAAAGAACAGGCGGGTGGAATTGGTGATTCGCTGGGTACGCTAAGGGCCTGTGTATATACTCATGAGTATCTACTAAACAGATATGCTTGATTAATATGCTTGGAGCTAAATAAAAGAAACCGGCTGAGAGGGCCGGTTTCTTTTTTTGGGGGTAAGCTGTACTTACTTCTTGCGCTCAACAGCACGCATGGCCGCATCGATGATGCTTTGGGTGCTGAGACCGTATTTTTCCATCAGCTGCTCGGGCACGCCGCTTTCGCCAAAACTGTCGTTTACACCCACCATCTCCAGGGGTGCAGGAGCGTTGCGGCTCAGCGTCTGGGCCACGGCATCGCCCAGTCCGCCATTGAGCTGGTGCTCCTCGGCCGATACGGCGCAGCCTGTTTTTTGCACACTGGCCAGGATAGCATCTACGTCCAGCGGCTTAATGGTGTGAATGTTGATCACCTCGGCCTTAATGCCCTTTTCCCGCAGGGCCGCTTCGGCCTCAATGGCATGCCACACCAGGTGTCCGGTGGCAAAAATGCTCACATCGCTGCCCTCTATGAGGGTAATGGCCTTACCGATCACAAAGGGCATGTCTTCCGGAATAAATACCGGGTACTTGGGGCGGCCAAAGCGCAGGTATACCGGACCCTCATGGTCGGCAATGGCAATGGTGGCAGCTTTGGTCTGGTTGTAATCACAGGGGTTGATCACCGTCATGTGCGGCAGCATGCGCATCATGCCCACATCTTCCAGAATCTGGTGCGTGGCGCCGTCTTCACCCAGGGTAAGGCCGGCATGAGAGGCGCATATTTTCACATTTTTGCCGCTGTAGGCCACCGACTGGCGGATCTGATCATAGACCCGTCCGGTGGAGAAGTTGGCAAAAGTGCCGGTATAGGGAATTTTGCCACCGGTGGCCATGCCAGCTGCCAGGCCAATCATGTTGGCTTCGGCAATGCCTACCTGAAAGAAACGTTCGGGGAATTCTTTCTGAAAGGCATCCATTTTAAGGGAGCCGGTAAGGTCGGCGCACAGGCCTACCACATCGGGATTTTTGCGGGCCACTTCCAGCAGGCCTGCGCCAAAGCCGGAGCGGGTATCTTTTTTTTCGGTATAGGTATATTTAAGACTCATTAGGAATGTGGGTTAGGGGGGAATTAAATTGGAGACGGCTGTATACGGTTACTGAGCTGCGTATCAATAATCTCCAAGCGTTTCATCCAGCTGGGCGAGGGCTTTTTTCAGCTGCTCATCGCTTGGGGCTACGCCATGCCAGGTATGGCTGTTTTCCATAAAATCAACCCCGCTGCCCATAACCGTTTGCATCATGATGATCACCGGCTTGCCTTTGCCGCTGAGGGTTTTGGCATAGGCCAGCTGGCGGATCAGGTCTTCCATGTCGTTGCCATTGCAGTTTACCACAGCCCAGCCAAAGGCTTCCCATTTTTTGCCCAGGTCCAGCAGGTCCATCACATCCCGGATAGTGCCATCAATCTGCTGGTTGTTGCAGTCTACGGCGGCTATGATATTGTCTACCTGGTGGTGGGCGGCATACATGGCAGCTTCCCAGATCTGGCCTTCCTGCTGCTCGCCATCGCCCATCAGCACATATACATGGTGCTTGTCGCCGTTGAGTTTTTTGGCTTGAGCGGCGCCCAGCGCTACCGACAGCCCCTGGCCCAGCGAGCCGGAGGCAACGCGTATGCCTTCCAGACCTTCTTCCGTAGCGGGATGACCCTGCAGGCGGCTGTTGATCTTGCGGAAGGTAGCCAGTTCACTTACCTCAAAATACCCCTTGCGGGCCAGGGTGGAGTACCAAACCGGTGAGATGTGGCCATTGCTCAGGAAGAACAGGTCTTCGCCCTCGCCGGTCATGTTAAAGCCTTTCTTAAGCTCCAGCACATGAAAATACAGGGCGGTAAAGTAATCGGCGCAGCCCAGCGAGCCGCCCGGATGGCCAGACTGCACGGCATGTACCATGCGCAGCACATCACGGCGCACCTGGGTGGCCACGTTACGGAGTTGATCAAAATCTGGTTTAGGGGTCATGTCTGGGAGGGGGTTATTTAACGATTTGTGCGGTATGTTCTTTGGTCTTTACCTTTTCAATGATGTCTTCGATTGTGCCGTTTTCATCTATGACAAAGGTTACCCGGGCGGTGCCCATGTACTTGCGGCCGTACATCGACTTCTCTACCCAGGTGCCAAACTGTTCGTGGATACTCTTGTCTTCGTCGGCGATCAGGGTAAAGGGGAGCTCATATTTGCCGATGAATTTCTGGTGAGAGGCCGGGCTGTCGGAGCTGATGCCCAGCACTTCGTATCCCCTGCCTTGCAGGAGCTGATAATTATCGCGCAGGTCGCAGGCCTGTGCGGTGCAGCCGGGGGTGTCGTCTTTAGGATAAAAATAAAGGATCACTTTTTTACCGCGGTAGTCATTCAGGCGTATGGTGTTTCCGTTCTGATCTTTGCCTGTAAAATCGGGTGCTTGCTGCCCTTTTTCGAGCTTCATAGGTTTATGGTATTTTGGTCGTATAGACTTGCTCATTGCCCGCCATGTCCTTCACCCGCACTTCCACGGCCCCTTTGAGGGGTTTGTTCTCATCCAGCCGCTCTGACCAGATAAGGGCTCTTTTGTGGTCGTAGTTCATCAGTAGCCATTCTCCCTCTACCAGCACCTCAAAACTTCTGATGCCCGACAGCTCGTCGGAGATGCGAAAAGCCAGGCTGCTGCTATTGACCCGTATGGGCCGTATCTGCGGCGGCGTATTGTCTGTTAGCAGGGTGTACTGGCCCAGGGTGCGGGTACGGAAGGTGATCTTGTCGCCCTGCCATTCGCCGCCGGCCCACCCCCAGCTGTTCTTTCCTTTTATCTCATACACATGCGTTTTATCCCGTTGCTCATAGGCCAGCTGGGGCTTCAGGCTGGCCGTTATGTGCGTAAACAGGGGGTGCACATCTTCGCTGATGGTAAATATTTCGCTGTTTGCGGCCTGCCGGTAATCGGTCTCCAAATATAGGGTATCAAAAAGAGAATTCTTAGGAAAGGTGAGGTCCATCTCGGGCAGGTAGAGGTTAAACGCCATCTGGCTGGGAACAGTGGCCTTAAACGTAAAGCTGCGCCGGCTGCCGCCGGTAATGGCCGAATCGGGCAGGCCCAGGCGCATGTCCCAGAGGTACACCGCCCGGTTGCCGCCGGTATAGGCGGGCTCCAGCTCAAACTGGCGGCGGTTGGCCCAGACCACTGCCGGGGCTGGGCTGCCTTTTTGATAGGGACCCGAGAACTGCAGCAGATTTTCATAGAGTTCATAGCCTGTGCCTGGCGCATTGGCCAGCTGGGCAAGTTCGCTGCGGGGCTGTTCGCCCTTTAGCTGAAAGGCCATTTCCCGCACATTGCCGTGGCTGTCGGTAAGCTTCAGCAGCACATTATAGATAGAATCGGGAGTATCTACCACAATCATGCCCTGGGTTGGGCCGGCGCGGTAAAAGCTCAGCTCGTTGCCATCTACCTTGTAAAGGCGCATAAACTTGTTGCCGGTACGCTTGCGCACGCCGTAATGGGTATGCACTTCAATGTGACGGGTGATGTCAAAGGAAAATTTATTGACATTGTGGCCCCATACCAACTGGCCATTTACCAGCATTTCTACCAGGGGAAAGCCATTGTTGAAGTCGGAGCCGTTTAGCTTGTCAATGGCCGAGATCTCTACGCCAATGTTGCCCCAGGCGGGTATGGGGGCACCGCTTAGTTTGTAATGGCCTCCCTGCAGCACGGGCTTGTATTCAAAGCGGCCAAACTCATGGCCAATGCGGCTGCCGGCTCCCTTGGATTCCAGGGCTAGTTTGTGCAGGTAGGGGGGGATGTTGTCCCGGATCTCTTCAAAGCCAAACTCCAGGGGGTTAAGGGCATGCTGGTTGGCATCGCGGATCTCAAAGTGCAGGTGCGGCCCGCCGGAGGAGCCGCTGTTGCCACCATTGCCAATCACATCCCGCTGCTTGTAGGAGAACTGGTTTTGCTCGGGAAAAAGCTCAATTTCAAAAGTTTTGTCGCGGTATTGCTGTGCCCGCACCCAGGCGGCCAGCCGGGGCTCAAAGTTCTCAAGGTGGGCATAAACGGAGGTAGTGCCGTTGGGGTGGGCCAGGTAAATCACGTTGCCGTAGCCGCTGGTGCTAACTTTTACACGGCTTACGTAGCCATCGGCCGTGGCATGAATGGGGTAGCCGGTAACCCCACCGGTGCGGATATCAAGGCCGCCATGGAAGTGGCCGGTGCGCAGCTCACCCATGGTGCCCGAGAGGGCATTGGGCAGCCCGGGTTGCACCGGAAAGATGTAATAGCCTTTGGGGGTGGTTTCTTTGGATTTGGGCCCCTGTGCCGACAGGAGCAGGGGTAGGCAGATGGCCACCAGCAGCAGTAGCGCTACGCTATTTAACTTCAAAGTCTAAGAGGGTTTGTTTTTCTATAAATGCCGTAAGGCGATCACCTTGTTTAACCGGCCCTACGCCTTCGGGAGTTCCGGTGAAGATCAGATCTCCTTTTTTTAACGTAAAATACCGGCTTAAGTATGCTACCAGGTAATCAAAACTAAAGATCATGTGGCTGGTGGTGCCCTGCTGGCGCAGCTCGCCGTTCACCTGCAGGCCAAAGTGCAGGTTTTGCAGATCAAACCCCTCCTTTGGCAAAAAGCCCGATACGGGGGCAGAACCGTTAAAGCCCTTGGCCAGGGCCCAGGGCAGGCCTTTTTGCTTGGCTTTTTGCTGCAGGTCCCGGGCGGTAAAATCGATTCCAATGCCGATGGCATCGTAATACTTATGGGCAAACTTTTCTTCCAGGTGCTTGCCTTCCCGGCTGATGCGCAATACAATTTCTACTTCGAAATGCACATCGGATGAAAAATCGGGATAATAAAAAGGTTGATTATCTTTGAGCAGGGCCGTATCGGGTTTTAGAAAGATCACCGGCTCCTCGGGACGCTCGTTGCCCAGTTCTTTTATGTGCTCGGCATAATTGCGGCCAATTCCAAAAATCTTCATTTGGCAGGTTTTTTGATAATCACGTATAGAGTAGGTGCAAATATCTAAAAAAAGGGGATAAGGTACGCCTGCCCCTTCTGTAAACATTTTACGCAATAGCCGTTTAATTTTAAAGCAAAACAAGATAAACAGATCATGAAGATTCCCTTTTTTTCTCTGATTATGGCCCTGGGGCTGGCGGTGGTGAGCAGTTGTTCTACTGTGCCCCTTACCGGGCGGCGGCAGCTGGCCCTGGTGCCCGATAGCCAGATCCTGCCCATGAGCTTTGACCAGTACCGGCAGGTAATGTCCGAAAGCAAGCTGTCTACCAACCAGAAGTACATCAGCCAGGTACGTACAGTGGGTGGCCGCATCTCTAAAGCGGTAGAGCAGTACATGCAGGAGATTGGCCAGCAGGATAATGTGCAGGGCTTCCAGTGGGAGTTCAATGTAATAGCCGAAGACCAGGTGAATGCCTGGGCCATGCCTGGCGGCAAGGTAGCCTTTTATGAAGGCATCATGCCTATTACCCAAAATGAAACCGGGGTTGCCGTAGTCATGGGGCATGAGGTGGCCCATGCCATTGCCAAGCATGGCAGTGAGCGCATGTCGCAGGGACTGGCTGCCCAGTTTGCCGGACAAACGCTGGCTTCGGCCCTTTCGCAGCGGCCCCAGGCCGTACAGCAACTGGCCATGGCCGCCTTTGGCGCCGGCGCTCAGGTGGGGGTTATGCTGCCCTATGCCCGGGACATGGAATCGGAAGCCGATCGCCTGGGCCTGATCTTTATGGCCCGCGCCGGCTACGACCCGCGGGAGGCCCCCAAGTTCTGGGAGCGCATGCAGGCCAAGAGCGGTGGGGCTTCTCCGCCGGTATTTCTAAGCACACACCCCCATCCGGACACCCGCATCAAGCAGCTGAACCAGTGGATGCCCGAGGCGGTGAAGGTATATCAACAGACTACCGGAAGGCAATAATAAGTTAGTTATCTATACACATTCAAGTATCCGCTGCCGGTTCTGGCAGCGGATTTTTTTGTGGTAGGGCAGTCGGGGATGGTAGAAGGGTGTAGGGTGCTGGTGTACAGGGGAGCAGGGGGTATGCGTTTTTACAGCTATGGTTGAATTAATAGTTGGCCCAGCCTCTTTTTAAGGAAACATTAATGACAAGCTGTGTGGAACCGCAGCTGGATTGTCTATTTTGCAGCATGAAAACCCCCATTTTCCTGATGACAGGGCTGCTGATGCTGCTCGGTGCAGGCTGTGCCAATCAGAGCAGGCGAGCCGAAGGCGGGGCTGAAGAGGCCTGGAAGGCAAAAGCAGTAACCCTGCCCTCTGTCAGCTACTCCCGAACAGAGGATAGCCTGCTGCTGGTCAATTACTGGCTTTCCTTTAAAAAGGACGTGCAGCAGGCAGATCTGAAAAACATCGCCCGAAAACTCCCTCTTGATCCGGCACAGAAATGCATGCCCCTGGATTCTACTTTTACAGAAGAGGACAAATACTGGGCCTATCAGACTATATTGGCCAGCTGGCTGGAGGGATCGGCCGCGCAGGGGGGAGAAGTATTGAACTTTACCCTAGCCTA
>NZ_AODQ01000031.1 GCF_000348925.1 Cesiribacter andamanensis AMV16 | reverse complement strand
AGCACATTCATGTGCCCGGGCATGCGGCCCGCTACCGGGTGAATGGCAAATTTGAGGTGCCCCGTTTTTCCAGCAAGTCGGTGAGCTCCCGCACCACGTGCTGGGCCTGGGCCACGGCCATGCCATAACCCGGTACAATGATCACCGAAGAGGCCGATTCAAACAGCATGGCGCTTTCTTCCACGCCAACTTCTTTCACCACAATTTCATCACCCCCAGCGGCTGCACCGCCACTGCTGGTCTGGCCAAAGCCGCCCAGCAGTACATTGATCAGCGAGCGGTTCATGGCCCGGCACATGATCTGGGTAAGGATAAGGCCTGAGGCGCCCACCAGCGCCCCGGCAATGATCAGCACCTGATTATTCAGCACAAAGCCTGTAGCGGCGGCGGCAATGCCCGAGTAGGAGTTCAGCAGGGAGATCACCACCGGCATATCGGCGCCCCCGATGGGGATTACCGTAAGGATGCCCAGCAGCAGGGCCAGCAGCAGCATGCCCAGCATCCAGACCTCGGCATTGGGGTTGATGATCACCAGAGCACCCAGTACCAGAATGGCCAGGAAGATCACTGCATTCAGGAGATGTTGCCCGCTAAACACAATGGCCCGGCCGCTGATCAGCCCCTTTAGTTTGCCAAAGGCTACAAAGGAGCCGGTAAAGGTGACACAGCCAATAATAACGCTCAGTACCAGGGTAATGCCCATCACGACTTCCATGCTCACCCCTTCGGTTTGGGCCAGTTTCCAGTATTCCGAGCTGGCCACCAGCACCGAGGCGCCGCCACCAAAGCCATTCAGCACGGCCACCATCTCGGGCATGGAGGTCATCTCCACTTTGCGGGCAGTAAATACTCCTATGGCCGAGCCCAGCAGCACGGTGATAAAAATTTCGGTAAAGTTCAGGATATCCCGGCTCAGCAGGGTAGCCACTATGGCTATGAGCATGGCAATGGCCGAAAGTGTATTGCCCCTGCGGGCAGTGGTGGTGCGGCCCAGGCCCTTAATGCCCAGGATAAAGAGCACCGATGCCACCAGATAGGCGACTTTAATGAGTAAATCTCGCTCCATAGGGCTTATTTTTTCTTTTTGAACATCTGCAACATCCGGTCGGTTACCACATAGCCGCCCACTACATTGATGGTGGCCAGCAGCAGGGCCGCTACGCCCAGCCATTTGCTGACCGAGCCCACTTCAGGGCCGGCCGCTACCAGGGCGCCTACGATGGTAATGCCCGAAATGGCATTGGAGCCCGACATCAGGGGGGTGTGCAGGGTAGGAGGCACCTTGGAAATAAGCTCAAAGCCTACAAAAGAGGCCAGCACCGCCACATAGAGCAGCACTAAAAGGGTATCGGTACTCATACGGTCTTGCTTAAAATGTCTTTGGTAAATTGGTGCACCAGTTCGCCCTGATGGGTAATGAGGCTTCCGCGGGTGATCTCTTCTTCCAGCTCCCATTTAAATCCTTCCTTGGTGGCCAGGTGAAGCAGCAGGGTGCTGATGTTTTTGGCGTAGAGCTCCGAGGCATTTACCGCCACCAGGGCCGGCAGGTTGGCCTCGCCAATAATGGTGACCCCATGCTTTACCACCGTCTGGTTGAATTCGCTCAGGGCGCAGTTGCCGCCGCTCTCCACGGCCATATCTACAATCACCGAGCCGGGCTTCATGCGCTGCACCATTTCTTCGGTTACCAAAAGGGGTGCTTTTTTGCCGATCACCAGGGCGGTGGTAATCACCAGGTCGGCATCGGCAATGTGTTTGGAGATCAGTTCCTTTTGTTTTTGGAGGTACTCGGCCGATACTTCTTTGGCATAGCCCCCTTCGGTCTTTACCCCGTCGGCCTGTACTTCCAGAAAGCGGCCGCCCAGCGATTCTACCTGTTCCTTGGTTTCGGGACGTACGTCGGTTACCTCCACAACTGCCCCCAGGCGCTTGGCAGTGGCAATGGCCTGCAGGCCGGCCACCCCGGCGCCAAAGATCAGCACCCGGGCGGGGGTAATGGTGCCGGCGGCCGTCATCATCAGCGGAAAGATCTTGCCCAGGGCATTAGCGCCCATGATCACCGCTTTGTAGCCCCCCAGGTTGGCCTGCGAGCTGAGCGCATCCATTTTCTGCGCACGGGAGATGCGGGGCACCGCATCCATGGCAAAGGTAGAGAGGCGCTTTTGCAGGCTCAGGTTTACCAGCTCGGGAACGGTGTAGGCATAGAGAAAGGAGATGGTAGTGGCGCCTTCGGGCAGCAGCTGCAGTTCTTCAGGGGTGGGGGCATTCACCTTTAGCAGCACATCGGCCTCGGCCAACAGGCTGCGCTTGTCGGGGAAGATAACAGCGCCGGCCCCTTCATAGGCAGCATCATAAAAGCCGGTAGCCTCTCCGGCTCCGCTCTCAAGGCCACACTGAAAGCCTGCTTTGGTAAGGGATTTTACCACATCGGGGGTGAGCGCTACCCGGCGTTCGGGTACCTTGCTCTCTTTGGGAATGGCTAGTTTCAAGGCAGATGGGGTTAATGAATACGCCTGTTAGCGTTAAGATACTAAAGTATTTTGGCTAATTACAAGTGATTATTCTAAAGAACTGCTCAGAAACCGTTTGTTGTTGGGATTTTTCTGGCATCTGAAGCGGCCCCAGAGCCCCTGGGAGGCAGCTCCGATACAAAAGCTGCGCTACCCGCTGCCGGCCAGGGCTGCTATACTGGCCAGGCCGCAGCTTTCTTTCTCAGAACCCGGGGGCTGCCGCAGGAGTTAGGGCATCAGGGACTGAATTCTTCTATTCACAGTAACGCCGGCATGACCATCCGAAACTCTCCAGCTCTATTTTTACCCAGGCTACTGTTAAGGCTGCTGTACTACCTGCTGGCCCCTTTAAGCTTGTACGCACAGCAGCAGCAGCAGCAGCAGTCCAACATCGCTGAGCCGGCCGCTCTGCAGCTGGGCCTGACTACACATTACGGATTTATCATTCCCCATTCCAGCACCATCCGGGATGTGGCCCATTCCAATCCCCGGGCGCTGGAGCTGGACCTGAGCCTGCATTTCACCAGCCAAAAAGCCTGGAACTATCTGCAAGGCTATCCCCGCCTGGGAGCTACATTCAGCTATGTGAACTTCAACTACCCCCGGGTGCTGGGCAATGCCTATGCGCTGGTGCTGTATGCCGAGCCTTTTCTGTCGGCGCACCGCCGGTTTAGCTTGTCGTTTCGGCTGGGTGGGGGGCTGGCCTATATGGATACCCCCTATGATGAAGCCCAAAACCCTGATAACCTTTTTTACAGCACCCGTTTCAGTTTTCCGCTGGTGGCCAACCTGATGGGCAATTACCGCCTGGGGGAGCGCCTGCAGCTGCGGGCAGGGGGTACCTACAACCACATCTCCAATGGCGGCCGGCGTCAGCCCAACAAGGGGATCAACTACCCCACGGTTACCCTGGGCCTGCAGTGGGCACTGCGGCCGGCCTCTTTTCCGGAGCGTCAGCCGGCTACGGCTCAGGCACAGGGCAAAAAGCGGGAGTATTTGCTGGCCCTGATCGGGGGGTATAAGGACCGGGAGGATGATCCCGGTCGGCAGCTGCCCGTGCTTGGCCTTGCCGCCTATGCCAGCCAGCGCCTGGGCCGGCTCAGTGCCCTTACGTTTGGCCTGGAATGGATAGCCGATTACACCATACGCCACCAGCTGGAGCAGCAGGGAGTGGATACGGATTTTCAGCGGGGCGCCCTGCTGCTGGGCCATGAGCTGCGCATAGGCCGCATCCGGCTGGGCCAGCAGCTGGGGGTGTATGTGTATGCTCCGCATAAGGCGCGCGAGGCCGTGTACCAGCGCTGGGGGCTGGAGTATCATAGCCAAAAGCGCCTGTTTGGCGGCATCAACCTGAAGGCCCACCGGCATGTGGCCGATTTTCTGGATCTGCGGCTGGGGCTGAAGTTTTGAAGGGGGGCTGTGTTCTTAAATCCTAAAACCTGACAGATCTGGAAGACCTGTCAGGTTTTCACCGCCCTCATCTAGTAGGGTTAGACTGCCGCCTCAACAGGCACTTTGCGCGCAATGTGGAAGTTGAATTCCGGGCTGCCCAGCGCCCCCCACAGCCTGATCCAGACGGGTAGGAGCATTTCGGTACCCCGGGCGGTGCTGATATCGCCCAGATCAATAATGTTTTTTTCCTTCCAGCCCAGGCTATTCAGCAGGCGAACGATCTCTTTTTTTGCATCGGCATCATTGCCGCTCAGGAGTACGGTATGATCTCCGGGCACAAGCTGGGGATTCATCATTAAATAAGCATTCATGGTATTGAGGCCTTTAACCACCCGGGCTTCCGGAAACTCCCGCTGGATCTGCTCGCCCAGCGAATCGGTATTGCAGACAAACAGGGTAGGCGGCATGCCTTTTGAAAAATCCAGGGGATTGGCTACATCCAGCAGTACCTTTCCAGCCAGCGCCTTGCTACCTACGCCTCGCAGGGCCTCCAGCGAGCCGGCGCCACTGGTGGCATTGATGATAAGATCGGCATCGGTAGCGGCCTCCTGATACGGGGCGATCCGGATGCCGGAATGTGTGGCATGCCAGTCGGCAAAAGACGTACCCGTCATGGGGTTGGCAGCCGTACGCTGCAGGGTATCATTTACGGAGCGGGTGCCCAGGGTGATCTGGTGGCCCAGCTCCTGCAGTTTGGCAGCAATGGTTTGGCCAACCATGCCGGTGCCTAAGATGGTAATGTTCATAATCAGCTGTTTTTCAGTTACTATAAAATATATAGTTGCAAACCTAAGTATAGTTTGCTATCCTTGCAATAACTGTCAATGTTGACAGTAGCCAATTATTTTTCACATGCTGATACAGGACAAGGAATACGTATTTATAATCGATGGGGTAAAGCACCATTGCGCCCTGGATGTGACCATGAGTTATATAGGCGGAAAGTGGAAAACCGTAGTGCTCTGGTACCTGCGCAACCGCACCTACCGCTTTGGGGAGCTCAAAAAGCAGATACCCGACATCACCGAAAAAATGCTGAGCCTGCAGCTGAAAGCTCTGGAAGACGATGGGCTGGTCAGGCGCGAAGTGTTTGCCGAAGTACCCCTTCGGGTAGAATATTCACTGACCGACTTTGGTAAAACCCTGGTGCCGGTGCTCACTGCCATAGCCGGCTGGGGTCGCCAGCTGGCCGAAAGCAGGGGAACGCTGGTAGAAGTAGAAAAGGGGAAGGGATGAAAAAAGCCACGTCCCCTTGTCAGGATCGTGGCTTTCAAAAACAAAATACGATGTGAGATCGCCTGCTTACTTGTTGTTCATGCGGTCCAGTACATCCATTACTTCGCGTACGTGGCGGTTGCTGGTCTGCATCAGCTCCATTTCCTGCTCGTTCAGTTGCAGCTCAATTACTTTCTCTACGCCGTTCTTGCCCAGCACAACCGGTACACCCAGGTAGGTGCCATCGATGCCGTACTCGCCTTCCAGCTTTATACAAACCGGATAGATGTGGCGTTGGTCCTTTACGATGGACTCTACCATCTGGGCCGCTGCTGAGCCGGGTGCATACCAGGCCGAGGTGCCCATGAGTTTCACCAGCTCGCCGCCGCCAAACTTGGTGCGCTCGATGATGGCCTCCAGGCGGTCTTTGGCGATAAGTTCGGTAACGGGGATGCCCGATACGGTGGTGTAGCGGGGCAGGGGCACCATGGTATCGCCGTGGCCGCCCAGCAGCATGGCCTGAATGTCTTTGGGCGATACGTTCAGCTCTTCGGCCAGGAAGGCACGGTAGCGGGCCGTATCCAGAATGCCAGCCATGCCCATTACCTTGGTGCGGGGCATGCGGGAGGTGATGTGCGCCTGGTAAGTCATTACATCCAGCGGGTTGGATACCACAATGATGATGGCCTCGGGCGAGTGCTGCACCACCTGCTCGGTAACCGAGCGCACAATACCGGCATTGGTTTCGATGAGGTCATCGCGGGTCATGCCCGGTTTGCGGGGCAGGCCGGAGGTGATCACCACTACATCAGAACCGGCCGTTTTGCTATAGTCGTTGGTGGAGCCTGTGGTACGGGTGTCGTACAGATCGATGGGAGCTTTCTGCCAGATATCCAGAGCCTTGCCTTCGCTAAAGCCTTCCTTAATATCCACCAGCACTACTTCATTCACAATTTCCCGGTACGCCAGTACATCGGCGCAGGTTGCGCCTACGTTACCGGCACCTACTACGGTTACTTTCATGTTTTCTAAAAAATTTTAGGGCCTAAAATCGTATTAAAAGGTCATTTGCCCCGAAGATACAGCAAAAATCGGGGAGCGCCAATAGAATGCGCAACTGAGTGCGGGAGTGATCGGCTCCAGGCCTTATTTGGTAGGATGCAGGTAGGCCTGGCCCAGATCAAAGAAGCCAAAAGTAGAGCGGTAGGCATTAAAGAGGTTTACCGTATAGCCGTTGTAGAGCTCTGCCAGGGAGTTGAGCATCTCGGCCTTGATGTTGGGGTGGTTCTCAAAGATGTCCAGGATGTTGATCTGGGGAATCACATAAATCTCGGCCCGCTCGCTCACCACCAGGGAGGTATAAATGCGGCGCGTATTTTCCAGCAGGGCATTATCGCCAAAGGCATGGCCACGTTCCAGCAGGGTAAGCACCTCAAATTTGTCGCCCAGGTCAATGTTAAGTGAAATCGCCCCGCTGCGGATCACATAGAGGGCCTGGCTTGGATCGTTGCGGAAAAAAACGGCCTCGTCCTGCGTATAGGTGCGCAGAAACATATAGGGGGTAAACAGGGCCAGCTCGTCATAGGTGAGCCGCTCAAACAGCTTTACGCCGTTTAAGAACGAAAAAAGCGCGCTCTCCTGATCGCTGTACGACTTCCTGAAGGGATTGATCATGTATGTGTACCCCTGATTTCGAAAATTTCCGCTGTATGCCCGCTTACTTTGTAGCGCTCGTCAATGCGGTGGCCAACCACCCAAACAATATCAGTGCCCGATTGCAGCACCAGCAGTTCGTCTTTCAAGTTTAGCGGGATTTTTTGGTCAATCATAAAATCACTTAGCTTTTTTTTGCCCCGCATGCCCAGGGGCTGAAAGCGATCACCGGGCTGCACCGGCCGCAGCAAGAGCGGAAACTGCAGCCGCCCCAGGTCCAGGGCGGCCAGCAGCGGATCGGCCAGCAGGCGGTACCCCTTTGCCGGCAGGCGCCGGGTCCTGAAGTGCCAGGGGCCCAGCTGCAGCTCGGGTTGCTCGAGAGCCAGGGGGGTAGGGGGTAGCGCAGCAGCCCCTAAAGGAGTAATGACCAGCTGCTCCCGGTCCACCACCAGGCGGTGGGTAGCCGAGCTGAATTCTTTTCCTACCGGGCTGCCGGCGCTGCGCTGCAGGCTGTGCAGAATGGCCCCGGCCTCGGCCCAGCCAAAGCCCCAGGGCTGCAACAGTTCCCCCAGCAGGTACTGTGGCTCGGGCTGTGCCAGCAGGGGGGGAAGTGAGAGGGTAGTATGTCCCGCTTTTTCTGCGACTACCTGCCGGTGCAGGGCGTCCACTACCCCCTTGAGCACGCCCTCGGCGGCGCGCACCTGGCTGGCCAACTCCTGCAGGCCCTCCTCCAGCTGGGGGTTGAGACTTTTTAAAGGGGGGATCACCTGCTGGCGGATCAGGTTGCGGCGGTATTTTGGGGAGGCGTTGCTGCTGTCTTCCCGCCAGCGGATACCTTGTGCAGTGGCCCAGGCTTCCAGCTCGTCCCGCCGGGTAAACAACAGCGGACGGATCAGCAGGGGGCTGTTTTCTGTGGAGAGCAGCGGGCGCTTGGGTGCTATACCGTGCAGGCCGGCCAGGCCGGTGCCGCGGCTCAGGTTCAGAAGTAGTCCCTCGGCCTGATCGCTCAGGTGATGGGCGGTGGCCAGGGCCAAATACCCCTCTTGCCGGCAAAGCTCCCCAAACCACTGGTAGCGCAGGTCCCGGGCCGCCATCTGGATGGATACCCCCTTTACCTCCGCTTCCGAGGCAGCCGGCAGGCGGGTGGTATGGAACGCAACGCCCAGCTGCCGGGCCAGCGCCTCCACAAAGTGGGCATCCCCCTCTGATTCTTCGGCCCGCAGGCCAAAATTGGCATGGGCCAGCGCAAAGGGGTAGGGGCACTGCTGAAAGAGGTGGGCCATGGCCACAGAGTCCAGCCCGCCGCTTACGGCCAGCAGTACGGGCTGTCCTGGCTGCAGCAGCTCTTTCTCCCGAATGAACGCCAAAAATTTTTCCTGCATAAGGAGAAGCACCCTTTTTACGTTACCTTTGCAGACAAAGGTAAAAACCGCTGCTACAAGTCGGTGCCTTTTGGCCTTAAAATTGCGGTGCTGCACCTAAAAAGGGCTCCGGACGGCGTTTCAGACGGTGCTCCGGGCGGTCTTGAAACAGCCACACTGCACGGCAAGCAGCTGGCAGCAGAGGGTGTCCTTTTGCCGCCGCTATCCCGAGGCCGCGTAACGCTTTGCGAAGAATATTCAGAATGCAACAACTTAAGCATGCCTGCTGGCTTTTGCTACCCCTCCTGCTCCTGCTCCTGGCCTCCGAAGCCCAAGCCCAGCAACGGCTGCGCTTTACGGCCGATAAGGTAATAGGCCGCCGGGTAGAAGGCGGACAGGTTAACGTGCTGGTAGGCAATGTGGTGATCCGCCAGCCGGGTACCACCATCTATGCCGACTCTGCCCAGGTACGCCGGGCCGAAAACCAGGCCGAAGCCTATGGCCGCATCCGGGTAGAGGAGGGCGATTCCATCACCATCACCTCCAAAAGCCTGGTGTACGAGGGCAATACCGGCACCGCCTTTATGACCCGCGATGTGGTGTACCGCGATGGCGCCACCGTGCTCTATACCGATAACCTGGAGTTCAATAAGTTTACCGGCATCTCGTCCTACCACAGCGGCGGCCGCATGGTCAATAATGAGAATACCCTTACCAGCCGCAGGGGGGTGTTTAACCGGCCGGCCAATTCAGCCTCCTTTTATAGTAAGGTAGTGCTGCGCTCGCCGGATGCCACCATTTATTCCGATACCCTTCATTATAATACCCTTACCGGCCAGGCCACCTTTGTGGGCTTTACCCGGGTGGTGCGGGCCGATGGCACCGTAACCGAGGGCAACGACGGGCTGGTGTACAACACCCAATCCGAGCGGGGCGCCGTGCTGCAGGGCTTTATCGAAAATGAAGACTACATCATCACCGGCACCCGCCTGGGCTACGACCGCCAGCGGGAACTCTTTACGGCAAAGGGCAATGTGACCATGACGGCCAAAGACCAGCAGGTGATCATTCTGGGGACGGAGGCCTATTACGATAAGAAAACGGGCATTACCCGCATCTGGGGCCGCCCCCTCATGAAGCGCCCCGTGCAGCAGGATACCCTCTTTATGTCGGCCGATACCATGATGGCCATTGAGCATGAGCTGGAGGCCAAAAAGCGCCTGCTGGCCTGGGGTGGGGTCAAGATCTTTAAGCAGGATCTGCAGGGGGTGGCCGATTCCATGGCCTACCGTCTGGCCGATTCCCTGCTCTTCTTCTACCGCCAGCCGGTGCTCTGGAACCAGCAAAACCAGCTCACAGGCGATACCATTAACCTGCAGATCCGCAACAATACGGTAGACCGTATGCGGCTGCTCCAGAATGGGTTTGTGATCTCCCGCGATACGCTGGGCGACTATAACCAGGTGAAGGGCCGCCTCATTACCGCCTTTTTCCGGGATGATGAGCTTAGCCAGGTGGCTGTAAACGGCAATGCCGAAAGCATTTACTTTGTGCTGGAAGAAACCGACAGTGTAATGGTGCAAATGGGCATGAACCGCATTACCTGCGCCAACATGCTCATAAATTTTGCCAACCGCCAGGTGCGCCAGATCCGCTTTTACCAGCAGCCCGATGCCACCTTTGTGCCTCCCCATGAGCTGAAGGAACCCGATACCCGCCTGAGCGGGTTTGTATGGCAGGAGGAGCGCAGGCCCAGCCTGGCCGATGTGCTCTCCCGGGAATCCTCGGCCGCCAGCAGCCCGGCGCCGGTGAAAGGAGCCCCCGAGAGGAGTGTGCCTTCTGATGGTACGCAAACCAAACCTGCTGTGGCACCCCGGCAGGGCCAGCCGGAGCGGACCAAGCCGCTGCGGCCCACAGACCGCAAAACGACCCCCAAACCAAGCTCTGGTAAACCAACCCCCGAAGATCAGTAACCAATGCATTGTCATTCATCCAGAAACCGCTATATTTGCAGGCTTATGCACCTTATGCCCCTACATCGTTTTCTAAGCGGGTTCTTCCTGCTTCTTGTGCTGGCCTCCTGCGGAGACTTTAGCAAGATCCAAAAGAGCACGGACCCCATGGCAAAGTACAATGCCGCTCTGGCCTATTATGAGGCGGGCAGCTATGCCAAGGCGGCTGTTTTGCTGGGCGATGTGCTGCCGCTGCTCACCGGCCTGCCCGAAGGAGAAAAAGGCCAGTTCATGTATGCCTACCCCATTATCACCAGCGGCTCTATATTGAGAGCGGCTACTACTTCAAGCAATTTTATGATGTGTACGGGCGCAGTCCGCAGGCCGAAGAAGCCCTGTTCATGCACGGCTATTCGCTCTACCTGCAGTCGCCCAACTATAAGCTGGACCAGACCAGTACCCTGGATGCCATCAACGCCATGCAGAACTTCATCAACCTGTATCCGCGCAGCGAATACAAGGAGCGGGCTACCCTGGTACTGGATGAGCTGCAGCATAAGCTGGCCAAAAAGGCCTACGACAATGCAAAACTTTATTATAATGTAAGCCGTTACAAGGCTGCACTGATTGTGCTGGAGAACTTCTCCGAAGATTTTCCGGACTCGGAATACAACGAAGAGGTGGCGTTTCTGCGCATACAGGCCGCCTATGAACTGGCCAAAAACAGCCTGCCCCGGCTGCAGCAGGAGCGCTACAATGATGTGATGGACATTTACCTGAGCTTCATTGACCGCTATCCCGAAAGTGCCTGGGGCCGGGAGGCCGAGCGCCTTTATGTGAACAGCCAGGCCGAGCTGGCCCGTATGAAAAATACAACGCCTTCACCCGCAACTACATCTACAGAAAACAATAATCAATAAGCATATGGCCACTACAAAAGCCTCACTGGTAACCCGCGATCTTGATAAACTGGCAGCTCCTACCGGCAATGTATATGCCTCGGTAGCGGTTATCTCCAAGCGTGCCCGCCAGCTCTCTTCCCAGATGAAAGACGAGCTTAGCTCCAAGCTGGCCGAGTTTGCCTCTACGGTTGATAACCTGGAAGAAGTGTTTGAGAACCGGGAGCAGATCGAGATCTCCAAGTACTACGAGCGCATGCCCAAGCCCAGCCTGGTAGCCACCGAAGAGTTTATGAACGATGAGCTGGTGTTCCGCAAGATTGAGGACGAGGAAACCTCTACCAACCAGCTATAATTCCAACAGCACATGCTACACGGCAAAAAGATATTGCTGGGAGTATGTGGCAGTATTGCAGCGTATAAAGCAGCCCCGCTAACGCGGCTGCTGGTAAAAGAAGGAGCAGAGGTGCAGATTATCATGACGCCCTCTGCTTTGCCTTTTATAGGCCCTCTTACGCTGGCTACGCTCTCCAACCGGCCCGTACTACACCAGTATGCCGATACCCAAAGCGGCGAGTGGCACAACCATGTGGCCCTGGGCCTGTGGGCCGATGCCCTTTTGGTAGCCCCCGCTACGGCCAACACCCTGGCCAAATTTGCCGGCGGCCTGTGCGATAACCTGCTGACGGCCGTCTACCTCTCGGCACGCTGCCCGGTGTACCTGGCCCCGGCCATGGACCTGGACATGTACCAGCACCCCTCCACCCGGGCCAACCTGGAGCGCCTGCAGGGCTGGGGCCACCACCTGATCGCCCCGGAGACCGGCGAGCTGGCCAGCGGCCTCTATGGGCAGGGGCGCCTGGCCGAGCCCGAAACCATTGTGGCCTACCTGCAGCAACAGATGGGGCAGAGTGCCCGCCTTAGGGGTAAAAAAGTGCTTATCACCGCAGGCCCTACCTATGAGGGCCTGGACCCCGTACGCTTTATTGGCAACCACAGCACCGGCCGCATGGGCTTTGCCCTGGCCGAAGCTGCCGCTGCCCAGGGCGCCGAGGTGGTGCTGGTGAGTGGCCCCTCGCAGCAACAGGTTACGCATCCCGGCATCCGGCGCATTGATGTGCGCTCGGCCGAAGAGATGTACCAGGCCTGCCGGGCACACTATAGGGGGCAGGATTGCGTTATCTTTGCAGCCGCCGTGGCCGATTACCGTCCTGTGAAGCAAGAGGCGCAGAAGATCAAGAAGAAAGAAGACCGCCTGCAGCTGGAGCTGGAAAAAACGGTGGACATTGCCGCCACCCTGGGCCGGGAAAAGCAGGGCCAGTTGCTGGTAGGTTTTGCCCTGGAAACCGACAATGAGCTGGCCCATGCCCGCCAGAAGCTGGAGAAAAAGGGCCTGGACCTGATGGTGCTCAACAGCCTGCAGGATGCCGGCGCCGGCTTTGGGCATGCTACCAATAAGGTAACCATTCTGGACCGTAGCGGTGACGAGCAGGCCTACCCCCTGAAATCCAAAGAAGCCGTGGCAGCCGATATACTGGAGCACATAATCCAAAAACTACATGCAAGCTAGAACCCTGGTATTCTCCCTCCTGTTGCTGCTGGCCCTGCTGCCCCTGCAGGCGCAGGAGCTGAATGTAACCGTGCAGGTAAACGATGCCCAGATTGATGTGGCCGACAAGCGGGTGTTCCGGGAAATGGAGCGCACCTTTACCAACTTCCTGAACAATACCAAGTGGACGGAGCATACCTACGATTTTAACGAAAAGATCCGGGCCAGCCTGCAGCTTACCATCAACACCATGCCCTCGGTGGGGGTGTACACCGGTACGCTGGTGGTGCGGGCGGTGCGTCCGGTGTTCAATACAAGCTATACCACTTCTACTTTTACGTTTGTTGACCGCGATTTTAACTTCAACTACGTAGAGTCGCAGCCGCTGGACTTCAACATCAATAGCTTTAATAACAACATCACCTCCATGCTGGCCTTTTATGCCTATGTGATCATTGGCATGGACAGCGATACCTTTGAGCGCATGGGGGGTACCTTCTATTTTGAGCAGGCCCGCACCATTGCCCAGATTGCCCAGCAGCAGGGAGGCATTGCCGCTGGGACCCCACGCAGGGGGGGAGTGCCGCCCGCAGCAGGGGCGCCCTCATCGACAACCTGATGAATACCCGCCTGCAGCCGCTGCGGGAGTTTATGTACAGCTACCACCGCCTGGCGCTCGATGTATTTACCGACAATGCCGATGGCAGCCGCAAGCTGATCTCCGAAGGCCTGGCCGGCCTAAAGCCGGTGCGGGACTACAACCCCTCGGCCATCCTGCTCATTGCCTTTTTTGATTCCAAGGCCACCGAGCTCACCAATATGTTCAAGCAGGGGGCTCCGCAGGTAAAGCAGCAGGCCTACGCCACCCTCACCGCCCTGGACCCCTCCAATACAGATAAATATAGCCAGATTTTGCGGTAAAGGATTCGGCGCTGAACTGCGTTACCCGGTTCGGACTCCGGTAAACATTATCCTGTGGCCGGTTGCCCAACCTATCCTCCCCCTTTGGAGGGGGCGCAGGGGGAGGTCTGCTTGATAAACCCTATCCGCTACCCCTTATCCATCCCTCCTTTTTTTTCCAGGCAAAATCCTGCCCTCACCGCTGAACTAGCCCACCGGGTTTCAAGACCAAAGTAATCCCATAATGCACTAAAAATTTTAGTAAAAAGAGTGCTCCCCGCCTGAGATGTATAGCTTACGGATGCTAAAAATTTAGTATTTTTGGCGGTCGTATGGCGAAGAAACAAACGCGCATCAGGGGACCTTTTCAGGCGCAGCCGGCACCCAGCTGGCTGGGCCGTGCCGCTTCGGTGGTACTGATGAGCGGGGCTGTTTTTGAAGTTAACACCCTGGCCCTTGAGGGGGACAGGCTGCTGGGAAAAGACCACAGCGGCCTCAGCCACAGCTTTCCCTTTACTGATATACGTGAATTAATTCTGGATTATCCGGTAGTCGAGCATGCTCAAACACCTGCTAATTAAAAACTACGCCCTCATTCGGGAGCTGGAAATGCAGCCTTCCGCGCACCTCAACATCATTACCGGCGAAACCGGTGCCGGCAAGTCCATTATGCTTGGCGCCGTGGGCATGCTGCTGGGCAACCGCGCCGATACGCGCATGCTCTACGATGAGGAAACCAAGTGCGTGGTAGAGGGCACCTTCGATATCAGTGAATATGCGGCCCTGAAGCAGGTATTCGGCGAGGAAGAGCTGGAGTACGATGCCGAAACCGTGATTCGCCGGGAAATAAGCCCCAGTGGCAAAAGCCGGGCCTTTATTAACGATACCCCCGTTACGCTGGAGGTGCTGCGCCGCGTGGGCGAGTACCTCATGGACGTACACTCGCAGCACGATACCCTGCAACTGGGCACCAACGCCTACCAGCTGAGCATTCTGGATGCCTACGCCCAGACCACTGCCGAGCTGGAACGCTACCAGCAGGCCTACAGGGGTATGCGCAGGCTGCAGCAGGCCCTGGACCGCCTGCAGGACGAAGCCGCCAGCATGCGCAAGGAGGCCGACTACAACGCCTACCTGCTACAGGAGCTGGAGGAGGCCCGGCTCGATGGCCTGGACCAGCAGGAGCAGGAAGAGGAGCTGGAAAAGCTGGAGCATGCCGAAGAGATCAAGGTAAAGCTGGCTGGTGTGCTGCAGGCCCTGGAGTATGGCGATGAGCTGGCCCTGAACCCCCAGCTGCACAGCGTGCTGGCCGAGCTGCGGGCCGTAGGCAAGTATGCCGAAAGCTATCGCCAGCTGGCCCAGCGGCTCGAGAGTGTGGTGATTGAGCTGAAAGACATAACCCGCGAAGTAGAGGCCGAAGAAGGAGCCGTAGAGCTGGACCAGGAGCGCATTGTGACCCTGCAGGACCGCCTGAGCGCCCTGTACAAACTGCAACAGAAGCATGGGGTACAAAGCGTGCAGGAGCTGCTGCAGCTGCGCAACGAGCTCTCTGGCAAAGTAAACCGCGCCGAAGGCCTTGATGAGGAGATTGCCGCCATTCAGCAACAGCTGCAGGAGGCCCGCCAGCAGGTGGAGGAGACCGGCACTGCCCTGAGCAAGAAACGAAAAGGGGTCTTTGAAAAGCTGGTAAAACAGATCGAAGAGCTGCTGGGCGGGCTGGGCATGCCTGAGGCGCGCCTGCAGATCGATCACAAAGCCATAGCCCCGGCCCCTACCGGCCTGGATGAGGTAAACCTGCTCTTTACCGCCAACAAGGGCATGAAGCCCCAGCCGCTGAAGGCCGTAGCCTCGGGGGGTGAGTTCAGCCGCCTGATGTTCTGCGTAAAGTACGTACTGGCCGACAAAACCGCCCTGCCCACCATAGTGTTCGATGAGATCGATACCGGCATCAGCGGTGAAATAGCCCTGAAGATGGTGCGCATGATGCAGCAAATGGCCCGGGGCCACCAGGTGATCTCCATCAGCCACCTGCCCCAGATTGCCGCCAAAGGTGAGGCCCATTACTTTGTGTACAAGGATAACAGCACGGCCAAGACCTTCAGCCGCATCAAGAAACTAACCGAAGAGGAACGGGTGCAGGAGATTGCCAAAATGATCGGCGGCGCCACCCCATCGGCCGTAGCCTTTGAAAGCGCCCGGGAGCTGATGGCGGGCTAAATCGTCAAGACAAGCTGCTGAAGTTTTGTCTGGCCCACTCGATCAGTACACCTGCAGCTCTTGTACATAAAGCAGGCTTTGTGTACTTTCAGTACATACAGGAAAGGATAGCTGCTTTGTTCGCCGGATTTTCGAGCACCTATTCTTTACGTTAGGGCTAAATGAAGCTCTAAAAGTAGGAGGGATGCGCCAGCTCCCAGTTCTAAGCTGTACAGATCTAGCCAGGCATTTATATGAGAAATACACTTTTTAATTTCTTCCTGTGGTGGGCTGTCATTGGATTTAGCATCTGGCTGGGCGGTACCCTCTTTAGCATGTCGGTGATTGTACCGATGTGGAGCGAGTCGCCCCCTGAATCCGTGCGGGATTTTTTCGGAAACACCAGCTTTAACACCTACATCTATAACTTTTTTGGGCCGCCCTGGATGGCTGCCCGAAATCTGCCCCTGCTGATTGCTCTGGTGCTAGGCTGGCCAAGTCTGCCGCACAGACGGTATTTGCTTTTTGCTGTACTCCCTCTGATTGCCGGTATCCTGTTTACGCTGTTCTATATATACCCCATTAATGAGATCCTGATGACCCGGGCGGGCGATGGTAGATCTGCAGACGAAATTCAGGCGCTGGCCGATACCTGGATCTTTGCCGACCGGCTAAGGTTTGGGATTATGCTGATCGGGTATTATTTCTTGTTAAAAGCTTTTAAATTACCCCAGCCCTTGCCAGGCAAGAGATGATGGAGAGGGTAGTGACCCTTCCCAAAGGCGCGGCTGCCTGACCCTACCTGCTCCATAAAGCAGGAGGTGCTGTTTTATACCATGTGAGCTTTTATCAATACCCCTATGGAATCCTCTTTCATCACCAGTGTTCTCCTGCCTGCGGCGCTTTTTGTTATCATGCTGGGCATGGGGCTTTCCCTGGTGCTGGCGGATTTTAAGCGAGTGGTGCTCTATCCCAAAGCAGTACTGATCGCCCTGGTGAACCAGCTGGTGCTGCTGCCCCTGATTGGCTTTGGGCTTACCATAGTGTTTGGCCTGCAGACTGAGCTGGCCGTAGGCCTCATGCTGCTGGCCGCCTGCCCGGGCGGGGCTACCTCTAACCTGATCAGCCACCTGGCCAAAGGAGATACCGCTCTTTCCATCACCCTCACCGCCCTGAGCAGCCTGATCACCATTTTCACAATACCCCTTATTGTTAACCTCTCCCTGCTCTATTTTATGGAACGGGGGCAGTACATACAGCTGGATGTGCCGGCCACCATTCTGCAGATCATTGGTATTACGCTGGTGCCGGTAGGCATAGGCATGCTGGTGCGCTCCAGAAACAGGGCGTTTGCCCACCGTATGGACCGGCCGGTGAAGCTGGCCTCTGTGATCTTCTTTTTTGTGATTGTGGCAGGTGCTGTGATTAAAGAGCGGGCGCAGCTGCTGGAATACCTGCAGCTGATCGGGCTGTCTACAGCTTCTCTGAATCTGCTGACCATGGCGCTGGGCTACTTCTCCGGACGCCTGTTTAGGCTGTCTAAAGCGCAGTGTATTACCATTTCGGTAGAATCGGGCATCCAAAACGGCACCCTGGGCATCATTGTGGCCACCACCTTTCTACATAGCAGCAGTATGGCCATTCCGCCGGCTATTTACAGCCTGCTGATGTTTGTAAGCGGCCTGGGCTTTGCTTACCTTGTGAATCGAAAAAAACAGGCAGGCGTAAGCCTGGGCTAACAAAGGGATATGAGTACAATACAGCAAGGTTACAACCAGTGGGCTGCCCAGTACGACAGCAATGAGAACAAGACCCGGGACCTGGAAGCAAAGGCCCTGCGGGAGCTTCTGTCCGGCGGTTCCTTTCGCCACTGCCTGGAACTGGGCTGTGGCACCGGCAAGAATACCGAATGGCTGGTGCAGCAGGCACAGCGGCTTACAGCAGTAGATTTTCGGAGCACATGCTGCAGAAGGCAAAGGAAAAGATCAGCGCTCCCAACGTTCACTTCTTCCAGGCAGATATTTCAGAGGAGTGGGGCTTTGCCCGGCAAGGGGGCTATGATCTGGTAAGCGTTAGCCTGGTGCTGGAACACCTGCCGGCGCTGGAACCCGTTTTTCAGAAAGCTGCGGCGGCCCTGCAGCCCGGCGGCAGGCTGTACGTGGGCGAACTGCACCCCTTTAAGCAGTACAGCGGCTCCAAAGCCCGTTTCGATGCGGCAGAAGGCACCCAGGTACTTAGCTGCTTTACCCATCATGTGTCGGACTTTACAGAGGCTGCCCGCCAGGCCGGGCTGGAGCTGCTGGTGCTCAGGGAGTATTTTGATCAGGAGGATCGTGCCGGCCTGCCCCGCATTCTGGCGCTGCTGTTTCGTAAGCCTTAAAGGGGGAGAAGCAAGCGCTTAGCGGCCCAGGCCCCCTTCGCCCCGGTCGGGGAGGCGGATCTCGTAGCGGCCCTTTTTGGGTACGCTCAGCTTGTAGTTGCTGGTGTTGTTGAACCAGGGGTTTAGCTGGCGCAGCTCTTTATAGGTGGTATTGTGCTGGCGGGCAAAGGCCACCAGATTGTCAATGTCCTGCTCTACCGGCTGGGTAATGAAGCGATAAGGCTTGTATTGCTCCTCGGCGGGCAAAAAGTAGCCGTAGCGTTCGGGGTTCTCCAGGATCAGCTTAAAGGCAATGATGCGGTACACATAGCGGGCCGTTTCGGGATTCAGGTGCAGGTCCCAGAAACTATCGGCCTGCTGGTCTTTCAGCGCATTCTGCATGCCGCTCACCCCCCGGTTGTAGGAGGCTGCTACCAGCGTCCAGTTATTGAGCAGGCCGTGGGCCCATTTCAGGTAGCGGCTGGCGGCTTCAGTGGCCAGTTTGGGGTCGCGGCGCATATCCACATCCTTGTCGATCTGCAATCCGTAATCCTTGGCCGTAGCTTCCATAAACTGCCACATGCCCATGGCGCCGGTAAAGGAAACAGCATTGTTGTCGAATTCGCTTTCGGCTACGGCCAGGTAAATGAAATCCTGGGGTACGCCGTTTTCCTGCAGCGTCTGCTCGATCAGGGGGCGCCAGCGCTCAATGGTCTTGATGGTGTACAGGGTGCGGGAGTGGCGAAAGGTGTTAACGATTAGCTCATTCTCCAGCGCCTCCCGCACATCTTCCCGGTGCAGGGGCACTTCTTCTCCGGCAAAGGTAACGGAAGAAGGGATCGGGGGGAGGGTCACATATTGCGGATGGCTGGCGCTGCTACCCTCTGTACTACTGCTAATGGAGCTGAGCACTTCCGCCCCCCGCTCTTCCCGGGGAGGGGTGGTGTCTTTGGTGGTGCAGCCGGAAAAAATCAAAAGACCAGTCAACAGAAAGTAGCGCATGTGCCGGAAGGGTTGGGGGTGTGCTAAAAGAAGGTATTTGGGGGAAGAATAATTCAAAGATAGGGCATCAAAATTGAAATTGCCCGAATTGGTCCCCACTGCAGAGAGATTTTGTCTCGCTGAACAGCGCTGGACAATTACCCCGAATTTCCTGTATCTTTAGCCGCTGAGCCCGACCGGCCGCCAAGCGGACCCCTTGCCGGTGCCGATGGCTGCCGCCCCGGAATTAGGCGGCACCTGCCGGCAGGCCGCCACACCCCTATGAGCCGAGAAACCGAACATCTTGCCCGCCACACCCGCTTTTACCGCAGGCTGCACAAATGGGTAGCGGTGCCGCTGCTGCTGTTTATGCTGCTGGTGGCCAGTACCGGCCTGCTGCTGGGCTGGAAAAAACAGCTGGAGCTGCTGCCTCCAACACAATCGACCAAAGAAAGGGGAGGGGCCTGGATCTCGCTGGATAGCCTACAGGCCCTAGCCATCCGTTTCGCTCAGGACAGCCTGCAGCTTTCGTCTACCATCGACCGCATCGACATCCGGCCCAGGAAGGGGATTGCGAAGGTGCGCTTTGCAGAGCACTTTACCGAACTGCAGCTGGATGGCTACAGCGGGGCCATTCTGTCCGTAGAGCCCCGCAATTCAGACCTGCTGGAGATGATCCACGACGGCTCTATCCTGGACTGGCTGCTGGGCCTGCAGCACGATCAGCTCAAGCTGCTCTACACCAGCCTGCTGTCGGTGGGTCTGCTGCTGCTCACCATCAGCGGCTTCTGGCTCTGGTACAACCCCCGGCAGATACGCCGCTACAAAGCACCAGGCCGTCATACGCCCAAACGCGGGCAGCCCGCTGCGTAAATTCCTATCCCCCCTGCAAATTTTTACCCAGTCTGCTGCGTTACCCCTACACTATGTCCTGTACTAGCTCCATGAAGAAAACTGCACTGCTCCTGCTCACACTCCTGCTGTCGCTGGGCGCCCAGGCCCAACTTGGCAAAACCAAAGCCGATGTACTTGCCCACTGGGGTAGGGAGAAGGTGCTGAAAGAATCGCCCGGCGCCCGGCCCGGCTACTCGGCCCTGCTGCTGGAGCTGGACAGTACCCGCTACCTGCAGGTAACCTTTAAGGCCGAAACCGCCGTGATGCTGAGTTTTATGCATACCGACTCTACCATCAGCGAACAACAGTATAAAGCCTACCTGGCCGAGAACCTGGGGGCCTTCAGTCCGCAACGCAGTTGCCAGCTGGGCGCCAAGACCTACCTGATCGATGGGCGAAAAAACCAGATGGTGGTGCAAAACCACCGCGATGAAGGGGGTGCCTACCCCCTGATCAGCCTGCTGATTGCCGCAGACCCCGCCCTGGTGAAGAGCCTGCAGAGCCGCATGGAAGGGGTGTGCCGCTAAGGCAGGCCAAAAATTTTTCCGCCAAACCTTGCTTTCTAGATACCGATCGGTATCTTTGAGCATGCGCAATCCGGACCTAACCAGGGAAACCATTCTGAAAGAAGCAGGTATTCTGTTCAATACCCTGGGCTATAAGGCTACGTCCATCAGCAACATTACGGATGCCACCGGCTACACCAAGGGGGCCATTTACCGGCACTTCAGCAGCAAGGAAGCGCTTGAAAAAGAAACCCTGCAATACCTTTCTTCTCTGGTGTTTGAAAAAAATGCGGGCGCTCATTAAAGAGCAGCCTACGGCCGGCAGTAAGCTGCGGGCCGTGGTGCGTTTTTTTGAAACCTATGTGGATTCGCCCATTATTCAGGGGGGCTGCCCCATCCTGAATGTAGCCATTGAAGCAGATGATTCCAACCCGGCTCTGCGGGAAGAAGCGGCCAAAACCCTCCACATGATCCAGTCTTCGCTGATGCACATCCTGGAAAGGGGCATCCAGATGGGGCAGCTGAAGGAGGGAATTGATACCGAATTCTATGCTACGCTCATCATCGCCAGCCTGGAAGGAGGCATCATGATGAGCAAGGTGCGCAATAGTAATGACGATATGAAGAAAGTGATCCGCCATCTGGAGATGGTGATCTCCAGCCTGGAACGCTAAGAAAATTTTTTTACCCTTAAAGATACCGATTGGTATCTATAAAGAAGAATACCCTATGAAACGCCTTATTCCCAGCCTGCTTGGCACTTACCTGAATACCCTGGCTACCGTAGCGCCCAAAACGGCCGGCCGCCATGGCTTTTCCCTGTTTTGCTATCCGGTTCGCCCCAGCCTTCAGGCGCACCAGCGGGCCTTTCTGCAAACGGCCGAGCGTTTTACGCTCAACCAGCAGGGCCGTAAGCTGCAGGCTTACCGCTGGGGCAGCGGGCCGCGCAAGGTGCTGTTTCTGCATGGCTGGCAAAGCCACAGTTTCCGCTGGAAGAAATACATTGAAGCCCTTTCGCCCGACGAATTCTCCCTCTATGCCCTGGATGCCCCCGGCCATGGCCTATCGGAGGGCAGGGCGCTTACCGTACCCCTGTACAGCCAGCTTATCCGGCAGTTTATCGATCAGCTGGGGGAGGTAGAGACAGTGGTTAGCCATTCGCTGGGCAGCTTTTCGGCCCTGCATGCCCTGCATGTGCAGCCGCAGCTGCCGGTGCAAAAGCTGGTGGTCATGGGCTCTCCGGTGGCGGCTAGCTCCTTCATCGATTTTTACAGCCAGTACCTGCGCCTGGGGAAGCGCGCCGTGGGACTCACCCTCCAGCACTTTGAGCAGGTAATAGGAGAGCCCATTGCCCACTTTGAGGCAAGCCGCTTTGCCCGTGGCCTGCAGCTGCCCGGCCTGATCGTGCATGATGAGAAAGATCAGGAGGCCCCCTATGCCGGCGCCCTGCAGCTACAGCAGGTATGGCCGCTGGCCCGGCTGCTCACTACCCGGGGCCTGGACCATAAGCTGCGCTCCCCTGAGGTGGTTGCGGCAGTTGTAGGGTATATTCAGGGAGAAGCGGAGCTGCCCCATGCTGTGGAGCTGGCAGGGGATAGGCTGGCCCAATCTGCCCTGACCAGGGAGCATTGAACGGGGAGAATGAGCGGGGGCGGTAAGAATTGGCCGCCTTATGTCAACTTCTGGGTATAATATACAAAACAGACCTCATCTCCACCCAGCAAGAGGCCTGCCTGGCTGGCGGCTGCTTCCAGTGCCGGCCTGTCCTGCTCATGAAAGGCCAGGTGCAGGTTGCCATCGTCGCAAAGCTGCAGCGAAAGGGGCAGGCCCTCTGCGGCAATCAGGTAAATGACCGGACCATCAAAGCGGCCGGAAAAGAAAAATAGGGGGAGGAGCCGGGAGAGCTGCCTGATCTCCAGCAGAAAACCCCCGGGCTCAAGCCGGCCCTGCGCCAGGCGGCTGAAGGTGGCGGCTTTATCGGCGGTTTCAAAGGGAAATTCCTGCCAGGAAAAAGCCAGCCAGTCCAGTAGGTAAAGGTGGCGGCAGCCCAGCTGCTCCAGGAAACCCTGCAAGGCTTTGGGAAAGCGCCGCGCATAGCCGCTGCGGGTACGGGCCCGTAGGGTCAGGATTGCTTCGGCCTGCGGTGCTTTATTGCCCGGCTGCAGCACCTGGCGGTGATCATACAGGCGGTTCAGCACCTCCAGCTCTTCGGGCACCGCTTCATCAAAGCCGCGGGCATAGAAGCCCTGCACTTCGGCAATCATGCCATCGGCTACCGGACTCTGGCTGAAGATGTCCTTGCGGGATAGGGGGGTGAGCATGGGGTGAAAGGGGTTACTTTAAGATCAGTAAATACGCCAGTTGTAATAGGGGTTCTCTTCCCGGCTGGTAGGTTTCTGCCTGCCGGCTGTAAAGTCGGCTACGGCATCGGTCACATAGGCCTTTAGCTCTGCAATGCTAATGCTGCCATCCCGATCCGTATCGGCGGCCCCTGTGGTAAGTCCCCTGATCACAAAATAGCTGAAGGCGCCGTTTTGCAGGCCCAGCCCCTCATAGGCATGCTGGCTGGCGCTGGATGCGCCAATGATATCGATGCCACTTCCCCGGATGGTGCCAAAAACCTCCTGCAGAAGCTCGGCAGGGTCTGCCAGACCTGGTTGCGACTGATCGCCTCCCACCTCCCGGGCGCCCCGGCTGGCCAGTACGGATCCAGCTGCCGCGCCCGCCGGCCTGCCCGAACCCAGCAGCTGGTAAAACTCCGTGTTGCCGCTCTGGCAGGCATCCAGCAGCATCAGTCGTTTTCGGGCAGTGCTGCCGGCGATCAGGGCTTTGAGGGTATCCAGGTGGATGCCCTTTTCGGCTGGGGCCGCCATATCAAAATCGTAGGTGCCGAAGTAGAAGTTTCCGGCCGGGTCCAGCATCCCATGGCCTGCCAGGTACACCAGCACCACATCGTTTACCCCGGCCTGCTGCAGGTTTTTCTGCCAGCGGACCAGGGCCTCGGCCGTAGCGGATTCGTTCATTAACGTATCCACCACCAGCTCGTAGGCAGGATTTGTTGCCAGGGCAGCCAGCACATCCCGGATATCCTTGGGGCCGTACCTGAGCGTATAGCTGCTGTTCTGATAGCGGGCAAGGCCCATTCCAAAAAAGTAAAGCTTATTTTTTGTTGGCCGCTCCGGGGCAGGTACACATGCCGGGTAGCGGTCAGCGAGCTGCTGCCATCGGCTTGCCGCAGCTGCCACTCCAGCCGGTTAATGCCCTCTGAAAGGGCCAGGTGCAGAAGGGCGGTGCCGCTTTTATCATCAAACTGAATCGTTTCGGGCGTATAGGCGCTGCCGTTCACCCAAACTGCTACTGAGCGGGGCTTTTGCTCAGGATCATACCGGAGCTGTAGGGGGTATACAGGTCTGGTAACCAATAACGCGCCCCCTTCTTCGGCAGGCAGGTAGTTGGTATCGGCACCTGCCTGATTGGATAAAAGGCGCACTTTCTGGTAGAGGTGTAGCAGCAGGCTGTCCGGACTGGGCAGGCTGGCCAGCAGCAGGTCGGGTCGATTATAGGTTTTGTCGATACTCTCAATGGGCAGGACATGGCCCTCTAGCTGTGCCGCCAGCAGGGCAGATCTGCCAGAGGCCAGGTAGTAGCCGTTTTTGTCATGCATCAGGTAGTGGCTACCCAGCTGGTAGAGAAACAGGGGATTTTGGGGGAGGCCAGGTTGATAAGGGCAACATGGTCTCCGCGGGAGAGAGCCAGCCAGCGGCCATGCATCCGCACCAGCAGGCGCTCAGGGCTGGCGGTCAGAAGACCGGCTGGCAGAGGCAGCGCCTGGGTAGTTGCCAGGGTGCTGTAGTAGGCCGAGTCCTGGCTGATAAAGAGGAGGCTTTCGCCTTCCTGCTGGTACTGGATAAACTGAAGGGGGCTTGAGAAGCTGTACTGATAACGCGTATCTCCCTGCGCATCCCTAAGGCTCAGGCTGTATTTATGCTCTTCACCTCCGCGGATGAGGCCGTAGAATTTTCGGGCCTGTTGCTCAGGTACCTTGCGCTCACTGGCATAGGCCAGAAAGCGGGGCCATTCATAGGTGCTGGCCTTGGCATAGAGCAGATCCTTCTCCATCTGGTCAAAAGCCAGTGCCAGGGTATCCAGCCCTGCCTGCCGAAATAAGCTTTCGATCAGCCGGGCCGAGGGCAGCCGGCTGCCTGTTTTTTGGCCGGGGTCGGGTACCCGGTAATAGCCCGTAAGCGGGCGGCTGCCCGATGCCAGCGAAAAGCTGTATTCTCCCGGCTGGCCGCTCAGTTGCTGCAGCTCCTGCATCATAAGCGCATTCTGGAAGCCTTCATCCTGCTCGGGCAGCTGCAGGCCGTAGCCGGGAGCAAAGCGAAGCAGGGGGCGTTCCAGCGTATCCAGCTTGTTCTTTTCCAGCAGGTGCAGGCGGTACAGGCCCTGGTCCTGGTGCCGGCTGGTTAGTGCCTGTTCATCGGCATCAAAGCGGAGGTCATAACTAGCCTGAGCCGGTACGGTGGCCGTGGAGATGATGCGGGCCTTGCGCAGGTCCCAGCAGCTTAGGGGGCGCCATAGGCATCGTGGCTGGCCATGGCCAGATAATTGCCCGAGGGCAAAACTGCAGTTTGGTGATCTGGCCTGCCTCGTCTGCTGCCAGCTGCAGGATCTTCTCCAGATCGTTCCGAAGCCGTACCTCCAGCTGCCCTCTGAAGTCACCAATGGCCAGCATGTTCTGCTGTACGGCCAGGGCGGTAAACGAACGGCCAGGCGCCTGCGGCAGCAGGCGCCGGCTGGTTCCCCTGGCAAGCTGTAGCTGGTAAAGGGTGCCGGTATTGGTGCCTGCCATCAGCTCGGTATCAGAGAGCCAGTTTACCGAAAGCGCCAGCCCCTCCAGCCTGATTGTTTTAGTCAGAATCTTCTTGCTGGTGAGCTCAAAAACCACCAGCTTGTTTTCGCCGGTAGCCACCAGCTGCTGTGTTTTGTCATTCCAGCTGTAATCATAGGCCAGCGCCTGGGCCCGGCCCCGGTAAAGCTCCCGGCCACTGAGGGAAAGTACTTGATGGGTATGCAGGCCAATGGTATACAGCTTGTCTCTGAGCACACGAAACCAGAAGAGCCCTTCGGTTTGGGTAGTGAGGGTGTCTGTGGGATAGAGACCCTCAGGTCCCTGTTTCAGGGACAGGATTTGGCCGCTGCTGTTGGCTACTTTCCAGTGGTCTGGCTGCACCTGCATACAGGCGGCATAGGGGTAGACAAAGCTGTCCTGTTTCTCCAGGCTGCCGCTGCCAAGCCGGTAGCTCTCCAGACCGTAATCGCCACAGATCACCAGCAGCGAATCGCCCAGCAGCTGCATCTGCCGGATGTCGGTATTGAGCGGCTGCTGGGAATGGAGCACCAGGTTCAGGTTCATGTCCCACAGCACAAGCTTGCCGCCCTGGTCTGCCGATACAGTGCGGGAGCCATCCCCTACAAAGAGAATCTTGCGGATGGGCCTGTTGTGCCCCCGGTTGAGAAGGAGCTGATGGTTCTGCGCACTACTGCCCAGGGAGAGCAGCAGCAGAAAGGCAAGGGTAAGAAGGGGGTGTTTCATAAGGCAGGCTGAAAGAAGGCGAGGGGGCAGGCGCCGGCGATAGGCCTATTCGGCAAAGGGAAAGAGGGATTGGATGTAGGCCCGGCTCAGGTTCTTGGGATACTGCACCTCGGCAAAGAGGCCGGTCTGGCGTCCGTTGCGGGGGGCTATATGGGTGCGAATCTGGTTCAGAAAGTGCTGGTGCAGCTGCTGATACGACATAGCCGTGCCCGACTGCAGAAGCGCCACCGCCGTTTCTACGCCCAGGTAAGCACTGGCCAGCCGCTCCTGCTGGGTGCCGTGGTGGCTGGGGGAGTTAAAGTTGTAGTCGCCGGCAGCATAGACATTGCTGTAATAGCCCTGAATCTGGCTCCAGGCCCATTGCTTGTTCAGGGCCATGTAAAAGCCACTCCAGGCATCCGCTTCCAGCTCTGAGTACATATCCCGGGTTTGCCAGCCAAAGTAATTCTGCGTACTGTGGCCAAATTCATGGGCCAGTACGCCGGCTACGGCCAGCTCGCCATACTGGCTTATGGTATAATAAAACATATGGTGGCCAAAATATATGGCCGCCTCGGCATAGGGCACATAGGCATTCTTCTGGCGGGCATTCGGTTCCAGCAGAATGTGGAGGCGCGTAGGGCAGCAGGAGAAAAACTGCTGCTGGATGGCATACTCTTCGCTCATCTTCTGGTCCCAGTAGGCGTTTTGCAGCGTGTTGGTAATGCTACCTGAGTTGGTCATGCCGGTAACAAAGCCGCTGCAGCCGCGCATGTCAATACAGGAATTGTCTGATGTGGTGGCTGCAGGGTTGTAATTAAAGGAGTTGGGATCGGTGCAGCCGGCCAGGGCATCTTCACAATCACCTAAGCCAAGCGAGCAGCAGGCCGTGAGGCACGCAGCAAATACAAGCAGAAGAGGAGAGGAAAACTGAGGCTTCATAGATCGGCAGAATACGGTAAAATTAATTGAAAAATTTGATTAATTGGCATAGTGGCCAAGCGGTTCCCACTCAAAAACAACCGCCTGCAGGCTATGAACTGCAGGCGGTTTTCCCCTCAACACCAACACCTGTTTACCTCCTCAACGCGTCTATCACTCCTAAAGCTCGCTGCCCTGCCGGGTGGCCCAGTTGCGGGTGTCCTCATCATGGGCCAGTTCCAGGGCTTCCCGGTTGTAGCGCCTGGCTGCTGCCCTGTCAACATCCTGTATGGTGTGGGCCAGCAGGTAGCAGGTGTAAAAGTTTTTATCAAGCACATAGGCTTTTTTTGCCCAGTCCAGCGCCACCTGCTTATCTTCCTCGGTCTCTGCCTGGTCAAGCCAGGTAAGCAGCGCGGAGATGAGCGATTCTGCATCAGAGGAGTGATAGCCTTCTACCAGCTGGCGGTAGTAGTCTTTGCCCCTGGCGGGATTGCCAATGCCCAGGTAGTAGAGCGATTTGCTACGGAGCTGGGCGTAGCGGAGGTCAAAAGCACCTTCTTCAAAGGCCTGGCTGTAGCTATGGTAGATGGTGGCATATTGCTCCAGCAGGCGGGTGTTCCGTTGGGCCACGGCCCGTTCCATCAGCGTATCCAGCACGGCTTCGATGTAGGGGCTCACTACCTCCTCCTGCTCCCTGAAGCTGCTCAGATTGGCCATCAGGTACTGAAAGCGGGTATGGGCAGGGTCATACACGAACTTGGTCAGCAGAAAGAGGTTGAATTCACCAGCCAGCTCTGCATTCGAGACCCCTTTCAGCAGACCCTCTGCTATGTCTCTGGCCCGGGCAAAGTCCTGCTCCCTGAGCATGCTCAAGTAGGTAGTAAGCTCCGGCTGGCTCATTTTCTTCAGGTCCGGATTCTTGCCCAGGCTGCGAAAATCCTTTACCTGCCGGCCCATGCTGATGAGCTCGGGGGCCGACATCGACCCTACTTTTTTGTAGATGATTTCCTGATTGGGGTCAAAGAACACCAGGGTGGGGTAGGCCTCCAGCTGGATCTTTTCCACCAGGGCCTGCTCTTCTTTTTCAGCATCGATCTTTACCGAAATGTAGTGCTGGTTGAAGTAGTTACCCACCTCCTTATCGGTAAATACCCGCTCCGACATGTAGACACAAGGGCCGCACCAGGTAGCGTAAAAATCTACAAACAGTAGTTTGTTTTCCCGTTTGGCGCGTTGCACGGCCCCATTCCAGTCCGTTTCAAAGCGAATACCTGTGGCAGTGCTCTCATGAATATAGCCCAGGCTCAGGGCAGCGGTAAGCAGAAGTGACATAAGCGAAAATTTCATGACCGTAGGATTTAAAGTGTTATAGCTCTTGATGTGCACACAGGGGATATGTCATCCGTCAGGCGAAAAAAATCTTAAAAAAAAAGAGCCGGTAGGGGATACCGGCTCTCAGGGATAGCTGTAGGTAGGGGTGCCTCAGGGCATTACTCCTGCTCCAGGCGTCGGAGTAATTCTGTGGACTGGGTTTGGTAGGGGCCGTCATTCTGCTGCAGGGTTTCCAGCGTCTGGCGGGCCTCCGGGCGCTTCTCCTGCGCCAGATAGGCTAGCGCCAGGTACCAGCGGGCGTCCTGCTGCTGCCGGAAGCGGAACTCCCTGGCCTGTAGCAGCGCCTGCTCGGCCTCGGCATAGCGCTCCAGTGCCAGCAGGTTAAGTCCCTGCAGAAAGAGGAGTTCGCCATCGGCTCCGGCAAGCTGGCGGGCCTTTTCCAGCAGCTGCAGGCTTGTGGGGTAGTCGGCCTGCTGATAGGCAGCGGCGGCCTGCTGCTTCAACTCAGCGCTCTCATCTTCACCCCGGGGGTGCGCCAGCTCCAGCTGGGCCAGGGGGGTATAGTAGGCGGCATACAGATCGGGGGCGCTGCTGCGGTCAGCCAGCAAAAACAGGGCTCCGGCCATGGCTAGTAGCAGCACTACTGCTGCCGCCAGCATCCAGCCGCGGCGGTATAGGGGAACGTTTTTGGGGGTATCCTCTTCCCGTCTGAAGGTGAGGGGGGAGGCAGGCTCCTGCCGGGCATCGGCCTCTTTAAAGGCCTGCACCAGCCGCATGCGGTTGTAATACTGTATGCCGGCCGTAAGGCGGGTAAATTCGGCATAGCCCGCTGCAAAGTCCGTATCCGTTTGTAGGCGGGCTTCAAAGGCAGCTTTATCGGCGGCGGACAGCTCCTGGCGGTAGTAGGCGTCGTATAGCTCGTCGCTGGTTGGCGTTGTCATGAGGCTTGCAGTAAGGTTTTGAGCTTTTGCACACAGCGATAGCGTTGGTTGCGGGCCACGGCTTCGGTCGCATAGCCCATGGCGGCCATAATGTCCCGCATAGAGGACTTGTTGTAATAAAACAAGCTGATGATCTTGCGGCAGCCCTCATTGAGCGCTTCCATGGCCCGGGCCACCTGCTGCAGGGTAGTTTCCTTCTGAAGCTCCAGTTCCTGCTCTTCCATCGCCTCATCGGCTCGGTCGTGGTACACGCTCAGGTCTTCCATAAAGGAAATTTTCTGCTTTTTGCGCTGAAATTCAAGGGCCTTGTTCTTGCCAATGGCAAAGAGGTAGGTCTTGAGGCTGCTGTTGAGCTCGCTGAGCTTCTGGTTCATCACATTCTCATAAAACAGCACCATTACCAGCTGAAAGATCTCTTCGGCCGTTTCAAAGGGCAGGCTGTAATTAGAGGACAGCCAGTAGACAAACTCGGGCTTAAGCCGGCGGTAGAGCTCAACAAGGGGAGCTTCCTGGCCACTTTTTACTTGTTCCAGCAGTAGCCTGTCTTCTTCCAGACTGCTGGCGGTACCGGGTGCAGACATAGTGAACGGGTGAGGGTACTATACGGGCCCTTCTTAAAAAGGGCACCTGATAAAAGTAGGGAAAAAAGCGAATATATGGAATCCGGTGCAGGGGGCTCCCCCTGCCAGCGGCTATTGCAGGTTAAGGGCTTTGGGCAACTTGTCCAGGGCATCATCTACATTATCAAAGATGATGCGGTTCACAAATTTCTCCCGGCCCGATTCGGTTACGCTGATATCTACCGAGTATACCCCCTGGCCAAAGCCCTTCGCAATTTCCTTGTTGGCGCTTACATAGCTGCCGGCCGAACGGGGCACCAGGTAAAAGTAGCCATCCAGGGTGGTGTTGCGCAGCTTGTTCTGGTAATTCTCCAGTGCCTGGGGGTTGTTAATGGGAATATCCCGCAGGGTAAGCAGGGCAAGCCCCAGTTTTTCGTTGTTGTGGATCTGTCCCTGCTCGCTGATCCAGGAAGCGTAAAAGGTAATGGCAATGTCCAGGTTCAGCTTGTCATTATTGGCATAGATCAGCGTCCAGGGCATGTACCAGCGGGCGGCCGGAATTTTGGCCTTGGCATAGTTGAGGTCAAGCTCACTCAGGCGCAGCTGAAAGAGCGAGTTGTTCAGCAGGTTGTAGAGGCTTTGCGGATCATCGGCCAGCTCAAAGCGCATGCGCAGGGCTACCTCCTCCTGTTTGGTCTTTTTTGGGGTAATGTAGCGGGTTAGCTCCAGGCCGCCAAACTGGATGTTTTGCGGGTCAAGGGAGCTGATGGCCGAAGGCTTGTCATAGAAGTACAGGTTGCTCTTCACCTGCTGGTAGCTGGCGGTGTATTTTTCCTGGTCTTTACGGATCAGGGTTTTAATGCCCTCTACGGCTATGGGCAGGCCTTTGCCCAGCAGGGCCAGCGCCAGGGCGCCCCGGCTGCGCTCCTCCTGCACATCCAGTGCAGAGAAGTCAAGGGGTTGGGCGCGTTTCAGGATCTTGCTTTCCAGCCGTTCGCCGGCGGTTTTATTGGCAACCGGCAGGCTGGTGCAGGCGCTGGCAAACAGGTAAAGCAGGGCCAGCAGGGGCTGCAGGGTTTTGGGTAGTTTCATAACAGAAGGGTAGTGGTTTCAGGCAGTGGATTGTGCCGGGCAGCAAAGATGCGGCAGGTAGAAAAGAAAAGCCAGCGGGTAGCTGGCTTTTCTAGTGAGAGTTGCGGTATTAGCGCGCCTGGTAGGTGTAGCTACCTTCGCGGATGGTCAGGTCAAACTGGTCATAGCAGCTTCTGGTTACAGGACCCCAGGTTACGCGGCTGCCATCTGTAAATTCAGCTACGATGTATACTTTCGTATTGCCGGCGCCCACATTTACATAGTCATCACCCCAGGGGCTTACCTGGCCTCTGTAGGTACCGTCTACATACACATCCAGCCACCAGGAGGTGTAGTTGTCTACTACTACAGAGCAGTAATCATAATCACCACGGGGGGTAGGCGCCTTTTTCTTATTGGCTGCACAAAGCCCTCAGGCTGCTGGCCTTTTACGTTGCCCTGCGGCTTGGCTACTTTGATTTCGGGGTCCGCGCCTCTGCTTTTGGTAGCTGTGCTGGCTTCGCCACCGCCTCTTTGTTGCTGGCTGGCAGGCTGCTTTGTCTGCGCATTTGAAAACTGAGTACCGGCAAATGCAAAGAACAGCATGAGCAATAGGGCGCGGAAAATGGTTTTTGTGTTCATGTGAAATTAGGGGTTTGTAGATAAATAAATTCTGCTTTTAGAATGCTTTGTACCCTTTATGCGAATTCCGGTAATACATCATCAGCCCGCCACACCTTTTTTCTTGCGGAGTTCTGATACTGGATAATGGATGGGGATTGCGAGTGCAGACGGTTGATTCTGCAACATACAGGGATTAAAGCGGGATTAAAATCGTCTCAAATCTATATTTTATCTTAGATACGAGCAAAATAATATTGGTGAATTACATTACATCTTCCGATAATAATATTTGAGTAGAGGGCTAACGTTTTGTCTACAGAAAATGTAAATTTACCTTTTGGCGCAGCTCGGTTTCTGTAGGCAAACCAATAAAGTGCTTTGCTGATGACATTCGGCCCGTGGTGGCATAAAGAGGTAGACACTACGTTTTACTTCCTTGCTTCACAACCAAAATCCACTCATTATGAACGTGTTATTGTCCCTTGCTGTTTATGTTGTTATGCTTCTGCAGGGCAGCCCGGCCAGCCTGCTGCAGGAGGGAAAACAGCAGTATCAGCAGCGAAACTTACCTGCAGCCCACACTGCCTTCACCAAAGCCATTGAAAAGGACCCCAGTCTGGTAGAGGCGTATTTTCGGCGAGGGCTGGTGAAGGAAAAAATGAACGACCTGCCCGGTGCCGAGGCCGACTATAGTGCTGCCATTGCCCTGGACCCGCTGCCGCTTTACTATAATAACCGGGGGCTCACCCGGCAGCTGCAGGGAAAAACCGCCGCTGCAGAGGCAGATTACCTGCAGGCTATAGCGCTGGATCCGGCCTATGCCCATGTGTATGTGAACCTGGCCATGCTCTATTCCGAAACAAACCAACCCGAAAAGATCTGCGATAACCTTCAAAAGGCGATCGACAACGGTTTTTTACCCGCTGCACAACTAAAATCCGAGTATTGTAAATGAGAACCCTGCTATCCCTTCTCCTGCTGCTGCTGTGCGTTGCCTACACGCCTGCCCATGCCCAAAGCACTGCTGATGTAATTGAAAAAACCCTTTCCGGCGTAGTAACGGTGGCCGTATATAAAGCCGAACCCCTGCATGTACTGCTGGGCTTCCGGGGAGAGGCAAGCGTATCGGAGCAGGCCTATACCCGCGCCCTGGACCTGAGCGGCGCCCGGGGCTCCGGCTCTGGCTTTGTCATAGAGCGCGGGGGCAAAAAATACATCATCACCAATGCGCATGTGATCCAGGAAGCCTCCAAAGATCCGGGCAGCATCTATGTGTATTCCATTGATCAGACCCGCTATGAGGTAAAGATCGTAGGGGGGGATACCTTTTACGACTTTGCCGTGCTGGAGTTTGTAACGCAGCCGGGCAAGGATATTGTGGCCTTAAAATACAGCAGCACCGAGCCGCGCATCGGCGAAAAGGTGTATGCCATTGGCAATCCCCTGGGTGATTTCCCCTATTCGGTGTCGGATGGCATTATCAGTGCCAAAAACCGGGCCCGCGGAGGCCTTACCGGCAAGTTTGGCTTTTTGCAGACCACCGCTACCCTCATCTGGGGCAACAGCGGCGGCCCGCTGGTGAACGAGGCCGGCGAGGTGGTGGGCATCAACTCCCAGATCCACTTTACCGAATCGCCCGCCGGTGGCCTGCTGTGGCAGTCGCAGCTCAACTTTGCCCTGGAATCCAAGATTGCCAGCAAGCTTACCGATGATATCCTCACCAATAAGGGACTGGTGCGCCGGGCTTATCTGGGAGTAGAATTCTCTGAATCATCTGCCTACCGCAATAACAGCCTGGTGTCTGACGAGCGGGGTCCGGTACTTACCGGCCTGGTGCCCGGCTCCCCGGCCGAAACCCGCCTGCGGGCCATGATGGGCAAACGCATCATTGCCGTAAACCAGCAGCCGGTGCGTAACCTGGAAGAAGTACTGGGCGAGCTGGAACGGGTAAAACCCAACACCAATGTAAGCCTGCAGTTTCAGGGCGAAGCCCCCATTAACCTGAGCGGACAGGAACTGAGCCCCCGGGCGCTGGAGGCCATTGCCGGCTATGTGCTGGGGTCCCTGCCCAATGTAGAGGTAGACCTGAACAGCCCGCTGCCGGCCATTTACCTGAAGAATGCCGATAATGTGTATGCCTATGGGGGTAAAAAATTCCAGGAGAAGCTGGCAGCTCCCTCGCAGGTGCGCAAGTACATGATCCTGGCCGGGGGGATCATGGACGAACATCATCCTACCATGTACGCCACTACCAAACTGTCTGATATAGGGGCGGTACTGAAGCTTACCGGCCTCTCGGGCGTGTTCGACTTCTGCAATGTGCCCGAAGGGGGTAGCGAAAGCGATGTGAGCATTAATCGCTATGTGCTGTCCAGCAAGGAAGATGTCCTGAAAAAAACGCTCTGGTATTAATCGAAATCCAATTTCCCAATGAAGTATCTGCTTACCGCTCTTTTCTCCTGCCTGCTGCTGGGGGCACAGGCCCAAAACAAACATGCCCTGATTGTGGCTGTGGGGGATTATGATCCTTCTACGGGCTGGGGCAAGATCAGCTCTCTGAACGACATTGATCTGATCAAATCGGCCCTGCAGCAACAGGGATTCAAGGATCAGCACATCAAGGTAATTACCGATGCCCAGGCCACCCGGGCGGGCATTGTAAAGGAGCTGCAGGATCTGAAGGGGCGGGTTAAGCCTACCGATATTGTCATGTTCCACTTTTCGGGCCATGGCCAGCAGATCATGGATGATAATGGCGATGAGTTTGATGGCTTCGACGAAGCCCTGGTCCCCTACGATGCACCCAAAAAATACATAAAAGGTGTGTACGAGGGTGAAAATCACCTGCGCGATGAAGTGCTGGGCGGACTGCTGGACGGAGTGCGGGAAAAAGTAGGCAAGCAGGGCGAGCTGCTGGTGGTGATCGATGCCTGCCATTCGGGCACCGGCACCCGTGGGCTGGCCGTTGCCCGGGGCACCCAGGAAGTGCTGGCGCCCGAAGGCTACAATCCCCAAAATACCTGTACCGACAACAGCTGCAACTATGATCTGGTTAGCAACAAGCCTAACCTGGCGCCCATGATCTGTTACTTTGGCGCCAGCCCGCATGAGCTCAACTTCGAAACCTTTGATGAGCAGGGCAGAGGGGTAGGGTCCCTTTCCTGGGCCTTTGCCAAAGCCATGAGCGCCAGTGGTCCCAATACCACCCACAAAAGCCTGTTTGACCGCATCAAGCTTGAAATGGCCGCTGTGGCGCCCCGCCAGACCCCGCAGATAGAAGGCAATATGAATGTGCAGGTATTCCAGGGCAAGACCGTTACCCTGCCCCAGCATTATACCGTACTCAAGTGGCTGGACGATAAAAACCTGACCCTTTCGGCCGGTACCCTGCTGGGACTCAACGAAGGATCGGAAATTACGCTCTACCCCATGGATACCCGCAATCTGGCTACGGCTACCCCCCTTGGCAAGGGTACTGTTAGCTATGCCGATATGCTAACGGCTGATGTAAGCTTTGACAAACCGATCGCCAAAGAGGTGGCACAAAAGAGCTGGGCCTTTGTAACCAGCAAAAACCATGGCAAATTAGAGGTGAGCGTAAAGCTGGATATGCAGCAGGGGGAGCTTTACACAGCCCTTACCCAAGCCATAAAACAGCGTCCTTTTATCAAAGTGGTAAGTACCAATCCCGATCTGGTGATCGATAACGGAAATGCCTTTGCCCGCGGCGAAGAGGTGCAGGTGATGAGCGCCCAGGACCATGTGCTCTACCGCCAGCCCGTGCAGGCAGTGGCCGTAACCGTAGAGCAGCTCATCACCACCATCCATTCCGTAGCCCAGGCCAAATTTCTGAAGAATATGGAGAGCCGCTCGGATAATATTGCCCTGGAAATGGAAATGATACCCGTAACCGTACGCAAAGAAGGCCGCCGGGTGGTGGTAGACAAAACACTGGATCCTGCCAGCAAGCGGGATGCCACCGGCAATCTGGTGTTTAAAGAGGGCGATTATTTTCAGATCAGGGTAAAAAGTACTGGCTATCGGGGAGCTTACTTCTCCATTCTGGACTTTACGCCCGAAAATGAGGTAAGCATCCTGGTGCCCGGCCAAAACCGCCAGGCGCAGGATTACTTCCTCAAAGCCGGCGAGACCAAAGTGCTGCCGGAGATCTTCCAGCTGGGGGCTCCCTATGGCACCGAGGTCTTCAAGCTGATCAGCACCGAGCAACCCATGGACCTGTCGTCCATCCTCGTTAGCCGGGGGGAAAACAATTCCAGAAACAGTGGAAACCCCTTTGAAGCCCTGTTCAAAGATTCCTTCAAGAGCAATGGAGATGTACAGCACCGCTCGGCCGCTACCACCAATGTGCCGCCCGATGCCGTGCATATCCAAAATGCCGTCTTTACCATAAAGCCAAACAATTAAGCCCGCTGTAATCAAAGCCTGAGATGAAGGAGAGCAAACTGTACCTGGAGGCCCTGCTGGCTACTGTGCTGGTGTTTGTGGTAATGGGGGCCCTGGCCCTGATGCCCTGGAACATTAAGGCGCTTAATCCCCTGAAGGAGATTGTAAAGGACTTCCGCTATACCGATCTGTACTACTCCCAGCTGCGGGGCAAGCCCGGCTCGGTAGATACCGCCATTGTGCTGGTAAACATTGGCAGTGCCGACCGGGCCACCATGGCCGGGCTGCTGGAAGTGCTGAATGGGTATGCCCCGGCCGCCATTGGGCTGGATGTGTACTTTCCGGAGCTGAAAAGTCCGCAGGAGGATAGCCTGCTGGCGGCTGCCCTGCAGCTAAACCGGGACAGGCTGGTGGCAGGCAATTACCTTTGGGAACAGCCGCTGGAGGCGCCGCAGGTGCTGGGCTCGGCCTCGCTCTTCTCGCTGCCTCAGAGCGGTTATCTGAACCTGGTAGGGGAGGATTCACTCAATACCACCATCCGCCACTTCAGGCCCTTTATCCGCCATGGCGAAAGCGAATACACAAGCTGGGCCACCCGGCTGGCGGCAGCTGTAGATCCCCAGGCTGTTGAGGCGCTTAAGAAAAGGGAGCGGTCGATCGAGCTGATCCATTACAGCGGCGATTGGGAGCGCTTTGTGCATTATGAAGCTGACGAGATTCTGGCGGGAGGCGTAGCAAAAAACGCCCTGGCCAACAAAATTGTGCTGCTGGGCTACCTGGGCGAGCAGGTAGGCGAAAAGCGGGTGATGGAAGACCTGCACTTTACCCCCCTGAACCCCGAGCAGCTGGGCCGCAGCAAGCCCGATATGTACGGCATGGTCATTCAGGCCAACATCATTTCCATGATTCTGCGGGGTGATTACATCAACGAAATGCCCTTCTGGCTGGAGCTGCTGCTGGCCTTTGCCATCTGCTACCTGCATACCCTGCTGTTCGTGTACTTCTTTGTGAAACAGCACCTCTGGTACCACCCCGTAGCCAAACTGGTGCAGCTGCTCACCAGCATTTTTCTGGTCTATGCCATGGTAGTGTTTTACGCCAATGCCAATTACAGCATCAATACTACCCTTATGGTGCTGGCCGTGCTGCTATCGGTTGATGTGCTCTACCTCTATGAAACCCTGGCAGCCTATCTGTACAAGAAGCGGGGCACCCACAGCTACTTTATCCATCATCATTAAAACGGCATGCGAGCTTTTTTCATCTCTCTCTTGCTGCTCTTGGGCAGTTTTATGGCTCAGGCGCAGGTATATGTGTACCATGTAAAGGGTACGGCCTATCTGCTGGAGAAGGGGCAGCAGCACGCCCTGCAACCTGAGAGTGTCCTGGCCAGGGGGCAAAAACTGTTGCTGGAAGCCAACAGCCGGGTGGTACTCATTAACCAGCAGGGCAGTAATGTGCTGCTGCAGAAGGCAGGTACCTACACTTATGCAGCAGTAGAGAAACGTTTTGCCGAGCCCCAGCCCGATGCCGGCTCGGCTTTTCTGGCCTATGCCTGGAAAAAGATCAACAAGAGCAAGCTAAAGCCCGAGCAGCAGCGCAATGCCCCCATAGCCGGAGTAGCCCGTGGCGAAGCGCTTATGCTCCAAAGCCCGGCCGATTCTCTGGTGCTTGTCGGGCCCGAGCTGCAGCTGGAGTGGCTGGGGGGCGAGGGGCCCTACTACCTTACCCTGGCCGATGCGCAGGGCAAGCCCCTGTTGCGCCTCCAGACGCCGGCTACCAGCATCCGCATTCACCTGGCCCAGTCAGGGGTTGTGCCCAATCGCCAGTATAGCTGGTATGTGAGCGAGCAGGCCCCCGGCAGCGGCACCGAACAAGGCCACAGCTTTTTATGGGTAGAGCAGGCGGTACTCCGGCAGGCTGTGGAGAACATGCAGCAGGTCTTTGCCCTGGCACCGGCCGAAGAGCTTAGTGATGCCAGCCGCCGCCGCCTGAACCAGTACCTGTTTGAGCAGCTGCTATACCGGCTGGAAACCCCTTAAGACCTGCCGGCGTCTGAGTTTTGCCCATACGCCTCAAGAACCCCCAAACCGATGAACCACGAGGAGATCTTACAACAGCTGGAGCAGGCCAGAATAGCCCATCTGAAAGAACTGGAACGCTACCGGAGCTGGTACCTGACCGCAGACCAGCGGAGTGAGGATGGATTTGAGCAGCTGGAGCGGCTGCCCGAGGGGGTCTTCTGGGTGCTGGAGCAGGAGGTGCTCTGGATGAAGGGCACTATGCCCGGCCTGCAGACACTCACCTACATCCTAAAAGCCTTTGCCCATGATGAAGCAACCGTGGGCCTGTTCTACCAGGATGTGCTGCTGCTGAAACAGCACGAGCCTGCTCCCTTTGAGGGACTTACCGTGATTGCTATGCCCGATGAGGCCTGGGCCGTATGGGGAGGCAAAATGGTGGATGTGGCCTGGGGCAATGACTTTCCAGAACTTACCTTTAATGAGCTGGGCTTCTTTGAAGAGACCCTGCCTACCGATCTTGGCATTTGCTTGCTGAGTGAAGATCGGGGAGAGGCTTCAAGGGATTAAACGCTTCTCTGGCCTATGCCCTAGCAGGGGGTACCCTGCCGGGAGAAAACAAGGCTTCACTACGCATCTGCAGAAAGAGGGACCTGCGTCTACCGGCTCACTCATCAATACAGCACCTTGAGCAGATCCACCAGCTTGCGGTCCTGTGGCAGCTGCTTGGCTACTGCCGGGGCCGAAGGGGGCAGTAGCCTGGCTTGTGTAAAGTGGCCCAGGTGCTCAAAAATATAGGCCTGCTCCCGATAGGTGCGGGCCCGGCGACTGCTCAGGGAGGCATCCCGCTTGCCATTGATCTTTATTTCAACACTTTTTCCCGCTTCCAGCTCAGCCAGCTTTATGTTGTCCCGGCGGGGCTCGCCTACCTCAAAATACCCCCATTGCAGATGGACCTCAATTTTTCCATCCTGCTCCCGCAGCTGAAAGATGTGCAGGGAGCGGGGATGGCGCAGGTCCAGGCAGGCATTGCGCTGCGGCTCCAGTTGCTGGTAGCAGCTGGGAGAAGCCAGCACGGGCAGCTCGGCCTGGGCCTGATGCCGGTCTTCCAGGCTGATGAACGTACACTGCTGAAACTGGGGGTGCTCCACAATCAGCTGCGGCAGGTAGAGAACCCCTTCCTGCACATGCCCCGAACGGGAGTAAAGGGGCTCCTGCCACTGCGAGATCGTCTTTCTGGCGTCAAACGAGCGCAATTCCTTGCCATAGTCCAGCAAGCGCCGGTGCAGCTGCACCAGGGCGATAGGTTGCCTGAATTGCCAGTCAGCAGGAGATGGGTTCATCTGTGTACAAACAAGGGGGTCATGCTTAAGGAGATGGTGCTTAGGCTCATTTCACCACAAAGGCATCGGTAAATTCGCTGCGGAGGCGAACCCCAAACAGGGGGTTGTACATTTCAAAGCTGCCTGAAAGGTTGTAGGTCCCTGCTTCCAGGGGGTGAACCTCTCCCAGCAGCACCCCACTTTTCAGCCACAGCTTGTTTTTTACTGCTACGGCCTGTCCGTTGCGGCGAATGCTCAGGCTGGAGTCTGGCCGGATCTGGGTGGTGGTAAAATCATAGGCATTCGGTATGATGGAAAATTCATAGACCCCTCCCAGGGCAAGGGTATCCATGGGCTTAATGAGCTGCCAGGAAGGGGGGTGGAGCACATTGCGGGGTGTCAGGCGGCGGGCGTATTCATTCAGCACGCTGTTTTCAATCAGAAAGATCTGCAACAGAAATTGCCGATAGGCCAGCGAATCGCCGGACTCCCGGCTGCGCTCCTGCAGCTGCTGCAGGCGGATGAGGGATTCGGTATCCTCAGGCTGAAAGCCCTGGTAGGCCTGAGCCAGGGCCGCCGTATAGTCGGCTGCCTCCAGGTTTCCCTGCAGGAAGTCTTTTCGCAACTCCACCAGCCCTTCGGCTTTCTGGCGTTCGGCTACATCCCGGGGACGGTTGCCCTGTGTTTCTATCTGCTCGTTCATGAGCTGCAGCAGCCGCAGGTTTTCCCTGTCCATAAACCAGGCGGTTTCCTTCAGGGGGTGCAGGTCCCGGACCGAATCCGGCGCAGCACCGTTACAGGCAGCCAGCAAGCCGGCCAGCAGGAACAAGAGTAGGCGTTTGTACATGGGGGTTACTTTTATTTTAATGCTTTGGCAGGCAATTTGTCATCCGCCTGAGCGCTGCGTGCCTCCGGTATCTTGTGAAATTGAGTCCGGATCACCTGGATCCATCCTGTCCAGAGAGTCCAGACCAAAGGTACTACCTTGCACCGGCGGGTAAAAACAAATGGGCCAAAATCAGGAAGGGAGAAGCTTGACTGAATTTCCGCTTGCAGTGTAGACCATTTTCCGTTTGGCGGGTTGGTACTTAGAAATCCCCTTACCTTACCCTTATGAAAACAGAAAAAGAAAAAATGCTGGCCGGTGAGCTCTACAACGCGCTGGACCCCCAGCTGATGGCCGAGCGCCGGCGCACCCGCCTGCTGGTGAAGCAGCTCAACGATTCGCGCGATGACGAAGAAGCCCTGCGCCGCCAGCTCCTGCAGCAGCTCATTGGGCAGCAGGGGGAGGGCCTCTGGATCGAGCCCCCCTTTTACTGCGATTACGGCAGCAACATCTCCGTAGGGGATAAGGTATTCTTTAATTTTAACTGCGTGGTGCTGGATGTAATGCAGGTAACCATCGGCAGCCATACCCTATTTGCGCCCAATGTACAACTCTACACCGCCACCCACCCCCTGGACTGGCAGGAGCGCGCCAGCGGGCTGGAGTTTGCCAAGCCCATTACCATCGGCAGCCATGTATGGGTAGGCGGCGGGGCCATTATCTGCCCGGGCGTCACCATCGGCGACCGTACGGTGATCGGGGCCGGCTCGGTGGTGACCAAAGATATTCCGGCCGATGTATTTGCGGCCGGAAATCCCTGCCGGCCTATTCGTTCTTTGGCAAACTAGCGCTACTTTTGCAGCCGGTTTGGATCTTGGAAGGCGGGCTTCCTGGCTTCCAGTCCCTTATCCTTTCTGGCTTATGAACATTGCCTACGTGTGCTATAAAAGCGCCGAGAAATTTTCGGTGATCGAAAACGAGAACGACCTGCTGCTGGGCTACCTGCAGCAACAGGGCCTGCAGATCCGCAAAGCCATCTGGGACGATCCGGCCGAAGACTGGTCGGCCTACGATCTGGTGGTGCT
>NZ_AODQ01000030.1 GCF_000348925.1 Cesiribacter andamanensis AMV16 | reverse complement strand
GAGTTTGTCTACCAAGGGAAAACGGGTCTGATGTTGTTTCTCCCCTTCAACTTTCCCTCAATTCTGCTCGTCTACCGGCACCAGGCGGTAGATACGGGCCGGCTGCTCTACGGCTACATACACATAGCCATCCGGACCCATGCGCACATCCCGCAGGCGGCCCAGGTTTTTCAGCAGCTGCTCTTCACCCGCTACGGTGGCTCCCTGCAGGCGGCTGCGGTTCAGGTATTTGTAGCGCAGCGAGCCCGACAACAGGTTGCCCTCCCAGCCCTTGTAGCGGTTTCCGGTTACAAACGCCATGCCCGAGGGGGCAATGGAAGGGGTCCACTGCTTCAGGGGCTGCAGCATGCCCTCCTGCTCGGTTTTGTCGGTGAGGATGGTGCCATCATAGTTGATGCCATACGAGATGGCCGGCCAGCCATAGTTGGCGCCCGCCTGCACCCGGTTGATCTCATCGCCGCCCCGGGGGCCATGCTCATGCGACCAGAGCTCGCCCGTTTGCGGATGAAAAGCCAGGCCCTGCGGGTTGCGGTGCCCGTAGGAATAAATGGAGGCCTGCGCGCCGGAGCGGCCGGCAAAGGGATTGTCAGGGGGAATGCTGCCATCGTCTCGGATGCGGTGGATCTTGCCGGGATGCTTCGCCAGATCCTGCGGATAGCGCTCCTGATGCCTGCCCCGGTCGCCCACCGAAAAGTAGAGCAGCCCATCGGGCCCAAAGGCCATGCGGGAGCCGTAGTGATGGCGGGTGGTTTCCCAGGGCTGGGCTTCAAAAATGGTTTGAGGCTGTTTTAGGGCAGTGCCCTCCAGCCGGGCCCGCATGATGGCGGTGGTCGACTTGGTTTCGCCCCCTTCCCGCTTCTGGGCCGAGTACGAGAGGTACACCAGCTGGTTTTGGTTAAAGTTAGGGTGCAGCACCACATCCAGCAGACCGCCCTGCCCCTGCGCCAGCACCTGCGGAGCGCCGCTCACTTTTTCAAGACGTCCCTCGGGACTTAAGCGGTACAGCGCACCCCCTATTTCGGTGATCAGCATGCCGCCATCGGGCAAAAAGGCCATGCCCCAGGGTACCTGGCCAAAATCGGAAGCCACCTCTTCCAAGCGCAGCTTCAGGGTCTCGGTCTGGAGGGTGGTGCCTTCCAGGCTTTGAGGCGTTTCTGAAAAGGAATACTGGGCTACCTGCTGCATGCCATCTCGGATATACCCTACCAGCTGCTTGATCTCCTCATCGGAAAAGGTTTGGGCAAAACCTGGCATGCCTGCATCGGGATGTCCCTCTTTGATGGAGGCAAAAATTGCATCTGCGCTTTCGCCCCAGCGCCACTTACGGTCGGCAAAGGTGGTAGCATTATCACCATGGCAGCCCGAGCAATAGGTACCAAAGTTGGCAATGGCCTTTTTGCGGCCGAGATCCTGCAGGCGCTCCTCCTCTTCTGTGGAGACCGTGCTGGCCAGTTGGTCGTTGCCGGTATCGGGTGTGCCCGTGCCACCGGAATTGCAGCCGCTAAAAAACAGGGCCCCCAGCCATAGGGGCAGCAGAAAAAAAACGTTTGTCATAGCAGGATAAGCCAGTTTTGTGGGAGTAAGTTATAAAATTAGTCCAAATAGCGGCCAGCCCGGACCTTCCTTTTTCCCACTTTTATAGTACTGAGGAGCTCCCGGCGCCCCCCCTTATGCCTCCGGCAAATGATCAGGGTGAGCACTGAGCAGGACCCGGTACTCCCTGTTTGTAAAGTGTTAGACTGGAATTGAGCAGAATTCGCTGCACCCACCACCTCCTTCATATCCAATTTGCTACAGGAACCGTACAACTGATGGAGGATTAGAAACCCCCTCTGCTTTTTTATCATTCATGAACGATCATCTCCATGGCCGCACCAGCTAAGTCTGGCATAGGCCGGAAACTGTTAAAAGTTGCAGGTATTGCGGGTATGAGTCTGCTGGGCCTACTGCTGATCGGCACCCTGTTGCTGATGACCGTGCTGGAGCCGTATGCCGGGCGTTACCTGAAAGATCAGGTGGCCGAGGGTACGAAGGGCTCTACCAGCTTGAGTTTGAGGATATCAGCATCAACCTGCTCAGCACCACCCTGCAGCTTAGCAAGCTGCACCTCCGCCCGGATTCCAGCGTGCACCAAAGCCGGCTGAAAGCGGGCAGCGCCAGCGCTATGCTCGTTGAGATCAGGAGTCCGGAACTGGAAGTGGGGCAGATCAACCTGCTGGATCTGCTCTTTCGCAAGCGGCTGACAATCCGCACCCTGCAGCTCAACAGCCCCACCATCACCCTGCTGCAGGACAGCAGGGCGCAGCAGGAAGCATCTACCGACACCAAGCAGAGCAATCCCCTACCCTCCTTCCTGGAGAGTGTGCACATTGCAGACCTCCACATTCCCGATGCTACCATCCGGCACATTAGCCGTAACGAACGCCCGCTTCCCCAAAACCTGCTGCCCCAGCTCAGCCTACGGGTTCTGGAGCTGGAGCTGAAGGAGCTGGACCAGCCAGACTACACCCGCATGTTTGCCGCAGACGATGTGCACCTCAGCTTTTCCAACTACGCCTACCAGTCGCCCGATGGGGTATACAGCGGCCATATCGGGCAGTTCAGCTACTCCTCCAAACAGGGCGCGCTAGCCATAGACGATATCCTGCTTAGGGGCGATAACAGCGCCAATCTGGCCCGTGGCCCTGAAGAGGCTAGCCCCCTGATCGTGGACCTGAGCGCCCCCCGCCTGCGCATCAGCGGCATGGATCTGCTGGAAGCCTACACGAAAAAGGAGCTGCTGGTAGAGGAAATCAGCCTGGAGGGCCTGGCCCTGCAGCTGCTGGAAAATCCCCAGCTGTCCGCCACCTCAGCTGAAGCGCCAACACCGGACCGTCTGTGGGCGTCCGTATCCCCCTGGCTGCGGGTGCTGGATATTGGCGAGTTCCGGCTGCAACAGGCCAGCCTGAAGCTCAGTAGCCAGCTGGGAGGCGAGGCAGTACCCCTGCATACGCTCAGGCAGCTGGATATTGCCCTGCAGGGCATCCACCTTGATTCCGCCAGCCTTTTTGCCCCCAGGGAGAAGGTTCCGCTTGCCGGTTTTCGCCTGGCAGCCCGGGACTATGCCTACCAGCACCCCCTTAGCCCCTACCAGGTGTCGGCTGGCCGGCTGACCCTCTCCAGCCAGGAGCAGCAGCTTCAGCTAGACTCCCTGCGGGTGCTGGGCGATTGGCAAAAGAATAGGTCTCTAATACAGCAGCAGCAGGCCCGCTCCATGCTCCTTAGCCTTGATGTGCCCCACCTGCTTATGAGCGAGCTGGACCTGATCAGCGCCTTTCAGCAGTCCCGCCTGGCTATTGGCCGCCTTGCACTCACCAACCCCTCCCTTGACCTGATGGAGGACCCGTCAGTGCCGCCATCAGACCCCGCTACCAGCTCCGAGCAGCTATACAGAACCCTATCGCCCTACCTCACCGAGCTGCAGGTAGCCGAAATAGACCTGCAGAACCTTTTCTTTACCCAGCACCACAAAGCCGGCAGCGGAGCCGTTACGCAGGTGCAGCGGCTGGACCGGGGCAGTCTGCAGCTGCAGGGCCTCCGGCTTGATTCGTCCTTTCTGTTTTCAGACAGGCCTGGGCTCCCCCTGCAGGCGCTGCGCCTGGCGGCAGATGGCTACCGCTACCGCACGCCCGATAGTGTGCAGACCTTCCGGCTGGAGCAGTTGCGCTACGCCAGCAGCGAGCAGGTGTTACATGCCCGCAGCATCAGCATACGCAGCAACCAGCGCGCCAATGCCCGCCAACAAACCCAGGGCGATGCACAACCCACGCTTGTTGACCTAAGGGCCAGGCGCTTTCAGCTTACCGGCCTGGATGTGATCACCTCCCTGAACACCGGCCGGCTGGCCGTTGACCAGATCATTCTCAGCCAGCCGGACCTGGCCCTGCTGAAAGACCGGGATGCCGGCTCCGGCGAGCAGGACCAACGCCCGGATGAAAGCCTTGACTTGCTATTTTCCATCTTCAACACCATTAGTGTTAAGGCCATCCACCTGCAGGAGGGTTCCTTTGCTTTTCGGGAAAAGCGCAAGAATGTGGTGCGCACCCAGCGTCTTGAGGAGCTCTCGGCCACCCTCACCGGCCTGCAGCTGAGTCCGGAAATCCTCAACAGGCTGGATGAACAAGCCCCCCTGCAGGAGATCCGCTTTGCGGCCAGTGACTACACCTATCGCTCGCCCGACAGCCTCTACACCATCCGGCTGGATAGCCTGCAGTATTCCAGCCTGCAGCAGCAGCTTACAGCCCGCAGCTTTACGCTGGGCTTTGATCAGGAGATCCATGCGCAGCGCAAGGCCCGGTCCCTGGCCGATGCCCCCCGCAACCTGTTTGATGTAGAAGCCAGCAAGCTCCTCATCAGCGGGTTTGATATAGTACAGGCGTATAACAGCGGCCGCTACCAGATAGAGGACATGCTGCTGAGCGCCCCCCAGCTTCGCATAGTACAGGACCGCACTGTACTGCGCCGCCAGCAGGCAGTAGCGAATGCAGCTGCGGGTGGCGCGGATGCGAAAAATAAGCAGGAGCCCCCGGCCGGGCAGGCCTCGGAGCAAGACAGCACCGCCAGCGAAACCCTGGAACAGCTGGCGGAGTATGTAGAAACCTTTCGGGTAGGGCGGCTTCGGGTAGAGGACGGAAGCCTGGATTTTCAGATCCTGGAAGATACCTTGCAGCGCAGCCAGCAGATCGAGCATCTATCCCTGGTGCTGGACCAATTGCGGCTGGTATCCCTAAGCTCCTCTGATCCCCTTGAAATGTTTACCCTTGATGATCTGGGCCTGCTGATCCGGAACTATCGCCTGCTTACGGCCGACAGTCTGTACCAGCTTCACATTGGCGAGATCCGCAGCTCGCTGGGCAGCCAGTCGCTTACCCTTGATAGCCTGCAGGTAGTACCGCTCTATGGGGAGGATGAATTTCAGGAAAAGCTGGAGTATTCTACCGACCGCATCCAGCTGGCCATTCCATCCATTGGCCTGGCAGGCATTGACCTGGATGCGCTCTATAATGATCAGGAGCTCCTGGCCCGCAGGTTGCAGATCAATTCCCCAAAGGCGCGTTTGTACCGGGACAACCGTCTGGAGCGCGATCCCGAGCGCCGCCCCCCTACCCTGCAAAAAATGCTGCGGGATATTCCCTTTAGGGTAGTTATTGACAGTCTGCAGGTGCAGGATGCCCTTATTCGCTATGCAGAGGTAGCCCCCACAGGAGTAGAACCCGGTGTTCTTAGCCTGGAAAACACCCGGCTTGCCTTTCAGAATGTTACCAACGACTCGCTCCGGATCCGGCAAAACAACAGCATGGACGTACAGGGAGAAAGCCTGTTGATGGGTGAGAGCAGGCTTCAGGTAGATTTTGTGTTTTATCTGGACCATCCCCTGGACCGCTATACCTACCAGGGCAGCCTGGAGCCCATGCCCTTTAGGGCCTTTAACCCCCTGTTTAAAAACCTGATGTTTATAAAACTGGAGAGGGGTAACATTCGCCAGGCAAACTTTCGGGTGGATGCCAATGTGAATAGTGCCCAGGGCAACATGCGCTTTCTCTACCAGAATTTAAAGATGCAGCTGCTGGATAAGGAAGATCCGGACGATCCAGGCTTCAAACTGCAGGCTGCCAGCTGGTTGCTGAACAATCTGGTGATCAAATCCAACAATCCGGGCCATTTTGGCAACTTCAGGCCCGGCGAGATAGAAGCCGAGCGGGACCACCAGAAATCTGTTTTCAACCACATGAGCGGTGCCATGATCAGCGGCATGACCTCCAGCCTGATGCCCACCATTATCGAAAAACTGGTCAACAGCCTGGTAGGATTGCCCTGAGCACTGCCAAAACTGTTCCTCAACCAAAGCTGGGATAATGAGCCGAAGGCTGCTCAGTCTGCCACCGTTGGGTCATCCACATCCCGCACCATCAGGGTAAGCAAGCCGCCCACAATCATGGCGCAGCCCCCCAGCACCAGGGCCAGTACGGCTTCTCCGCCAAAGAAATTGTCGGTTACATAGTCCAGGATAGACCCGGCCACAATCTGCGGGATCACAATAAAGAAGTTGAACACCCCCATATAATAGCCCATGCGTTTGGCCGGCAGGGCGCCCGCCAATATGGAATAGGGAATGGACAGGATACTGGCCCAGGCAATACCCACCCCCACCATGGACACCAGCAGCATGTTGGGGTCCTGGATAAAGTAAATGGAAATAAGGCCCAATCCACCCAGGATCAGGCAGACCATATGGGTTACTTTGCGGCTCAGCGAGCGGGCAATAAAGGGAAGACTCAGCGCTACCAGGGCCGATACCCCGTTGTACACCGCAAAGCAGACCCCTACCCAGTCGGCGCCTTCATTATAGAGGGCGGAGGTAGGATCGGTAGTGCCATATACATGGCTGGTAAGGGCGCTGGTAGTGTAGATCCACATGGAGAAAAGCGCAAACCAGGAGAAAAAATTGCACCACGGCCAGCTGCAGCATGGTTTTGGGCATGGAAAAGATGCCCATAACGGTTTCCTTTACCCCATCCAGAAAGCCTTTGCTTCGATTTTCGGCCTCAAACTCCTCCAGATCTTCGGGCGGATACTCTTTGGTGCGCAGCACCGTCCAGAGCACTGCCGAGAAGAACACCACGCCGCCTACATAAAACGACCATTTTACCGAATCGGGGATCATGCCCTCCGGGGCGGTATTGGCGATGCCAAACCAGTTGGTGAAGATGTAGGGAAGCAGGGAGGCCACCACCGCTCCTACACCAATAAAAAACGTCTGTGTGGCAAAACCCATGGTACGCTGGCTGCTGGGCAGCAGATCGCCCACCAGTGCCCTGAAGGGCTCCATGGAAATATTAATGGAAGTATCCAGGATCCAGAGCATGCCCACAGCCATCCACAAGACCGAAGCATTGGGCATGATCAGCAGGGCAAGGGACGCCATAATGGCCCCAATCAGAAAAAAGGGCCTGCGCCTGCCCAGGGTAGGGTGCCAGGTGCGGTCGCTCATGTACCCGATGATGGGCTGTACCAGCAGGCCCGTAACAGGAGCAGCCAGCCAGTAGAGGGCTATTTCAGTACCGCCCAGGGTCTCAAAGATGCGGCTTACGTTGGCATTTTGCAGGGCAAAACCAAACTGGATGCCCAAAAAGCCAAAACTCATGTTCCAGACCTGCCAAAAGCTTAATCTGGGCTTGGGGGGTGCTATTACGGGCGCTATTGCCGGAGCTCCGCTTCCTTTTGTGGGCTGTGCCATATTGCTACGCTGCTAGAGTCGTTTACTATCTCCTAAATTACTTGCAATCCTTTGCATAGCAAGAAAAAAGGGGATATTGTTTATGGCAAGCCTGAAGAATTTACTCGCTGCATTAGTCCCTGGCTATCCCCTCTTGCTCCAGTGCGTGCGCTGGCTAAAACGGGAGCGGCTCGCTTAGCGCAGGGATCTTTTCCAGAAAGGCCCTGTGCAGCTGGTCTTTGATGCGGCTGCCGGAGCGGTTCTCGATCTTTCGCCCGTCAATCTCCACCACCGGCGTAAGCTCGCCCATGGTACCGCAGCAAAAGACCTCGTCGGCATTGTAAAATTCGGTCAGCGACAGGTTGCGCTCCACTACCTCCAGGCCCAGCTCCCGGCCCAGCGCAATCACCAGCCCGCGGGTAATGCCGTGCAGGCAGGCATCGGCATGGGGGGTGTAGAGCTGGCCTTTCTGTACCATAAAGAGGTTGGTATCATTCAGCTCCGCCACAAAGCCCCTGTCGTCCAGCATCAGGCCGGCATCGGCGCCGGCCACATTGGCCTGTATCTTGGCCAGAATGTTGTTGAGCAGGTTGTTGTGATGGATTTTGCTGTCCAGATAGCGGGGCGAATTGCGCTGTATGCCAGAGGTGATCACCCGGATGCCCCGTTCATTGTCATAGACCAGCGGTTTCCACTCGGCCAGCACAATCAGGGTGGTTCCCCTGGTATTCAGGCGGGGGTCCATGCCCGAGGTGACCTTTTCGCCCCGGGTCAGCGTCAGGCGAATGTGGGTCTCATCCCGCATGCCATTGGCCTGCAGGGTGGCAAAAATGGCCTGTTTGATCTCCTCCAGAGGGGGCACCTCGGCAAAAGCCAGCGCTTTGGCCGAATGCTGCAGGCGCTCCAGATGCTGGCTAAGGCAGAAAATACCCCCCTTGTAGACCCGCAGGCCTTCCCAGACGGCATCGCCCCCCTGTACCACGCTGTCAAAGACCGACACTCGGGCCTGCTGCCGGGGGCATAGCCCATTTACCCATACCTGAATCTCCGCATTTTTAGGATTGTACTGTTGTAGCATTGCTATCGGGGGTTAACGCAAATTGGGTAAGATGTTCATAAAAGGGCAGCACCTCCTCCAGCAGGGGTTGGTACCGGTCCGGAAAATCAGTAAGGGGTCCCGGGGGCGGGCCAAAGCCCCTGCTTTTGTGCACCCCGGCATACCAGTAGGGGGCCCATATCCCATCTTCGGGCCGGGGGCCCGGGGGCCACTGCAGCATGGCGGGCTCAAAGGGAATGGACAGGGCCGCACATAGCTTGCGCAGCACCTGTTGGGGATCCTCCAGCAGCAGATCGGAATTGAGCACCACCGGCGCATGCCCCTTCTGCCGCAGGTCATCAAACAGTTCGCAGGCCTGGCGGAGGCCAATTTCTGCTTCGTCCAGCTGCGGCACAACCCGGGCAAAAGACGCAATGAGCCGGGCGGGGTCTCGGATCAGAAACACATTCTGTAGCTGCGCATAAAAGGAAAAATCGAAGCCCTGCAGGTGCTTGGCCATATTTTTAAAAAACACCACCGGCCGGGGGTAGTCGCCAAAGATCACCTCCCGGATCACCTGCTGCGGATCGGCCGCCTGGCTGGCCAGCACGGCCTCCCGGCCCGGGTGCTCCAGACCGGTATGCAGAAGGTAATGGGCATAGAAAGGCTCATCTACCACTACCATATCTGGGCGTTGCGCAAAGGAGTACATCAGAGCGGTCGACAGGTTTCTGGGGCCGGAGATCAGGTGAATGCGCTTCATGACAAGAGACAGGTCAGCAAATGTAATAATTGTATAAAAAAAGAAATCTTTTCAGGCAAACAAATTAAACAAAAATATAACAAAACAAATCCATTGCATTTCAAATGCTGGCAAGACTGATTTGCTAACGGCTTACTATCAGATATTTACTTATTTTTTTTCAAAAAAAGTACTAACCGTCTATTTTATAGCAATAACAAATTATAATTAATTAAAGATTAATTAAAATACATACCCACGTAAGATCCTGCCAAATTTTTGATCTATATTCAGAATCATATCCAAATTTTAATCTACTAATTCCAATTGAATGAAGACACTTTTACGTGGCCTGGCACCGCTATGTCTTGTAGTGGCGCTACTTACAGGAGTTTGCCCTGTCTATGCTCAAAACGGACAACGGCCTGAAGGCCGGGGAGTACCCAAGGCTGTGCTGGATCAGCTCAAAACAAAAAAAAGGAGCTTGATGTAACTGACGCCGACCTGGCCGAACTCGAAATCAGCAGCCAAAGCGAATCGAAGAAGAGCGGGGTTACGCACTATTACCTGCAGCAGTACCACCAGGGCATCGAGATCAGGGGCGCCATTACCACGGTTAATACTACTAAAGAAGGTAAGGTCCTGAATGTTGGCAACCGTTTTCATAAGGAAATCGGCAAGAAAGCCAAAACCAGTAAGCCGGGACTAAGCGCAGCTGATGCGGTAGCTGCTACAGCCGCCCACCTGAATCTTTCCCTTTCAGAATCCCTCAGTCAGCGGGAAAAGAAAAACACCAAAAACCAGGAAGTGTTGTTCTCAACCGGCGGCATTTCGCTGGAGCCGATCCCCGCCAAACTGGTCTACCTGCCGATGCCCGATGGCAGCCTGGCGCTGGCCTGGGAGGTGGCGATCTATACCCTGGATGCGCAACATTACTGGGTAGTTCAGGTAGATGCTTCTACCGGCAAGGTACTGGGCGAAGAAAATCGTGTGGTGCACTGCCAGTTTGACAACCAGGGCCTTGACCTTGAAGGCAAGACCATGCATGCCCTCCACAAACACGCGGCAGCAGAACAGCTGCTGGTTGGGCAACTGGAACTGCCCATCCCCTTTGCGGCTGAAGCCGAAGCAATGAGCACCAACACCGGCAGCTATAGGGTATTTCCAATGCCAATCGAAAGCCCCAACCATGGCAGCCGCAGCCTGCTCAGTGGCGCAGCCGATGCATCGGCCTCCCCTCAGGGCTGGCACTATACCCCCTTTGGCGTAGACACCCGCACCCGCGGCAACAATGTGTTTGCTTACGAAGATCCCAACAACAATGGCAGCTTTGACAACCACAGCCCCGATGGCGGCGCCTCCCTGCTGTTTGATTATCCCCTGGACCTTACTCAGCAGCCTGTAGCCTACCGTGATGCGGCCATCACCAACCTTTTTTACTGGAACAATATTACCCATGACGTATGGTACCAGTATGGCTTTGATGAGGCCGGCGGCAACTTTCAGTACGACAACTTTGGCCGGGGTGGCAAACAGAACGACCCTGTACTGGCCGAAGCGCAGGATAGCCGAAACATATCTGCCACACGCAATAATGCCAACTTCCTGACCCGCGCCGATGGCCAAACCTCCCGCATGCAGATGTACCTCTGGAGCGGCCTGCCCGATCAGGATCTCTTTCGGGTAACTAGTCCGGGTGCTATCGCCGGCAGCTATCCTGCTATTGAAGCCGCCTTCAGCAAACCCCTTACCCCAGAAGCTGTAACAGGCAGTCTGGTACTGCTGAACGATGGTCTTCAAAATCCGGAAGGATGCACCGCGCCTACCAATGCTGCGGAACTGGCTGGCCAGATTGCCGTGGTATACCGCGGCACCTGCGGCTTTGCCGATAAAGTACAGCAGGCCCAGATAGCCGGCGCCATAGCCGTGGTGGTGATCAACAATGCCCCCGGAGCCCCCATCACCATGGGTGGTGCGCCCACCAACCCAAGTCCGGCCATTACAATACCAGCCGTCATGATCAGCCAGGAAAGCGGACAGCTTATCCGGGCACAGCTGGATGCGGGAGTAGCAGTAGAAATTGCCCTGAAAAATGATGGCTCCGGCCCCGAGGTGGACGGCGACTTTGATAATGGCATCATTGTGCATGAGTACGGCCATGGCATATCCATTCGTCTGACCGGCGGCCCCGATAATGTAGGCTGCCTGCCCAGCGCCTACCGTTATTCTGATGGGGTAGTTCGCCCAACTGAACAGATGGGCGAAGGCTGGAGCGACTGGTTTGCGCTGATGATGACCATGACTAAAGCCGATACCCGCGAAAAAGTACGCGGCATCGGCACCTATGCCAGCCTGCAGCCAACCGACGGCAGAGGCATCCGCCCGGCCCCCTACTCCACCGACTTTGCCGTAAATAACTTCACGTATGGGGCCACCAATAACGAAGCCCTATCGGCTCCCCATGGTGTAGGCTTTGTATGGGCTACCATGTTGTGGGACATGACCTGGGACCTGATCGATCAGTATGGCTTTGATCCCGACCTGTATAGGGGCAAAGGCGGCAATAACATGGCCATGCAGCTGGTAATTGACGGCCTGAAGCTGCAGCCCTGTGAGCCTGGCTTTGTAAACGGCCGGGATGCCATCCTGCTGGCCGACCGCATCAACTATGGCGGCGCCAACCAGGAACTGATCTGGAAAGCCTTTGCCCGCAGAGGCCTGGGTGCAAATGCCGATCAGGGGTTAAGCCGCCTGAGAATTGACCAAACTGAAAATTTTGACCTGCCAGCGGCCTATCTGTGCACCGAGCCACTTAGCATTACCGCAGTGCCCACATCAGAGGTCTATACCGGTGGTGTACCCACCACCCTTTACCTGGGCTATGGACCACAAAGCGTAACGCTGCAGGCCAATGGTGATGCTACCAACCAGTACAGCTGGTCGCCGGCTACCGGCCTGAGCGATGTAACCAGTGCCAACCCGGTATTTACACCCACTGCCGAGGGAAGCTATACCTTTACGGTACAGGCGGTAAATGCCGATCAGTGCACCAAATACGCCACCATTACCATTGAAGTGATTGATGTGCGCTGCGGTGCCAACAATGAGCGCATTTGGGTATGCCACAGTGGCAAAGGGATGTGTGTGGATACACCTACCGACGTAGCCCAGCACCTGGCCCATGGTGATCAGCTGGGGGCCTGCGGCACTGGCTCAGAGCCTGTGCAGGTACTTACGCTGGATGCCATGCCAAACCCCTTCAATACCCAGACGACCATTAAATTCAGCATGCAGCTGGCCAGTAACTACACGCTGGAACTGCGCAACTCCAATGGCACCCTGGTGGGCATTGTTGCCCAGGGCACAAGTGCGGCCGGTCAGGAACATACTGTTGTGCTCAGCAGGGGTTCCCTGAAAAATGGCATTTACCTGCTTCGCCTGATAACCGATCAGGAGGTAGCCACGCTCCGCATCATGGTTAGCAAATAAGCTATCCTGCATCCGGAGAAGAATCATTCCACTTTGTGAGGAATGCTTTCATCCCCTACAAAAGAGGCCTCAGGATTACTCTGAGGCCTCTTTCTGTTTTAAGTCATTTAGGTACCGGTTTTTCAAGAGCCTAGCCACAACTATGCCCACAACTATGAGAACTGCCCCTACAGTATATAATAGATGTAGCTGGCATAGATGAGTACAAAAACGGATATTCCTGCATAGGCCGGCGCAATCGCATCCGGCAGGGAAGCCACTGGCCTCAGCCCAGGGCCGGTCAATAGCCTGCCAGCTCGTATTCCCCCTTGTTTAGAAGGAGTAGCTGAGCGGAAGCGCTTACAGGCATCACCCTACCGGCCAGTCCCTTTCAGATAATCCATTTCCAGCAGTACATGTATGACCGGCGGATGGCCTCCTTACAGGAGTAATGCCGCACCAGCCTTGCTCCTTGGTGAAAGGAAGGGCTCGCTTTTTGCTGTTCCAAAAGAACATGCCCGCCCCATAACTTACATCCCCTGCCGCCTACCTGGTTTGTGAAATCCGGCTCCGCTTAGTACCTTCCTGAGCTTGATCCTGCACCTGCCGCAGGTGCTGCTCCTTTACTTCACGCCTTGGTTCACCCCTATGGTAACATATAAACGAAAACCCTGGACATCGCTCGGCCTTGTTGTGCTTGGCATCTTGTTTCTGCTGGATGTGGCCAGGGATACAGACCTTAGCCTGCTGTACGATGGTGTTAAGCTGTTGGTGGGAGTGGTCCAGATCGGCATTGGCAGCTGGGGGCTGCTAACCCCACTTGTATCCTTGCGTGGTAGCCAGCTCACCATTTACGAATCTGCCTTCAGTAGCCGAACGATTGACCTGTCAAGAACCGAACTGGTGGTGGAAGGGAACTACCTGCTGTTTTCTGGCGAAACGGAGCAGTATACATTTCCCTTCAGCCAGCTGCAGAAATCCAGGCGATCAGACTTTCTGCTCAGCATACGGCTACAGGCCCTGAAACTGGCCTAGCCCAGCCCCTCTCTCAGTATACCTGCAACTATAATCCCTCAGGGAGTAGCCATCTGAAGCATTGAGCACTCCTTTCAACACCAGCGTATCTTACACAGCCGGATCCGCTCCCGATATCCTGGCACAAAAAAAGACCCGATCATTTCTGAGCGGGTCTTTATAGTCATTTGCACCCTGGGGCTTCTCAATTTACTAATCTACTGGCCTTTTTTGGCCCACATATCCCGCAGGCCTACGGTGCGGTTAAAGATGATCTTATCCGCCGTAGAATCCTTATCCAGTGTAAAGTAGCCTTTGCGCAGAAACTGGTAGCGCTCGTCCAGCCCGGCAGTCTTCAGGGCCGGCTCGGCCCAGGCGGTAGGGATCACCTGCAGCGAATCGGGGTTGAGGTGCTCTTTAAAATCACCCTCAGCCTCGCTCACATCTTCCAGCGTAAACAGGCGGTCGTACAGCCGTACCTCTATGGGAAGCGCCTGGCCGGCACTTACCCAGTGCAGGGTGCCTTTTACATTGATGCCGGAGGTGTCTTCTCCGCTCTTGCTTTCTGGGATGTAGGTGCAATGTACCTCCAGAATAGTGCCTTGCGCATCCTTTACCACATCCTCGCATTTGATGATGTAGGCATGCTTGAGGCGCACCATCTGGCCCGGCGCCAGGCGGAAGTACTTCTTGGGCGCATTCTCCATAAAGTCTTCCTGCTCAATGTAGAGCTCCCGGCTAAAGGGAATCTCCCGGCTGCCGCTGTTGGGGTCTTCGGGATTTTCCTCACCCGTAAGCATTTCTACCTTGCCTTCGGGATAGTTGGTAATTACTACCTTAAGAGGGTCCAGCACCACCATGCGGCGCAGGGCGGTCTTGTTGAGGTCTTCCCGTACACAGAATTCCAGCAGGCCTACGTCGATGAGGTTCTCGCGCTTGGCCACCCCAATGCGGTCGCAGAAATCACGGATGCTCTCCGGCGTATAGCCGCGTCGGCGCAGGCCACTGATGGTAGGCATGCGCGGATCGTCCCAGCCGCTTACATGCTTTTCGTTGACCAGCTGCAGCAGCTTGCGCTTGCTCATAACAGTATACGTCATGTTCAGGCGGGCAAACTCATACTGGCGGGAGGGAAATAGTTCCAGCTTTTCGATAAACCAGTCGTACAGCTCCCGGTGGGGGATAAACTCCAGCGTACACACGCTGTGGGTGATGTGTTCGATGGCATCGCTCTGCCCGTGGGCAAAGTCATACATGGGGTAGATGCACCAGGCATCGCCGGTGCGGTGGTGGTGGGCATGCTTGATGCGGTACATCAGCGGATCGCGCATGTGCATATTTGGGTGCGCCATGTCAATCTTTGCCCGCAGCACCTTGGCGCCATCGGGGTATTTGCCTGTGCGCATCTCCTCGAAGATGCGCAGGTTTTCTTCCACACTTCTGCTGCGGTAGGGGCTGTTGGTGCCGGGGCGGGTGGGGGTGCCTTTCTGGGCGGCAATCTCCTCAGCTGTACTGTCATCTACATAGGCCAGCCCTTTTTCAATCAGTTTTATGGCAAAGGCATAGAGCTGATCAAAGTAATCAGAAGCGTACAGCTCGTTTTCCCACTGAAAGCCCAGCCAGCGCACATCCTGCTTGATGCTTTCCACATACTGTGTTTCTTCTGTTACGGGATTGGTATCATCAAAGCGCAGGTTGGTATAGCCGCCAAACTCCTGGGCAAGGCCAAAGTTCAGGCAGATGCTTTTGGCATGGCCAATGTGCAGGTAGCCGTTGGGCTCGGGCGGAAAGCGGGTTACCAGACTTTTGTACTTGCCGGCTTCAAGGTCTTTGGCTACAATCTCTTCGAGAAAGTTGGGCCCTTTGGTATCACTCATGGTTTGATAAGCTCTAGCGGTCATTTCGGCTGCGCAGGCATGGGTGCGCAGGCGCAGTTTTTTTAGGACAGCTGCAAATTTACTAATTTTACTGCGCTCCACTATAGGCTTGCTGCCAGATCTTTGGCTTTTTACAGGAAGTATGCCAGCCCACAGGCCCGCAGCAGGTGTAAAACAGTCCGGAGGCCCTGCCTGTTGGAGGTATGGGAATGGCCTGCTTCCCGATTCTGAATTTTAGCGCATCTTTGCAGGGCTTAACCCCCTTTGCTCATGGCCTACCCGCCGGAAATACGTACCGTACAGGTAACCCGCTATGTAACCCCCCTGCGGGAGGGCGGCTCGCTGCCGGCCATTGTAGAGGCCGACGATGCCTTTATGTATGTGCTGAAGTTCCGCGGGGCCGGACAGGGGGTAAAGGCCCTTATTGCCGAGCTGATTGCCGGCGAGCTGGCCCGGCTGCTGGGCTTTCGGGTGCCGGAGATTGTGTTTGCAGAGCTTGATGAGAGCTTTGGCCGCACCGAGCCCGATGAGGAGATCCAGGACCTGCTGCGCGCCAGCGAGGGCCTGAACCTGGCCCTGCACTACCTGAGCCGGGCCATTACCTTTGATGCCCTGGTAAATGTGCCCAGTGCCCGCCTGGCGTCGCAGATTGTCTGGTTCGATTGCCTGATCACCAATGTAGACCGCACCGCCCGCAATACCAACATGCTCATGTGGAACAGGGAGCTGTGGCTCATTGACCACGGGGCGGCTTTCTACTTTCATCATGCCTGGCAAAACCCTGCCGAGCAGGCCCGGCGCCCCTTTGTGCAGGTGAAAGACCATGTGCTGCTGCCCCTGGCCAGTGAGCTGGACGCGGTAGATGCCGAATTCCGCGCCCTGCTGACACCCGACAAGATCCGCACTGTAGTGGCCCTGATCCCGGACCAGTGGCTGCTGGGCGATGCCCCCTTTGCCAGCGTGGCGGAGCACCGCCAGGCCTATGCCGATTTTCTGGAAACCCGCATTGCTCATTCCCAGCTATTCATTACCGAAGCCCACCATGCAAGACAAGCACGTATTTGAGTATGCCGTTATTCGGGTAGTGCCCTGTGTAGAGCGGGAAGAATTCCTGAATGTGGGGGTGATCCTCTACTGTGCCGCCCGGGGTTTTCTGAAGACCAGCTACCAGCTGAACGAGCAGCGCCTGCTGGCCCTGTGCCCGGAGCTGGACCTGGATGAGCTGCAGCAGCGCCTGGAAACCTTTGGCAGGATCTGCAGAGGCAAAGCCGAAGGCGGCGCCATTGGCCAGCTACCCCCTGCCTCGCGCTTTCGCTGGCTTACCGCCACCCGCAGCACCATTGTGCAAACCTCGCCGGTACACCCCGGCCTGTGCCAGGATCCGCAGGAAACCCTCAACCGCCTGCATGCCCAGCTGGTACCGTAGCTTCTCTCTTCGCACTGCGCACCAGGCCATGACCAGAAAACTCGCCTATCTATCCATCCTGGCCGCTGCCGTCCTGTGGGGCATTATCGGCTTATTTATTACCCGCCTGTATGCCCTGGGCTTTAGCCCCACGCAGGTAGTGGCACTGCGCCTGCTTACGGCTGCTTTTTTGCTGGCGGGCTATACCCTTTGGCACAACCGGCAGCTCTTTCGCATTCGGCTCAGCGATCTCAGGTACTTTATTGGCACGGGCCTTTTTAGTGTGGTGCTGTTTAACTGGTGCATGTTTACCGCCATACGGGAAACCTCCATCTCAGTAGCGACCATTCTGCTCTATACCGCCCCGGCCTTTGTGACCGTACTGTCGCGCCTGCTGTTTGGGGAGCCCCTGACGGGCCGCAAGCTGCTGGCGCTGCTGGCTACCCTGCTCGGCTGTGCGCTGGTGGTGGGCTTTTTGCCCTGGGGAGGCGGGCAGCTAAGCGGCTATGGCATTTTGCTGGGGTTGGGTTCGGGCCTGTTTTATGCGCTGTACAGCATTTTTGGCAAATGGGCGCTGCAGCGCCACCAGCCCCTTACGGTTACGGTCTATACCTTTGTGTTGGCGGCCCTGGCCATTACCCCCTTTAGCGGACTGGACAGCGCTGCCCCCCCTGCTGCTGGATGCCACTGCCTGCTGGCTGATCCTGGGCCTGGGCTTTCTATCCACCATGCTGGCCTTTTTACTCTACACCCGCGGGCTGCAGGTGGTGGAATCGAGCCGGGCGGCTATCCTGGCCACCCTGGAGCCGGTGGTAGCGGCCCTTACAAGCATTCTGCTTTTTGGCGAAACCCTCAGCAGCTGGCAGTTTGCCGGCATTGGGCTGGTGCTGGCGGCTGTGCTGCTGGTACAGAAGCGGGGACCAGCGCACAAGGGGGTGCGCATTGCCGGTACTGCCTCTGAAAAATAATCTTTGCGCCCTACAAGAAGGAGGTTAAAGGAAAAAACATGCGTCATCCCGAATTTTAAGGATATATCATTTTAATAAAAACAGCCTTTGGATATCTCTAGAGGCTGTTTTTACTATCTAGCGGCGTCATACTAAGTTAGCAGGAGAGGAAGCGGGGGGGGGGCGCCCCGTAGCGGAAGAATCGGACGGCTGCGGCCGACCGTGGCCGCGCGGCGGTCCGATTCTCTTCGATCGCAATGACTGGGCCTGTAGAAGCAAAGAACGGCTTTGGTCACATCCAAAGCCGTTCTTTGCTTATTTTTCAGCTGTTTAAAATTCGGGATGACGCATGTTTATAGTCCCCTACATATTGGCTATCAGGTAAACTAGTTACTCCACTACCCGCTGCAGGCTTCCTTCGATATCCCGGCCCTGCACATTGAAGGCCAGGTAAAGGGTATCGCCTACTATGCGGCCGGCATAGGGAATGCTCATGCCCCGGAAGGTAATGGTAAAGCTAAGCTCGTTTCCGCTGATCTTGCCATCGGCGATGGGCTGCGCACCCATGGGGGTCTCAACTGTGCCGCTAAGCGTTTCGCCCTCGGCCTGCAGGTTCAGCGTTAGCTGCATCTGGCCCAGGCTGCCCTGCCAGCGGCCGTTGGGGTTGACTTCGGCAACGGCTGCGCTATCTGCGGCTGGCCCGGGTGCAGAGGGTTGTACCGGACGGGCAAACTGTGGCGCAGCGCCTGTTCTGGGCGCGCCGCCCTGAGGGGCCGCTGCAGGCGAGCCTGCATCCTGCATGCCTTCACCACCGCTCTTCATATCATCATTGTTGATGGATTTGCGCCGTCTGCGGGGGCCATCCATGCTCATTTTGCCCAGGCGGTAGCTAACGTTCACCTTAAAGTTGAGGTTGTGCATCACATTGGTGCTCTGCTGGCTGAAAGAAGGGGAGTTTACTTCATTTTGGATGCGGATGGTTCTGCCCAGGAAGTTCTCGGCCCCAAAGCCAATGGTGCCTCTTTTTTCATGAAACTCTTTGCGCAGGTTGAGGCTGTAGATGCCAAAGCCCCCCTGGTAGCCCTGCAGCTGCACCTGGCCGCTGCGGTAGAAGCCAAAGCCCTGCAGCCCCCAGCCCTTGCCCAGGCTGTAATTACCAAAGGCGCGCAGGTTAACTACCCAGCCGCTGTTGGCAGCCCGCTGGTCGGGGTCGGCCACATTGTTGGCCAGATCGGCATAGTAGAAATCTGTGCCGCCATTCAGGGTCAGTTTTTTGCCAAACAGGCTGCTGCCGCCAAACAGACTGGCCCCATAGGCGCTCTCCTGCCCTATGTTAAAGAAGGAGGTCTCCAGCGCACCATCCTCAGCCCGGTTACGCACCGTCTGGATGGAGTTGTTGGTGCTGCGCACATAGGTGGTCAGGTTGAGCGAGGTGGTTTTAAAGTAGGTGCTGTAGCCCAGCTCAAAGTTGTTGGTAAACTCGGGGTCCAGCTCGGGATTACCCACCCGGCGAATGGTGGGATCCGGGTTTTGGGCATTGGGGTTCAGGAACTGCAGCGAGGGGCGCTGAATGCGGCGGTTGTAGGCCAGCTTAATGGCGCTGCCTCCCTTAAAGCTCTTGGAAAGGTTTACGCTGGGCACCAGTACCCCATAGGGGTCCAGGATCACCTCCCGGTCACTATTCTCAAAATTGGCCGTAATGGTGGTGTATTCATAGCGGGTACCGGCCTTCAGGCTGTACTTACTGGCTGTAGTTACGGTATAGGACAGGTAACCGGCCGAGATGTTCTGATCATAATTGAACACATTGCTCAGGTTGGTGCCTTCCTTCAGCACAAAGGGATCAGTACCCTGGGCGGCAAAGGTCTGGTAATCGCTGGTTACCTGGCGCAGGATCTGCTTGGCGCCCACTTCCAGCATCTGCATTTTGCCCAGGGGCGTCTGGTAATCCAGCTGAACGGTCGATTCCTGGTTAAAGCTTTCGTTGCTGTTCTTCTGGCGCTCGGCGATGCTTTGTGCATCCGGATTGAAGATGGCAAAGAACAGATCGTTGTTGCGGTTGTTGCGGCTAAACTGGGTGAGCAGGCTTAGCTCCTGCTGCGGTTTGCTAAAGCTGCGGGTGTAATTAAAGTTCACATCTACCGTACCGGAATTGTCGCTGGTCTCTACATTCCGCAGCTCGCTGCTAAACAGCTCGCCATTCCAGAAGCGCTCCGACAGCAGGCTATTCTGGCGGTTGCTGCCATTGCGCAGGCCGTATTGCACAGAGGCGTTGAGGTAGTTCTTTTCGTTGATATCATAATCCCAGCCAAGGGTGTAGCGGCCAAACATCATCCGGTTGTCGGTGGTGGCCGACTGGCGGATCAGCTGTTCATCCTCTCCCCTGCGGGTGGTAAGTGCATTCTCAAAGCTGCCGGGCATGTTGTAGCCGGCCCGGCCAAAGCCGCCCAGCGAGAAGCCCATTTTGCCAGTGCGGTAGCTGCCATTGAGGCCCAGGTTGGAGCCCCGCAGGCCTATGCCCGTATCAATGTTGAGGGTACCCCCCTGCAGGGTGTTCTTTTTGGTAATGATGTTGATGATACCCGCGGAGCCTTCGGCATCGTACTTGGCCGAGGGGGAGGTGATCACTTCTACCGATTTGATCATGTCGGCCGGAATCTGCTTGAGGGCATCGGCCACACTGCCCGCCGTAATGGTGGAAGGGCGGTTGTTGATGAGCACGCGGATATTTCCACTGCCGCGCATGGATACATTTCCATCCAGGTCTACCGACAGCATAGGCACCTTGCGCAGCACATCGGTGGCATCGCCGCCGCGGTTGGAGGCATCGTCTTCGGCATTGTACACGGTGCGGTCTACCCGCTCCTCAATCATGGGGCGCTGCCCCTCTATGGTTACGGCATTGAGCACCTCCTCGCTTTCGCTGAGCAGGATCTCGCCCAGCTCAATGCGCTTATCGCCCACCACTACCTTTTCAAGGGTCTTGGTCTGGTAGCCGATAAAGGAAAACTGCAGGCGGTACTCGCCGTGGGTGATCTTCTCCAGGCTAAACTTGCCGGCATCGTCGGCAATGGTGCCATCTACGGGTTTGCCGCTCAGCGGGTCGATCAGGGCAATGGTGGTATAGGGGATGGGCTGTTTGCTGGCCGCATCAACTATCGTTCCGCTGATCTTTCCATTGTCTTTTTCAGATACAACAGCCCATATTCCTACATTTGGGGAATGGGCAAAAGCAGGGGCCGCCACTACCCGAGCAGAAGGGGCCAGCGGGCTCAGGCCTGCCAGCAGCAACAGTGAGAGTACTTTATTCGTCATGAGGGGTGCATTACAAAGGAAGTGCAAATCAACCTTCTTTCAGACGAATAAAAAAGCCATGAGCCCCGGCAAACTGCTATACATCAGCGATAATCTTACATGGGGACCCGGAAATTACACCAGCGGTTTAAAACAGGTATGAGCAGCAGCGCACTGCACGCAACAGCCGGGGGGAGATGCTATTTTCTGAAGTAGACCGTAAAGGTGCTGCCTTCATCCAGCCGGCTTTCTACCTCAATTTTTCCGCCGGCATTTTCCAGCATTTTCTTGACCATGTACAAGCCTATGCCGGAGCCTTCTACATGATCGTGCAGGCGGCTGAACATGCCAAAAAGCTTGGACTGGTCGGTAAAGCGCATGCCCAGGCCATTGTCGCGTACAGTAATGATCACCCACTGCCCGGTTTCGGCACACCCCAGGCGAAGCAGGGGGCTGCGCTCCGGAGAGCGGTATTTGAGCGCATTAGACAGCAGGTTGTAGATCACACTTCGCAGGTTTTTTTCGGAGAAGTTAATGGGCGGACAGTCGGCTATCTGCAGCTCAACCTGGGCGCCCGCCTCTTCAATCAGGGGCTGCAGGTCTTTGAGCACATCCTGCACCACACTGCCTAAGGTAACGGGCGCCTGCAGCTGGTTGCTTTCCTTTTGCAGCTTTACCACCTCGGTGAGGTTAATAATGGTGCGCTTAAAACGTTCTACAGACTCCTGCATAAGGCCTGTTACCTGAGCAACCTGCGCCGAAAGGGGGCCTTCCTTGGTGAGCGAGCGTTCCATCAGCCGCAGCAGCCCCTCGATGTTGGATATGGGGGCTTTCAGGTCATGCGAGGCGGCGTAAATAAAATTGTCCAGGTCGCTGTTGGTGCGGGTGAGCTGCTGGTTGGTCCTGAGCAGATCTTCATTGGCAGTGGCCAGCTCCAGGGCAAGGGCCTGGGCCTGCTGTTCGCTGGCTTCCACCGCCTGCTGGGCTTCTGTCTGTTCGGTAATGTCCAGCACCAGGGTGTAGAAGCCTGCTACCTCCCCCATTTGCATATCGGGTACATAGTTGGTGCGGATGTATTTTGTGAACCCCTCCCGGTAGGGCATTTTGGCCTCAAAGGCCAGTTCCTCTCCGGCCAGTGCCCGGTTAATGTACTGCTTTACGCCGCTGTAGGCTTTTTCGCCCACCACCTCCCGCACGGGCCGGCCCAGCAGCTGCTCGGGATCCTGATTGAACCAGGCTTTATAGGCTTTATTGGCAAAGCGGTATTTTTCTTCCTTATCCAGGTAGCCGATAAGCACCGGCAGCGAATCGGTCAGGAGCTTCAGCTGGCGGGCGCTGGCTTCTACGGCTTTGCGGGCTGCGGCCTCAGTAGTTACCTCAAAGGCAAAGACCAGCACCCCATCGATCTGCCCCTGCTCATTGATGCGGGCCTGCTGGATAAAGGTAAAGTAGCGGTCTACCAGCTGCCCGCTATCGGGGTGTACAAAGGGTATAAGCAGGGCATTTTCCTGATGGGTAATACCCGTTTCATATACCTTGCGGAAGGTGGCGTAGGCCAGATTGTGCTCAATTTCGGGCAGGGCTTCCAGGATGGGCCTGCCCAGCAGCCTGCGCTCGGGAAACAGCTGCTGGTAGCCGGGGTTTACCAGCTCATAGACCAGCTGAGGGCCGCTCAGGATGCAAATGGCGGCAGGGGCCTGCATAAAGAGCCGCTCCAGGCGGCGGCGCTGCCGCTCGGCCTCGGCCTGTGCCCGGCTGAGGTCTTCGGTGCGCTGGGCCACCCGGGTCTCCAGTTGCCGGTTGAGTTCCCGTACTTCCTTGTGGCTATCTTCCAGCAATTTACGGGCCTGCACCTGGGCGGTCACCTCATAGGCAAACACCAGCACGCCGTCTATTTCTCCATCCAGATTGCGGGTGGCCTGGTAAATAAAATCATAATAGTTCTGCCCTAATTCGCCGTTGTTGGCATGGTCCAGCTGCACCATCATTTCATGGGCCTGAAAGGGCTGCCCGGTCTGGTACACCTGATCCAGCAGATCAAAAATGGGTTGCCCCTCCAGCTCGGGCATGGCCTCGGCAATGGGTTTGCCCATAATGGGACGGTCGCCCACCAGCTGCTGATAGGCGGGATTGACCAGTTTAAAGACATGCTCCGGCCCTTCAAAGATGCAGATGAGCGCCGGCGTTTGCATGTAAATGTTGTAGAGCTGACGAATCTGAAGGTTTAATTCAGCCCGAAGGCTTGCATCCGCTACTCCACTTTCCGAGGGGCCTGTCTTTTTCTGGCTGCTATCGGCAGCCAGGGGCACATCATTAAAATTCACCACCAGCAGGTCGCCGCAGCGTTTGGCCGAAAGCTGAAAAAGATTATCCAGCCCATCATTTTGGTAATGTACCTCCATGCGCTCGGCCCCGCCCGACATAAACACCCGGCGGTAAAAATCAAGCACCCCATTGTGCTGCAGATGCGGAAAGCGGCTAATGATGGTAAAACCGGGCCGCTCCGGGACTCCTATGATGCGCTGCCCTTCCGGGTTTGCATACTCAATGATAAAATCAGCCACTACATCCGTTTCTGCTTCGAGCAGGGGACGCAGAATAAGTATGCCATTAAGCGCTACCTCGTACAGGGTCTTCAGAATTTCTTCAGCAGATAATGAGGGGGTAACGGGGGGGACTGCAGGGGGCGCAGCCGATTCAGACTTCTCCAAAATGCGAACTGTGTAAAAAATAAATATAGTAAGAACATTGGAATAAAATAGTGCAAAGCCGCGCTAAGCTGAACGCCCTCTGCAAAATTACCCTGGCTCCGCAACTTGTAAACCATCCCGCACCTGGAAATAGCCATTTAGGAAACCAAGCTGCCGGCATCTGTAATGCTACTGCCTTCTTCAGTTCTTTCAGGGAAAGAAATGGCCCTTATTGTTGCTTCTGCGCATGCAGCTACCGGTTAGCGCTGTTCGGGAGGGGTCGCCAGGCTGGAGGCCTGCTGCAGCCCCCTGGCAATTTCTGGCAAAATGCCCAGGCGCTGGTAAATGGGCACCACCAACCTGCGCAGCTTCCTTAAATTTAAGGCAAAGGGAATAATGCTCAGGGCGCACAGCAGGCCACAGGCCGCCAGCGTTATGCTAACCCCTATGTACTCAGCCACGGTGCCGGCCAGCATGCTTCCAAAGGGGGCCATGCCCATAAAGGCCATGCTGTAGAGGCTCATGACCCGGCCCCGTTTGTCATCTTCCACAATGGTCTGCAGCAGGGTATTGCAGGAGGCCATGGTCACAATCATGCCAAAGCCGCTCACCAGCATGCACAGCAGGGAGATCAGCAGCACCTCGGAAAAAGAGAAGGCAATCAGCCCCAGCCCAAAGGTAAGCATGGTAAAGATCATGATGCGGCCCAGGCCCAGCACCGATTTGCGCTGGGCCAGAAACAGTGCCCCCATGAGCGCCCCTATGCCCGAAGCCCCCATCAGGTAGCCCAGCGTATTGGCGCCCCCATGCAGGATATCCCGGGCAAAGACCGGCATCATCACACTAAAGGGCATGCCAAACAGGCTCAGCAGCGCCACAATAAGGATCAGTGCCCGGATGGGGGGAAAGCCAAAGGCATAGCCTACCCCCTCGGTAAGCGACTGCCACACCCTGTGCTCCTGCACCACCCGCACATAGGGCTTCAGGCGCATGAGCAGCAGCGAGGCCAGCACCGTCAGGTAGCTGAGGGCATTGATCAGAAAGCAGACCCCCTCCCCCACCCATGCAATGAGTATGCCCGCAATGGAGGGCCCCACCAGGCGGGCCAGGTTAAACATGGAGGAGTTAAGGGCAATGGCATTGCTGATATCCTCCCGCTTATCCACCATCTGGATCACAAAAGCCTGCCGGGTAGCAATATCATAGGCATTGATAATCCCCAGCACCGCACTGAGCGCCAGCACATGCCAGATCTGGATGGTCTCCGTCAGCACCAGCGCTGCCAGGGTAGCGGCCTGCAGCATGGAGAGCGTCTGGGTAAGCAGCAGGATCTTGTGGCGGTTAAAGCGGTCGGCAATTACCCCGGCAAAAGGGCTGAGCAGAAAGGTGGGCACCTGGCTGCAGAAAGTAACCGCCCCCAGCAGAAAAACCGAATCCGTCAGGCGGTAGACCAGCCAGCTAAGGGCAATCTGCTGCATCCAGGTACCGATCAGGGAAATGCCCTGGCCCACAAAAAAGAGCCGGTAGTTGCGGTACTGCAAGGCCCGGAACATCCCCCCTAGTCTGCTTTCCTTACTGGCTGCTGTCATTGGCTACGGCTGGTCTTGGCAAAAGACTCAGCTTTTCCAACGAAAGCAGCCGGCTGGAGGTTGGTGGTTTTTACAGGAATACCGACCTGCCCCTTTGAATCTCCCCATTTCGCTGGTGAGAGCGTTCCTCTTCGCTGGTGCGAGCGTCCCGCTCGTATCCTCATTCAGTGGGAAGTACGAGCGGAACGCTCGCACCAGCGGGGACGCTCGCACCAGCAGTGCACCTGCTGCACCTTTTAGATAAGGGGGTAAAAAATAACCGCCCCGGCACTGGCCAGGGCGGTTAAAGGATATAAAAGACCAAGGATAAGTTCCGCTCGTAGCCCATCCAGTTTGGAAAATACGCATGAAACCCCTGCATCAGCACAGGCAGTATGAAAAGGGTAAACTCCTCCTATTTTGCCTTGAAAGACTTGATAAACTCCCGGGTAAAGTCCGAAAGCACCAATGTACCGCTAATGCCGGCCCGCTCTACCAGCAGCTGGTCCCAGTGCTCGGTGCCCTGCCAGAATACGCGCTTCATGGCCGTAAGGGCCTCGGGGCTGTAGCCGGCCAGGCGCGTGGCAAAGGCATGCAGGGCCGCATCCATCTCCCCGGCATTGTCAAACACTTCGGCATAGAGTCCCCTTTCTTTGGCCCATTCGGCCGACTGGAATTCGGCTGCATCCAGCGACAGTTGGGAGAAGGCCGCCAGGCCAATCTTGCGTTCTACAGCCGGGCCCACCACAAAAGGGCCAATGCCCAGGGCCAGCTCGCTGAGCTTTACGGCCGCATGTTTGGTGGCAAAGCAGTAGTCGGTGGAGGCCGCTACCCCTACCCCGCCGCCAATAGCCTTGCCCTGCACCCGGCCCAGGATCATGCGGGGGGACGTGCGGCAGGCGTTGATCACCTTGGCAAAGCCGGAGAAAAAGGCCAGGCCCTGCTCTTTGGTTTCTATGGCCATGAGCTCGTCAAAGCTGGCGCCGGCACAGAAGGTACGCTCGCCTTCGCTCTTCAGGATAATGACTTTAATGGCCGGGTCGGTGCCGGCAGCCCTGATGGTTTCGGCCAGCTCCTGCAGCAAGGCGCCGGGCAGGGAGTTGTGCGAGGGGTGAAAAAAGCTGATGGTGGCAATCCCTTTTGCATCAAGGCTCAGGTTTACGCTGCCCTCGGCGAGGGTATTGGAGGTGCTCATTTGAGTACGATTTGTTATGATTCGTCGTGTAAATTAACGCAAAAAGTAAAGCAACTAATAGGAATAGCTACAGTAACGTACGAAATCCCCCTTGGCGAAGGGGCTGGGGGGATTGAAATAGTTTTAGATTTCTCATGCAGCTTTTACCAGATCTTATCGATACGGACAACAGTAAGTAGCTAAAGTCTTAGTTTAAAAATTGTCAATCCCCCTCCCCCCTTCGTCAAGGGGGATTCGTTCGGCATAGCAACTCTTGTTCTCATGATCCTCCTTAGCCAGGAGAGTTACCCCTGGTTTTTCATTTTTACCATGGTGAGGATGGTGGCAATGGCTACGGTTTCGCCGGTTTCGTCGGTAACGTCTACCAGCCATTTTACAATGCCTTTGGCCACATCGTCCTCGCTGCGCTTTTCCTGGCTTACCTTTTCCTTGCAGCTCAGCTGCACACCAATGGTCATGCCCGGATACACCGGTTTGGTAAAGCGGCACTCTTCCAGGCCGTAGTTGAGCAGCACCGGCCCCTTCTTTGGATGTACAAACATGCCAGCCGCCTTGGAGAGGATGTAGTAGCCATGCGCCACCCGCCCCTCAAAGAGCGTACCCTCCAGCGAGGTGGCATCTACGTGGGCGTAGAAGTGATCGCCCGACACATTGGCAAAGTTGGCAATGTCGGCCTCGGTTACGGTGTGGCGGTGGGTGGTGTAGGTTTCGCCGATCTCGAGCTCCTCGAAGTACTTCTGGAAGGGGTGCTTGTCGTGCTCGATCTGCCGGGCCCCCTTCTGGTACACGCCGGTAATGGCCGTAACCATGCTGGGCGATCCCTGTATGGCCACCCGCTGCATAAAGTGCTTTACGCCGCGCTTGCCCCCCATCTCTTCACCCCCGCCGGCCCGGCCCGGACCACCGTGGATGAGCATGGGCATAGGCGAGCCATGGCCGGTGCTTTCCTTGGCACACTCCCGGTTGAGCACCAGAATGCGCCCGTGGTGGGTAGCGGCACCCATGGCAAATTCCTGGGCAATCTGTGCATCAAAGGTAGCAATGGAGCTTACCAGCGAGCCCTTGCCCATTTTGGTGATCTCAATGGCTTCCTCCAGCGTTTTGTAGGGCATCAGCGTAGCCACAGGGCCAAAGGCTTCCACCTCGTGTGTATCGGTGCAGCGGAAGGGGTCCTGGTTGAGCATGACGATGGGTGAGATAAAGGCCCCCTTTTCAGCATCGGCGCCAATCAGCTCTACCCTGTCCATATCCCCATAAATGATGGGGGTCTGCCTGGCCAGTTCGGTCAGTTGCCCGCGCAGCTTCTGCAGCTGCTCCCGGCCTACCAGCGAGCCCATGCGCACCCCTTCGGCCTGGGGGTTGCCGATGGCGGTTTTGGCCAGCTCCCGGCCCAGGGCAATCTGTACATCTTCCAGCAGCTTTTCGGGCACCAGTGCCCGGCGTATGGCGGTACATTTCTGCCCGGCTTTGGAGGTGATCTCCTTGCGGATTTCCTTGATGAAGAGGTCAAATTCCGGCGTACCGGGTACGGCATCCTCGCCCAGCACCGAGCTATTGAGCGAGTCGGCTTCCATGGTAAAGGGTACCGCCTCCTGGATCAGGCGCGGATGGGCCTTGAGCTTGCGCCCGGTAGCGGCCGATCCGGTAAAGGTCACCACATCCTGAAAGGTCACATGGTCCAGAATGCCCTCGCCGGTGCCGGTCACCAGCTGCAGGGCACCCTCGGGCAGAATGTTGGATTCGATGATGCGGCGCACTACGGCCTCGGTAAGGAAGGCCGTAATGGGGGCCGGCTTTACAATGGCCGGCATGCCTGCCAGCAGGTTTACGGCAATTTTCTCCAGCATGCCCCAGACGGGGAAGTTGTAGGCATTGATGTGGATGGCTACCCCTTCTTTGGGCACCAGAATGTGGTGCCCCATAAAGGTACCCCCTTTGGAGAGGCCAATGGGTTCGTCTTCCACATCAAAGGGTTTGTCGGGAAATTTACGGCGCAGCGAGGCATAAGCGAAGAGGTTGCCGATACCCCCCTCGATGTCCACCCAGCTGTCGGCCCGGGTGGCGCCGGTGCGGTAGCTGAGGGTATAGAATTCTTCCTTATGCTCCAGCAGGTGAAAGGCCAGCTTCTTGAGCATCAGGCCGCGTTGCTGAAAGGTCATTTTGCGCAGGGCGGGGTTGCCTGTACGGCGGGCCCAGTGCATCATGGCTTCAAAATCAAGCCCGCCGCTGTAGGCGGTAAAAATGGGCTCGCCGGTTACCGCATCCAGGATCTGGCTTTCGGTGCCCGAGCCGGGCACCCACTGGCCCATGGCGTAATTTTGTACTACTGCGCTCATATGATGATGTGTTTTTTCGTATGCTGGTTCTAGTTTTTGCCCCCCTTTCAGCTCTGTTGTAGCCGGTGACTAGCGGGCGTTAAATGGGCCTGGAGGTACGGTAGCTGGTTCCCTTAAACAGGGCCACCAGTACCCCCTGCTGGTTGGTGATCCGAATCTGGTAGACCCCCACTTTGTTTTTCAGGTTCAGCTCCTGCGCTTCTACCGTCAGCACATCCCCTGCCCGGCCGGCCTCCAGATACTCCATGCTGGTGCTCAGGGCCACGCTCAGGCGGCCATGGCTGTTGCAGGCAAAGGCAAAGGCGCTGTCGGCCGCCGAGTAGCTAACGCCCCCATGCAGGGTACCAAAGCCGTTGAGCATCTCCTCCCGCACCCGAAAGTGCAGGCGGCAGTAGCCCTCGCCCACCGCCTCTACTTCCAGCCCCAGCCATCGGCTAAAGGTATCTTTGGCCAGCATGCGTTCCAGCACGGCCTGCGGGGTGGTAGGGGGAATGTGGGTCTGATCGGCCATTGGAAATGGAGTACTTATGGGTAAGGTATGGCTATTCTCCCCGAAAGCGGGGGCTGCGTTTTTCCACAAAGGCCTGCACCCCTTCCCTAAAGTCAGCGGTCTGGCCGGCCCTATTCTGGTAGCGCGATTCCTGCTGCAGCTGCTCCTCCAGCGAGAGATCGAAGCTGCTGTTGAGCAGGGCTTTGGTATAGGCCAGCCCTTTGGTAGGCATTTGTGACAGGCGCTGCACCAGGCTGGCCACCTCGCCCTCAAAGGCCTCATCGGGAATGGCCCTGTAGATCATGCCCATCTGCTGGGCTTCTTTGGCCGGTACTTTATCGCCTAACAGCATCAGGGCGCTGGCACGCTGCAGGCCTATGAGGCGGGGCAGCATAAAGGTGCCGCCGCTATCGGGGATCAGCCCTATTTTGCTAAAGGCCTGGATAAAGGAAGCCGATTCTTTGGCTACCACCACATCACAGGCCAGGGCCAGGTTGGCGCCGGCACCGGCCGCTACCCCATTAACGGCCGCTACCACCGGTTTTTCCAACTGCCGCAGCAGCAGGATGAGGGGGTTGTAGTGCTCATCCACAATCTGGGAGATCTCCATGGCCCCTTCGGCGGTGGCTTCGGCCAGGTCCTGCCCGGCGCAGAAGGCCTTGCCGGCCCCGGTGAGCAGCACGGCCCGCACCTGGGCATTTTGCTGCACCTCTTTGAGGGCCTGTTGCAGGGCCAGGGCCATTTCCCGGTTAAAGCTGTTATAGACCTCGGGCCGGTTAAGGGTAAGGGTAGCTACGCCATCGGCCAGGGAGTAGGTAATGTAGGTACTGGTGTTCATGATATGGGGTCGGCACTAAAAAAAGCCAGTCAGCTGGCAATGCAGCTGCTAAAAAACAGCATCCGGGGCTCAGAAGCAAACCGATAGAGCACTTATTGCGGGTAGGTCTCAGAAATAGCACCTTCCAGCGGCTACAAGCTGCGAATGAAGTAGGCAGGGGGCTCAGACAGAATCAGGCCATAAAATGATGGTCATGGCAGCCCGTGCCTACGACCTTAAGAAGTGTCTCACCTTCTGCTCCGGCACCGGGCTGCAGCGGCCGACCGACGCTGGATCGTACGGAAAAACAGCGGCTCTGGTAGCCCCCAGACCGGCTGTGGCAGCTCTTTTTTAGCTGTTTTGAATGAAAATATACTTCGAAAGAGGTAATTACCGGCGAGTGGTGTTAGCTGGAGGAGGATTAGCTTATTTTTCAGGGGTTGTGCAACAGCTACTGTTGTTGGGCTCTGGCTATTTTATTTAATCTACCAGAGAAGCTTAATGCTTTGATATTTATGAAAATTACCATCCTTAGAGATGATAACTAATTTTTCATATTTAGCTTGAGCGATAATGATCCAGTCAAAAGGATCTCTATGCTGATCCTCAAGGTCCATAGTCTCCAGAATATGCTCGAAAGCTATCGGTAGTAATTCAATATTATTCTTTGCCAGGTGTGTAGATAATTCCTGAAGGTCAAACTGTAGGCCCAGCTTGCCAATTTTAATCTTAACAGCAATCTCCCATAGCGAGGCAATACTATTGAAGCACCTGTTCTGCGGATCAGCAATGGCCTTCCTAGCTTTTGACGAAAGATGTTCATCTCCATTCAAGAAACAAAGGAGTGCATAGGTGTCAAGCAGGTAGGATTTATCCACTACATGTAATCCTTAAAGTCCTCGATTGGATCATCAAAGTCCTCTGCCATCTTTATTTTACCCTTCAAGCTCCCGAATGTTCTGGGCTTTTTGCTGGGTCCTTTTTTGTTCTTTGTCTGCAGAAACTCAACAAAGTCAAGCACTTCCCTTTTTAGATGTTCAGGGAGTGAATTGATCTTGTTATATAGACTTACATTGTTCATATACCAATTTAACTATATATTCTATTCCCCGGTTCTACGAAGCTGTTATTTTGCTTGAGCCCAACTACTGGAATAACGCACCAGGTGCGTTATTTTTTACTATGATTATAGGTCCAACATACGCATTGGTTTAACAAAAACCAAACCCTACCTATCAGGAGGATCGGCAGGCAATTTACACCCTCCTGAACCTTGCTTCACAGGCTGCCAGCACAAAAAAATAGCCCCTGAAAAACTCAGGGACTACCTTTCTTACTTTCTGGGGCTTCTTCGCCGGGATAAAGGAGGCCTTTCGCCTGTCTCAAAGGATCAGTGTCGGTTGCGCTCGTCCTGCTCATCCCCGCCAAACCAATGGCGGACCCGGTTGGCGACCCGGTCTGCGGCCCGGTCCAGAAAGCCCTGTTCTTCCTCCCGATCGCTGCTGCGGCCCGAACGGGATTCGGCATTGCCATAATTTCTATAATCGTAGGCCGGATCGCCGGTGTAGAATTTCCGCTGGCCAGACAGACTGCGGTTCTGGCTTTGGTCGCTGTCTGGGGTGCGGTTCCAGTCCCGGTTGCTGCTGCGTTCCTGCCCCGAGGGGTCGGGATGGCGGGTGCTGCCGTACCCCTTCCCGTAGCGGCCGCCCCAATGGCTGGAGGTGGCATCCGGGCCGGAATCGATATAACGGCGCGTGTCTATCCCACTATTGCCCTGCATGGACGAGCCATACCGGGCCGAGCCTCTCCGATCATCCGCATCCCAGCGGTAGCGATTATCGCCCTGCTGGCTGTATCCAGCTGGCCTATCGCTGCGCCTGTCGTCATAGCCGTAGGGCTGCCTGTCCGGCCTGCTGTAGCGCTCCTCGCCCCCGCTGCGGCTGGGCATGCCACTGCCCCGGCTGAAATCGCGGCCCCATTCCCGGTCCTGGCCTTCTGCTGACCTGCCGCCGTCCCACCGGCTACTCCGGTTAGCATCTCCCTGGTAGCCGCTTTGGCGGGCATCGTACATGTTGCCGGAGGGGGTACGTTCGCCATAGGAGGTATCGCTATCAAAGCGGCCGCCCCTGAAGAGCGCATTATAGGTGGCGCTGCCCTGCTGCTGCTCATAGCGGCGGTTCTGCTGGCGCTGATCCTGCCACCTCTGCTCCTCCTGCATCCGGCTGCCGGGCCTCCTCTCCGAGCCGTAGTCTCCCCTGTAAGACTGCTGGGAGTAGCCCTGGCCTCCGGAATAGCGGCTTTCGCCCTGGGGCCGGCCGCCCTGGCAAGGGGCGCCGCTCTCCTGCCCCTCCCTGTAAAAGCTTTGGTAGCGTTCACTGTCATAGAGCCCCCCCTCAAAGCCCGGCATGCTGCGCTTGCTTGCGGACTGGCTGTCCTGATCCGGGCGCCCCTGGTAGGCATTCCGGTACCGGCTGTCCTGCTCCTCTCTGTAGTTCTGCACTGGGGTCTGCTTTGGATTGAAAAATCGGGCATCCCCGCCTGAAGAGTGGCTACTCCCCCAGCCCCGGTGCTGCTCGCCCGCTGGACGCTCCGTACCATAGTGGTGCTCCTGGCTGTAGGGCTGTCTGCCCGCTCCGATGGCCGGATGCTGGCGCTGCTGCCCCTCAGGCGCATTGCGGTTTCCTTCTAGCCCATGGCGCTTCAGGCTCTCGGGGCTTTTGTCCCAGTGATGGGGGTGGTGGTGGCCCTGCGTACCCCAATTGCCCTCCTTGGCCGGCCCTGACTGAGGGCCGACACTGCCAGATTTCAGGGGGGAGTGTTGCTGATGGTGCTGATAATTTGCCATAAAAATTGTAAGGGTTTGATGTCCGAAAAATTTCAGCTTCAGCCTTTCTGCTCGCTGCTTCCTGCATAGGGCGTTTTGCCCAAATTTACTCAAGCTGAAGGCTTTAGTATAACAGAAGGGGTTGAGGATGGTTTTGATAACCCCTTTGCAGAAGACAGGAGGATTTGGGGATGATACTGGTCTGCTGCCAGTAGCCTTGCCTGCAGCAGGCCAGAAGTATGGCTAGGAAAAAAATAGAAAAAGAAGGCGGACTATTTTTTATGCAGGTGCATTTTAAGCTCTACGATGGCGCAGTCCAGGGCTTCCTGTATGCGGCGATTGGCCCGGTGCAGCTCCCTTTCGGCAGCGGTGGCCAGCAGGGCGCGGCTGCTGCGGATATGCTCCGCCAGCTGATCGGCTTCCAGCATCTGCAGGGTCATTTTGATCTTATGCGCCAGCGCTGCAATTTTATCGGTATCTCTAGTGAGAATAGCCTCGGCAAAACCCTTTTTATAGTCCTCGAAATGGGTAATCGTTAGCAAAATCAGCTTAATCAATGATTCCTGATTATCCCGGGTAATCTGCTTGTACTGCCGTAAGGAGATGGCTCCTCCATCGGCAGGCTCATCTTGTGGCGCAGCAGCAGAGGGCTGTGGCTCGGTGGCGGGGGGCTGCTGAGCAATGGGTTTCAGCACTGCATAGTGCGCAATGAGCCTGTGGAGTTCTTCGGGCCGAAAGGGCTTGCCCAGCAGTTCGGTAATGCCGGCTTCTACAATGCGCTGCTTGTAATCAAATTTGGCCGAGGCTGTAAAGGCAATGATGGGCAGCCGGGCATAGCGCCCGCCGGGCAGCGCCCGGATAGCGGCTGCCGCCTGGTAGCCATCCATCACCGGCATTTGCAGGTCCATCAGCACCAGATCATACTCCTTCTGTGTCGCCAGAGCTACGGCCTGCTGTCCATCAGCCACCACATCATACTGCACCCCCCATTCGTCCAGGTATTCGCTAACCACCAGCACGTTGATCTCATTGTCTTCGGCCAGCAGCAGGCGTACCTGTTGCAGAGATGGGGTACTGGCTTGGGCCGGATCTGCGCCCTGCTCTGCCTGTAGGCGTGTGGCGGCCTCGGCCAGGCCAATGGGCAGCTCCAGGGTAAAGAAAAATGCGGCCCCCTCTCCTGGCTGGCTGCGCAGCGAGAGTTTGCTGCCAAAGAGCTGCAGCAGGCGCTGGCAGATGGGCAGTCCCAGGCCTGTGCCCCCGTATTTTACGTTGATCTCGGGGCTGGCCTGGGTGAATTCCTCAAAAATACGCTCGTGTTGTTCCTTTGGTATACCTATGCCCGAATCGCTTACCTGCACCTGCAGGCGTGCCATAGCCGCAGTCTGCTCCAGCACCTGCACCTGCAGGCGCACCCAGCCCCGCTCGGTAAATTTTATGGCATTGCCCAGCAGGTTGGTTAGGACCTGGCCCAGCTTTACAGAGTCGCCATACACAAAGCGGGGCAGTTGCGGATCCAGGCTAATGCCCAGCTGCAGGCCTTTTTCGTCGGCCTTGTACTGAAAGCCGCTCAGGATGCTGTGCAGCAGCAGCGGCAGGTTAAAGTGCCGCTCTTCCAGCACCATTCGGCCCGATTCTATCTTGCTGAAATCCAGAATGTCGTTGATAAGGTTCAGCAGGTTTTCGGACGAGAACTTGAGCACCTCCACAAAATGCGCCTGCTTTTGGGAAAGGGGCGTTTTGTGCAGCAGATCGGCTATGCCGATGATGGCATTCATGGGGGTGCGGAACTCGTGGCTTACCGTAGAAAGAAAGGCGGCCTTTACCTTGGCGGCTTCTTCGGCTTTTTTCTTGGCCTGCAGCAGTTCCCGCTCGTACTTTCGGCGATCGGTGATGTTAAAAACCGTAATGCGGTTGAGCAGCGGGGCTCCTTCCGTATCTTTTAGCTGTATGCTGTTGAGCAGCACCGGCAGTACCCCTCCCTGGCGTAGCTGCAGGTCGTAGGTCAGCTCGTTTACAAAGCCCTGCATCTTTAGCAGGGGGGCATGGTGCGTCTCATAAAAGATCCGGCCGCCGATGGCAAAAAAATCCTGCAGCTTTTTTTCATACAGCACCTCCTGCCGCTCCCAGCCCAGCCAGCCGAGCAGGGTGCTGTTGATCTTCACAATCAGGCCATTGGGCAGGGTAGACAGATAGCCACAGGGTGCTCGTTCATAGAGATCCTCTGCGCTCTCCTGTATCAGAGCAGCGCTTAGCTGGCTGTCAATATCCTCCCGGTTAAGCTTCAATTCAGGTGCAGAAAAGGTTGAATGGCGGCTATGGTTTCTTCAGGGGCACTCAGGTGCGGACAATGGCCGGCGGTTTCCAGCACCACCAGGGTACTATTCGCCACTTTTTCAGCCACGTAAGCGCCTACTTCCAGGGGAGCAATCACATCTTCGGAGCATTGCAGCACCAGCGTTGGCAGGGTAAGCTTCAGCAGATCCTCCCGGTTATCGGAAAAAAAGGTTACCTGCGCAAATTGCCTGGCAATCTCGGGATTGGTTCTGCAAAAACTGTTGGTAAGCTCTTCGCCCAGCGCGGGCTGATCCGGGCGGCCCATGATCACAGGTGCCATTACGCTGGACCAGCCCAAATAGTTACTCTCCAGGGAGTCAATAAGGGAGTCGATGTCTGCTCTGGAAAAACCGCCCACATATTCCCCCTGGTTGATGTAGCAGGGCGAGGGCCCTACCATGATCAGTTTCTCAAACACCTCCGGCTGTTTAATGGCCGCCAGTGCCCCAATCATGGCGCTCACCGAGTGGCCTACAAAAATGGCCTTGCGGATGTTCAGCGCCCTGCAGATCTCCAGCACATCCTCGGCATAGCCCTGCAGGTTGCTATACCGCTCAGGGGTATAGGCGGTACTATCGGACTGGCCGTGGCCCAGGTAATCAAAGAGCACCAGCTTAAAATGCTTTTCAAAGGCAGGGGTTATAAACCGCCACATGTTCTGATCACACCCAAACCCGTGGGCAAAAAGCATGTACTGCTGGCCCTGTCCAGAAATCTGAACATTAAAACGCTTCCGAACATCCGTCATAAAAAAAAGGGGGAAGAAGGTAAAAAAGGAAGTAGGCCTGCGTAAATGTACATGTTTTATAAAAAAATACCCGAAATATCTCCACAAAAAAGCCTCAGCAAGAACTACTCCTGCAGCAGCCCAGCTAGCGTGTAGCGCTACCTGCTCTCCCTGGCTCCAGCGGTTACTGCCAGGCAATGCAAGGTCCGGGAGGGGCACATGTTATCTGCTGCTTCTGACGTAAGGGTAAATGCTCACAAAAAATTCCCGCATAGCTGTTACTACTTCAGTTTTGATGCCGCTACCCCACATCCGCAAACTGCTGCCCGGGCAGGCAGAGACCACCTCTCCATAGGCCTGAGCTGACGTGGTATGAACGTACAAAGCCCCCTTGCCCACGTCTAAAGCACTGGAAATGCCCGCAAAAACAGGAGCCCGGACAATTTTGTATATTGAGCACAAGTTGTTGTATGAGCACTAAAGAGAATACCCCATGGAAATAGGCATTTGCACCTTTGCCGATGTAGGCACCCACCCCCAGACCGGGGAAACCATAGGCCCCCACCAGCGCCTGCGCAACCTGATGGAAGAAATGGCGCTGGCCGACCAGCTGGGCCTGGATGTGTTTGCAGTGGGCGAGCATCACCGGCCCGATTATGCCGTTTCCTCCCCGGCCACTGTGCTGGCCGCCGCCGCCGAGCGCACCCAAAACATCCGCCTCTCCAGTGGGGTAACCGTACTTAGCTCCGATGATCCGGTGCGGGTATTTCAGCAGTTTGCTACTGTAGACCTGCTGTCGGGTGGGCGGGCCGAGGTGATGGCCGGCCGGGGCTCCTTCATAGAATCGTTTCCCCTCTTTGGGCAGGACCTCCAGGACTATGATGCACTTTTCTCGGAGAAGCTGCGCATGCTGGTGGAGCTCAATAAAGGGGAAACCATCAGCTGGAAGGGCACGCACACCCAGAGCATTCAGAACCGCGGCGTGTACCCCCGCCCCCATCAGCCGACCCTCCCCATCTGGGTAGCGGTAGGGGGCACTCCTGAATCGGTGGTGCGGGCCGCCGAGCTGGGCCTGCCCGTTATGCTGGCCATCATAGGCGGACAACCTGCCCGCTTTGCCCCCTTTGCCCAGCTCTACCGGCAGGTGTATGAAAAGGCCGGCCACCCCATGGACAGGCTGCAGTTTGGCCTTAACTCGCATACCTATATAGCCGATAGCAAGCAGCAGGCACTGGATGAGTTCTTCCCCCCTTATGCCGAGGTGATGAGCCGCATTGGCAGGGAGCGGGGCTGGCCCCCCATGAGCCGGCCACAGTTTGATGCAGCAGCAGGCCCCGAGGGCGCGCTGCTGGTCGGCAGCCCCCAGCAGGTGATCGAAAAAATTCTCTGGGAACATGAGCTCTTTGGCCATACCCGCTTTCTGGCCCAGATGAGCATAGGCGCCCTGCCCCACCGGCAGGCCATGCGGGCCATAGAACTGCTGGGCACCAAAGTAGCCCCGGAGGTAAAGAAACACCTGGCCAAAAAAGAGGTAAAGAGTGCTTAGGAACCACGGTTCCGCTAGCGCTGTCCGAGGCCCTAACCATGCCCTAGCCTGCCTGCCAGGGGGCTAATGAAAGGGAACTGCAAGACCCCTCGTGTATTAGACTAATTTTGAATGAATTAACAATAACATAGATTTTCTCTATAGATCGATAAGGATATTTTGGGCCTTCTGAATTTGGTTCCAGGGCCGGAAATGGGTAATTTCAAGGGCAATAGTTATTGTTTATAACACCTGTTGACATAACCATTTTTATCATCCACACCATGGAACACAAACCAGATAGACATGTAGCCCCCAATACTCCCGTATGGGACACCAACGAATCCAGACGGTGTCCGTTCATGGACGGTGCAGTAAAATTTACGGCGGGCAGTGGCAGATCAAACCGCGATTGGTGGCCAAATTTACTCAACCTCAAGATCCTTCATCAGCACTCCTCCCTCTCCAATCCCATGGGCGAGGACTTCGACTATGCCCGGGAGTTCAAGAGCCTCGATCTGCAGGCGGTAAAAGAAGATCTCTTTAAGTTGATGACCGATTCGCAGGAGTGGTGGCCGGCCGACTACGGGCACTACGGCCCCCTTTTTATCCGCATGGCCTGGCACAGCGCCGGTACCTACCGCATTGCCGACGGGCGCGGAGGCGCAAGCTCCGGCTCGCAGCGCTTTGCTCCGCTGAACAGCTGGCCCGACAATGCCAACCTGGACAAGGCGCGCCTGCTGCTCTGGCCCATCAAGCAAAAGTGGGGGAACAAGATCTCCTGGGCCGACCTGATGATCCTGGCCGGCAACTGTGCGCTGGAGTCCATGGGCCTGAAACCCTTTGGCTTTGGCGGCGGCCGGGAAGATGTGTGGGAACCCGAAGAAGACATCTACTGGGGCTCTGAAGGCGAATGGCTGGGCAATAAAGAGCGCCATGCCGGGGGCAAGCTTGAAAATCCGCTGGCAGCCTCACACATGGGCCTCATCTATGTAAACCCCGAAGGCCCCAACGGCAACCCCGACCCCCTGGAGGCCGCCCAGCACATCCGCGAAACCTTTGGCCGTATGGCCATGAACGATTATGAGACCGTAGCCCTGATTGCCGGTGGCCATACCTTTGGCAAGACCCACGGCGCGGCCGACCCCCGCGACTATGTAGGGGTAGAGCCTGCCGGCGCCGGCATAGAAGAAATGGGCCTTGGCTGGCGCAACAGCTACGGTAGCGGCAACGCGGCCTATACCATTACCAGTGGCCTTGAAGGCGCCTGGACCACCACCCCCATTCAGTGGAGCAACAACTTCTTTGAGAACCTCTTTGGCTTTGAGTGGGAACTCACCAAAAGCCCGGCTGGTGCCCACCAGTGGAAGCCCAAGGGCGGCGCCGGCGAAGGTACCGTACCCGATGCCCACGACCCGCAGAAAAAGCATGCCCCCTTTATGCTTACCACCGACCTGGCCCTGCGCGTAGATCCCGCCTATGAAAAGATCTCCCGCCGCTTCCTGGAAAACCCAGATGAATTTGCCGATGCCTTTGCACGGGCCTGGTACAAGCTCACCCACCGGGACATGGGGCCGGTAGTACGCTACCTGGGGCCTGAGGTACCACAGGAAGAACTGATCTGGCAGGATCCCATCCCGGAAATTACCTATGAGCTGATCAGCGATGCGGATATCCGCTCCCTGAAAAAAACCATTCTGGACTCCGGTCTTTCGGTTTCCCAGCTGGTAAGCACCGCCTGGGCCTCGGCCTCTACCTTCCGCAATTCCGACAAGCGCGGCGGCGCCAATGGGGGTCGTCTTCGCCTGGCGCCCCAGCGGCACTGGGAGGTAAACAATCCTTCTGAGCTGCAGAAGGTGCTGAGCACCTATGAGCGCATTCAGCAGGACTTCAATGGCGCCCAAAGCGGCAACAAGCAGGTATCCATTGCCGACCTCATTGTACTGGGCGGATGTGCCGCCGTTGAGCAGGCCGCCAAAAATGCCGGCTATGAGGTAGCAGTACCCTTCTACCCCGGCCGTGCCGATGCCTCTCAGGAGCAAACCGATGTAGATGCTTTTGCTATTCTGGAACCCAATGCCGATGGCTTCCGCAACTACTACCGCAACCGGGACGACATCTCGGCTTCGGCAGAGGTAATGCTGGTAGACCGCGCACAGCTGATGAGCCTGACCGCCCCTGAGCTAACGGCCCTGGTAGGGGGCATGCGCGTGCTGGGCACCAACTATGATGGCTCCAAACGCGGCCTATTCACCCAGCAGCCCGGCAAGCTCACAAATGACTTCTTTGTAAACCTGCTCGACATGGGCACTACCTGGAAGGCCACCTCTGAGGCTGATTATGAATTTGAAGGCCGTGATCGCAAAACAGGCGAACTTAAGTGGACAGCCACCCGGGTAGACCTGATCTTCGGTTCAAATTCTGAGCTGCGGGCCATTGCAGAGGTCTATGCCTGCCAGGATGGCAAGGAGAAGTTTGTAAAAGACTTTGTAAAGGCCTGGACCAAGGTGATGAACCTGGACCGTTTTGATCTTCAGCAACTCAAGGTACGAAACAACTAAGCGATACTGCTTAGGAGCATCTCCTACCTACACAAAAAGGGCACCCGCATCTGGGGTGCCCTTTTTCATTTGGCATGTCTGTACTACTTTGCCTTGCTACCAAAACCCTGCCGGCAGCCGCTACAGATGGTAATCGCCGGCCGACTCGGGCTGGTAGAGGACTTTTTCAATCCTGAACCTGTTTTTGCCGCTCCGGCCGGCCCATAGAAATTCATCGCCCTGCGAGTAGCCAAAGATGGCAGCCCCCAGCGGGCTAAAGATCGAGATTTTGAAGCGGGCGGCATCTACCGCATCGGGGTAGACCAGCTCTACGGCCATGGCCCTGCCCAGGGAGAGGTTTTTTACCTCTACCCGGGAGTTCATGGTGACCACCGTGGGGGGTACCTTTTTGGCGGTAAGGGTTTTGGCGGTTCCTAATTTTTCTTCCAGCAGCTTTATGTTGTCCCTGAGCTCGGCATAGGACTGTTGCACCGGAAAGAGCTTGCTCAGCCTTTTTTTATCCAGGCTGTTGACGATGAGTGTTTGTACCTCTTTCATGATAAAAAGATTTAGAATAGATCGTATGTAAAAGACAAGGTAAGGGGGTGATTTCCGGCTGTGCTAAAAACCTATGCGTTGCCTGCTGCGGCAAGGCTGGTGTAGCAGCTGGTAAGAATCCGATAAAACAGGGTATAAGGGGGCTTTGAGTAGAAAAACTGGTTTTCTACTCTACAGAAATAAAAGCTTTCTGCGGAAGGGCGTGCGTATCCTGTAGGGAAGAAAAAATGGGCATACCTACCCCCTGTGGGGAATAGGTACAAGATACGTAGATTTTGGGATTTAAAAAATCGCTGGCTGCGCCTTAAACAGGCTGCTTCTGCCAGCTACCTCACCCGCGCTGCCACATCTACATTTTTTTTTGATGTCTACTGCCGGCCAGTATCCCCTACTTTTTGTTTAGGTAGTTAACAGGCAACTGCTAACTTTACCTGAACAAAAAAGCCCTTCCGCTCCTTTAGCCTTTAGCCGGGCTGTATCAGCAGGAAAGCCGGCAGGCACCGCTTATGTGTTGTCCAAGCCGGCAGCAACAGCTAGGAGCAGAAGCGCCAGGGTTCACCCCTGCTTGGCTGCCCGGGCAGGCCCTAGGTATTTCAGAGGAGTGTAGCCAGGAGGTTCAGTACCAGGCTGGCTGCCCGGGCAGTCTGCCAGCGATTCGGGCTGCCGGGCAAGCCTGCCAGAATTGGCTTAATGAAAGACAATGTTTAACCTTTAGTACAAAAACGTCGGCAAGGTTTCAACTCTTAAAGTCTCTGGTTATCTTGCCAGATCCTACATCAATGATTTTCTACTACTTACTCTTATCATGGCCATAAGCAGTGAAGCACCAGATAGCGGATCATTCTCCAATACGGATCATGCACAAACAAGTACATCCAGCAGCATGCCGCTACAGGAGAGCGAGGCTACCTTTCAGCTGCTTGTGAACAGTGTTAAGGATTATGCCATTTTTATGCTGGACAGCCAGGGCTATATCCGCACCTGGAATACCGGCGCCCAGCGCCTGAAGGGCTATACCAAAGCGGAAATTATCAATACGCATTTTTCCATTTTTTATCCGCAGGAGGCCCGGCAGCGCAACCATCCTGCAGCCATCCTGGAAACCGCCGCCCGGGAAGGCCGCTTTGAGGAAGAAGGCTGGCGCCTGCGCAAGGATGGTACCCCCTTCTGGGCCAGCGTGGTGATCTCGGCAGTGTATGATGAGAAAAAACAGCTGATCGGCTTCTCCAAGGTTACCCGGGACCTAAGCGAGCGCAAAAGCCTGCAGGACAAACTCCTGAAAGCCCATGAAGAGCTGCAGGAGAGCGAAGAGCGCTCCCGTCTGCTGATTGCCAGCGTTAAGGACTATGCCATCTTTATGCTTACGCCCCAGGGGTACATTGCCTCCTGGAACGAAGGGGCCAAACGAATTAAGGGC